>JARRQA010000040.1:0-10843 GCA_037382325.1 Robiginitalea sp.
CTGCAAATACAGTTCACTTTGCCTATCGGCTCAGGTGTCTGAAAACAAAAATCTGCTAAAGCAAATTTAGTAGAACTGTTTAGACCGGAGTAACTGCGTTGCTCCGGATGATCTCCAGTCCTGCAATTACAGTTCGCTTCACCTGTCGGCTCAGGTGTCTGAAATCAAAAAATCCGCACAAATAAATTTGGCGGATCAGTATGGACCGGAGTAACTGCGTTGCTCCGGATGATCTTCAGTCCTGCAAATGCAACGTTCAGGAATCGCCGTGCTGGTGCACGGATGCTCAAAAACAAAAAAACCGCTCAAGTAAACTTGGCGGTTTTCTTAGTTTTCGATCACAAGTTCAATTCCTGAACGTTGCGCTTGATCGTGGAGAATACCGGAGTCGAACCGGTGACCTCTTGCATGCCATGCAAGCGCTCTAGCCAGCTGAGCTAATCCCCCGTGAACTAGACGGCAAAAATAAAGACAATTTCCGTAAGATTCAAAATAGCGCATGGATTTTTGCAGGTGGCATGCTTTCGAAGGGATGTTCAGGATATTTTGTAGCTTCAGGCACGTTATAAAAAGGAGAAACATGAAAGAATTAGAAGGGAAGGTCGCCTATATCACCGGGGGCTCCAAAGGGATTGGCTATGGAATCGCAGAAATATTATTGAAACAGGGTATGAAGGTGGCCATAAGTGGCCGGCATAAGGAGGCCCTCGACAATGCAGCAAAAGGATTGGGGACCAAAAATGTGCTGCCTCTGGTCTCGGATGTCACAAGTATGGCTGATGAGAAAGCCGCAGTTCAGAAGATACAGGAACAATGGGGGCAGTTGGATGTGGCAGTAGCCAATGCGGGGGTCGGGCATTTTGCACCAGTAGATGAACTGGAGGAAAAGGATTGGAACAGGATGATCGACACCAACCTGAGTGGTGTATATCACACCCTCAAGGCGGCATTGCCCGCTTTAAAGAAATCAAGGGGATACTACATCACTATCGCCAGTCTTGCAGGGACGAACTTCTTCCCAAAAGGTGCTGGGTATAATGCCACTAAATTCGGGGTGGTCGGGTTTACGCAGGCTGTTATGCTGGACCTGAGACCCTATGACATAAAAGTCTCCACCATTATGCCCGGATCGGTAGCTACCTACTTCAATGACCATGTTCCCAATGAGGCAGATTCCTGGAAAATACAACCTGAGGATATCGGGATGCTTGTCCTCGATCTACTCAAAATGCATCCAAGGACCCTGCCCAGCAAAATAGAGGTGCGTCCCACCCGTCCTGATCTGAAATAATCAGTTCAGCACCGGTTCGGTAATGGGTACTTCCGGATTGAAGATAGTTTCAGTAAGGGCCTGAAGGGTGCCCCTGAACTGATCCAGGACCTCTTCAGTAATGAATTCATCGTATTTTCTTTTCTCAACCTGTCGACCATACCATTGAACGCCTGAGGCAATTTTTTTAAAGGAGAAAACCCCTGCTTTAAAACCGGAACTTGGATAGATGTCCTGTCCCTGTATCAGCCAGGAATAACAGAGGACCTGAAAGGCCTTTGATTTGGCGGGGTCTGTATGAAGGTCTTCCCAATTCCCGATCCTCAGATCTCCGGGTTCTACCCTGCCGGTTTTGTAGTCTATGATTTGCAATTGGCCGTCAACCTCTTCGATCCGGTCTACAGTTCCCTTGAGCAATACCGGGAATTCAAGGCCCGGGACATCATTGAGTTTTCGGTCCATTTTTTCTTCAACCCCCAGGATGCGAACTTCATGTCTGTGGATTCGCAAAGTTTCCATTTCCAGGAACATGTCGAGGTATTTTCCCATAACCCGCAGCGCGATGAGGTTTTTTCCGCTGGCAGTTGTCCCTTTTAGATAATGCTCCTTAAATGCATTGTGCAATTCCCGGGGGGCGTTATTTTTCAAATGGGCAATATGTTCTTTTGTCAGGATTTCTCCCACTAGCGGGCGGTAAAGGGCTTCGAGGCTTTCGTGGATCACGGTCCCGAAAGTGTTGGCCGCGATGGTTTCCTCTAATTCATCTGATTCCCGGATTCCCAACAGGTTTTTACGGTAAAAAACCATGGGATCAGCGATATACTGGCTCAGGGCAGTTGGTGAGAAGCCTGCAACTGCCTTGGCCCGTAGCATATTAAGAAGGGCTGTACTCTTGATTATTTCCGGTGTTTCCTTTGGGAGGGTGCCCACTTTTGGGGCTGCCAGACTGTGCCGTACATAAGAAGACAGAACAGGGTCATTTTGCAACTGGCGGACAAAGCGGCTGGGTTCCCCACCTTCGAGCACATCAGGCTCTGTATTGTAAGTGATATAGATTTGCTTTGCGCGTTGCAGCAGCCGGTAAAAGTGATAGGTGTACACCGCATCTTTTTCTTTATAGGTGGGTAGCCCAAAGGCTTTTTTTACATCGAAAGGGATGAAGGAATTATTGCTTTTTCCCGAGGGAAGGATCCCTTCATTTACGGAAGTAATAATCACCGTTTCAAAATCCAGGTTGCGGCTTTCAAGCATCCCCATGATCTGCAGCCCTTCAAGGGGCTCCCCCTGAAAATCGATTCGATCCTCCTGCAGGAGTTGATCGAAAAGCATTCGTAGGGATTTAAGGCTGTTGATAAAGGGGTATTCCCTGCAGAGGTCATCGAGTTGATTGAAGAGGAGATGAAAATGATGCAGGTATTCAAGACTCAGGGAGCTTCCCTTTTTTTGGTAAAAAGGTCTTAACCTTTCGATCAGGGAGAGGCATCGCTGGATAACATCCCCGGGGCTCGTAGTGGCGTTCAGGCTAAAAAGAGGCTGCAGCGCCCCGGGTAACCGGAATTTTTCCAGGTCTTCGTACGTTACGTAAAAGGTGTTTTCCCGTATGAGGGTCCGACTGGCTTCCCCGGAATCGAAACCCGTATCGCCAAACCAATTCTGAAGGAACGGATGGGAAAGTACTTTCAGAACTTCTTTGAGAGGAAACCCCTTGGAACCATGCCCGAGGAACATTTCAAAGAGAATTCCGAAAAGATGTGCTGTGGGGGTGTCCTTCATGGGGTAGCCCATCGTGATGTTGACCCCTTTTAAGTTCCCTGGCAGCGCATGCAAAACCGGGTTCAGAAGTGATTCTTCTCCCAGGATCAGGGCAGTGTTTGAAAGATCCCCATTCTTCTGTTCCAGAATAGATTCGACAAGTGTTCCGCAAAATTTACTCTGGCTGACCGATTTCGGTAATCCCGTGATTGAGATGGTCTTTGCGGATGTCAGGTGTTTGCTGATCCCTTTAAGGGAAGCATCCTGTAGGGATTCCCATGAATTTTTATGTTTCCGGATAAAGAGACCTGCATCGTGGACAGGATTGTCCAGATAGTGGGGATCGGCATCCCAGTAAATCTGGGCATTTCCTTCTTTTAATATTTTTTGAATGATTTCTTCTTCTGATCGGTTCAGGGCGTTAAACCCTAAAAAAATGTGTGTTATCCCCTGATGCTCATGCAAATACCCGGATAGCCTTTCCACAGCCCGGCGATAGACTTGTCCCTGATACCCAAGCCCTTCTGCTTCCAGGTTCTTCCTGAAACGATGGTAGAGGGGTTTGAGGGATTTCCAGAACCGGACACGCTTATCGATCATCGGGGTGGACGAACCGTCGAGCGTCCATTGCTTTATTTCCTGTATGGAACTCAGAAACCGGAAGAACTCATCCGTTTCTACGAGATAGCGGTCAATTTCATTGAAATCCTGCAGCAACATTTGCCCCCACTTGCTGAAATCAAAGAATGATTCCTTTTCTATGCCATCCTGATCGAGGTAGGCTTCATACAAGCTGAAAAGAAGTTTTGTCGGTGTTGCGTACCGCAATCCTGATAACTGTTCTACAAAATTTTCTATGCTCAGTATCCGGGGCGCCAGCAGGGTATTGCCTGCCTTGCGTGCCATTAGATTCTTCAGGAAGAATCCGGCCCTTTTACTGGGGAGAATAAATATACAATCCTCCGGGTTGGTCTTCCAGGAGGTAAAATCATGGAGTACTGATTCTAAGAAGGATTGCATATGGATAAAAATAAAAAAGCCCCGGCATTATGCCAGGGCTTTTACTAGTCTTGGTATTTACAACCTTCTTAGTTGTTGGGAGTTTCACCGTGGATTTCCACCCTACGGTTGGTCCTCCTGCCTTCACGAGTGCTGTTGTCGGCAATCGGACGCTCTTCTCCGTATCCAACGGCAGTCATTCGATCTGAAGGAATACCTTTCTCAATCAGGTAATTCATTACAGACTGAGCTCTTTCCTGAGAAAGTCTTTGGTTCAGTTCTTCACTACCTGTGCTATCGGTGTGACCTTCAATTCTGAAAGTTACGTTCGGATAGTCATCCAGAATGTCTGCAATGTTGTTCAGAACTTCTTCAGATTCTGGTTTGATAGTGGATTTTCCAGTATCGAACAGGATGGTTTTAGCGTAATCCAGAAGCGCCTTGCGGACTGATTCTGTTACCTCAGGACAACCGTTGTTTGCAACAGTTCCAACAAGGTCAGGACACATATCATCTTTGTCCGGAATACCGTCACCATCGCGATCTGGCCATGGGCATCCGTTATTTTCGGCAGGTCCTGCCTCATTCGGGCAATCATCATCCTTATCGGCAACACCGTCTCCGTCTGCATCGGGGCATCCGGCAAGGGCTACGAGACCAGGAGTGTTTGGACATGCATCATCTTTATCGATTACGGTATCTCCGTCACTGTCAGGACATCCGTTGTATTCTTTTGGTCCGGGAGTGTTCGGACAGGCGTCTTTGGAATCCTCGATTCCGTCACCATCGCTGTCAGGACATCCGTTGAAAGCTTCCAGTCCGGGAACTTCAGGACAGGCATCATCCTTGTCGTAGATGCCATCCCCGTCAGTGTCGGTTCCACCGAAACGGATGGAAAGACCTGCCATGTGCTGGAAGTGCGTTACTCCGTAATCCTCGAAGGTGTATTTGTAGGAGGACTGCAGGGTAGCACCCAGCCAATCGTTGAACCAGTAGTTGAAACCAAGGCCACCATTAACAGTTCCGGCTCCGATTTCATCCACCCAGGTATAACCACCACCGAACTCAACAAAAGGATCGAAGCGGGTATTGCGGAGGAAAGCATATTTAATTGTACCGTCAACAGCATAGTGTGAAACGTCGTCAACCTTAAGATCTCCGAGTTTGTCGATACGGTTCAGGGAACCGCGAACACCAACGGAGAACCCGTCTCCTACGTACCGGGAAATTCCCAGGTAAGAGATGGACGGCAGGATGTTCCAGTGGTCGTTAACATTGAAGTACTCATCAAACAAAGCTCCTGTTTCATAGGAAGGCAGGAAAGAAGCGGGGTCAGAGTTCGTTGGGTAAACATCGACCGCATTAATACCAAGGGTAAACTGCCATGGATTATCCTCATCCTGAGCTTGGACATTGTTAAACCCTAATAAAATAAGGGCAACAACCAATAATCTGCTAAGCTGTTTCATGTTCAAAATTTTAAGTTTAAGTGTTTATCAGACGCAAATGTAAGTTGTTAAAAATTATTAACAAAATCAAACCCCTATTTTTTCAGGGTTGTTTTCACACCTGTATACCTAATATTTATAGTACCTCTAATTTAAATCACTTTTAATTCTTTCCCGACTTCCGTGAAGGCAGCAATGGCCTTATCCAGATGGGAACGCTCATGTGCCGCCGATAGCTGTACGCGAATCCGGGCTTTACCCTTGGGTACAACGGGGTAAAAGAAACCGATCACATAGATACCCTTTTCGAGAAGCCTGTCTGCCATTTCCTGGGAAAGCTTGGCGTCGTAAAGCATAACCGGGACAATGGCTGAATCCCCGTCGATGATATCGAATCCTGCCTCCTTCATACCCTTTTTGAAGTAAGCCGTGTTTTCATCCAGGCGTGTTTTCAGGCTGTTGTCCTTTTCAATCAGGTCAAAAACCTTGAGGGATGCCCCTACGATGGCGGGGGCGAGGCTGTTTGAAAACAGGTATGGACGGGAACGCTGCCGAAGCATTTCGATGATTTCCTTTTTCCCGGTGGTGTACCCGCCCATAGCCCCTCCGAGGGCTTTTCCCAGGGTGCCTGTGATGATGTCGACCCGGCCCATAACGCCTTTCTCCTCCAGGGTCCCTATTCCATGGGCTCCGATGAATCCGGTAGCATGGCATTCATCGATCATTACCATCGCATCGTATTGATCTGCCAGGTCGCAGATCTCATCCAGGGGGGCTACCAGACCATCCATGGAGAAAACCCCGTCAGTCACGATAATTTTAAAACGGGCTTCATCCGCCACGGCTTGTTTCAATTGTTTCTCCAGGTCTTCCATGTCCCCGTTCGCGTACCGGTAGCGCTTTGCCTTGCAAAGACGTACCCCGTCGATGATCGAAGCATGGTTGAGGGAATCGGAAATGATGGCATCCTCAGGGCCGAGGAGGGGCTCAAAAAGGCCGCCATTTGCATCAAAGGCAGCTGCGTAGAGGATGGTATCCTCCGTCTGGTAAAAGTCCGCGATCCTTTTTTCCAGTTTTTTATGGATATCCTGGGTCCCGCAGATAAACCGTACAGAAGACATCCCGAACCCATGACTGTCCAGGGTATCTTTGGCGGCTTTGATTACTTCCGGGTGAGCGGAGAGCCCCAGATAGTTATTGGCGCAAAAGTTGAGGACTTCCTGCCCAGTTGAGATTTTAATGACCGGGCCCTGGGGCGAGGTGATGATACGCTCCTCTTTAAAGAGGCCTGCTTCTTTAATTGCGATTAATTCGTTCTCAAGGTGCTTTTTGATAGATCCGTACATGTTATAGGAATTCTGGGGTTATTTTATTTTCATGAATGTAGACTAATATAGCAGATTCCACCGAATAGCCGCTTTCTTCAACTGCCTGCCGGTAGGCCTGGACCTGGGTACGGTGCTCCGGTTTTCGGTAACCGGTCTTATAATCAAGCACAGTGGCCCCTTCCTTTCGGAAAACCATTCGGTCGGGCCTTAAAACCTGGCCATTTTTGGTTAGGATTTCCCGTTCGTTAAATACCCGGATTCCGGACTCAAAATACGGGGACAGCAAAGGATGGTCTACTACCTGTAAGATCAGATGCTGCATGTTCTCGGTTTCCCGTTTCTTTAAATGGCCCTCCAGAACCAGCTGCTCCAGGGTTTTTTCGATGTCTTCACGGTATGAAATCAGGCTGAGGGCGTAATGGAGCACATTGCCATAGCGCATTGCCTCCGCGCGCTCCGACCCCCAAAGGCGGCCTGGTTTGGTGACGAAACTAAGGGTGTTTTCATCCCTTGCCGAATACCTGAAATGTACCGGGACCCTGGGGGGGAGTTGTGAGGAATCGTGCTGAGTGTCCAGAGACCCGAAGGAGTAGGAGGTCTTCCCTTCTGCCCAAAGATCTTTGTCCCTGAGATAAATCGTGTAAAGGTCCCCGTATTTTTGTGGGGTTCCCCTGGCGTCTCCGGAATTGCGTTCCCTGCTGATCACATAGAGGGCTTTGATGGCCCTGGTGTGCGCCACATAGAGTAGGTTATATGCATCCAGTTCCTGCTTTTCGCGCACCTCCCGATAGTGTTCCGGGGCAGGCGAATCGTATTCGAGCAGTTCTTTTTTCATCCCCAGCAAAACGTACCGGAAACCTTCATACTGGCCGGGGTCGACCTCCATCCAGATTTTTTCGTTTTTTTCCCGGTATATGGAGGTGTCTGCGAAAGGCAGGATAACCACCGGGAATTCCAGGCCCTTGGCTTTATGGATGGTCATCAGGGTAACCGCATTGAAACCTTCCGGGGCAAGGATGCTCAGTTTGTCTTCTTTGGCTTCCCAGTATTCCAGGAAGGCCTGTATGGAGGAGTCGCGATTCTGGCCGACTTCCAGCACCAGGTCCATCAGGAAAATCAGATAGGCGTCTTCCGCTCCGCCCAGAGAGAATTTGAC
This sequence comes from Robiginitalea sp., assembly GCA_037382325.1. GTDB lineage: Bacteria > Bacteroidota > Bacteroidia > Flavobacteriales > Flavobacteriaceae > Robiginitalea. The sequence continues at coordinate 7,954 of JARRQA010000040.1, forward strand.
AATAGCTTCCTCCAGCAGGTCATACACTGGTTTGAGGCGTGCCACCCTGGGGTTGAACTGATAATCTTCTTCCAGCAGGGAATCTATCGTATCCAAATGGCTGGTGATCCATCCATGGAGGCCCTTTTTATCCCGGCCCAGGAAAAGCAGCATCCCAAAAACATGGTTTTGATCTTCCGGATTTAAAAGGTAGTTCAGCAAATGGATCAGGAACTGTATTTCCGGATGCTTTTTGAGCAGCAGGGTTTCGGAGGAAATGACCGGTACTCCTGCCTTCATCAGGTGGTCTGAAAGAAGGACGCCTTCCCTGGTGAGCCGCGTAAGGATACAGATATCCCGGTAGGCATATCCCTTCGAGATCAGCTCTTTGATGGTTTCCAGCGTCCTGTCCAGGTATTCTTTTTCAGCGGATTCGGCATCCCTGGGGATAAAATCGATCTGCACCAGACCGGGTTTGTCGTGATGGTGCACCTGTCGGTTTCCTTTTAAAAACAGCTCAGCATAGGCTTCCTGGCTCATATAGGTGCTCAGATGACTGAAGAAATCATTGTTGAACTCTATCAGGGGCCTGTGACTTCGGAAATTTCTGGGCAGGGCTTCCCTGCCGGGTTCCAGGGCGAACGGGTTTCCGCTGCCGTCGATCAGCCTCAGGAATTGTTCAGCTTTCCCACCCCGCCATCGGTATATTGCCTGTTTGGCGTCTCCAACCAGGACAAGAGAGCCCTGCTCTCCCTGATCGTCCTGTCCTTGCAGGGCATTCCCGATGAGGGGGACCAGGTTCATCCACTGCATTTCCGAAGTATCCTGGAATTCATCGATGAAATAATGCCGGTAACGCTCCCCTAACCTTTCGTAGATATAAGGCGCCGGCTGGTCTTTCAATTCCCTGGCAATGATGGAGTTGAATGAGGAAATAGGCAGATACCCGCCCTCTTCCCTTAAAGTGTCGAGTTCCTGTTGCAGCATGCCAAGAACGGTAAAAGGGGCTATCTGATAATAAGCATTTACAAGGAATTTGCGTCTTGTGACCCCCTCCCGGATGCCTTGGAAGCCCGTGGTCAGTTGCGGCAGTAACTGGTCCAAAAGACTTTTCGTTGCTTCGGAAACTCTTTTTGGATACAGGGGTTCCTCTCCAAAATTTTGCTTCCATCCCGCATTGAAATCCTGATCAAATGCCCCCCGGGAGATTTTATGTAGAAACTTCGGGAAATACCCTCCGCTGAAATCGGATTGTTCCAATTGATGGGTCTCCAAAAGCCCAAGAATTTCGTCAGCCGTTCTCAATAATGCATCCTCCACCTGTTTGCGTTTTTTGAGAAGTGCCTTTTTCAGGCGAAGGAAGTCGTCAATGCTTTTTCCCGAAAACTCCCTCAGAAAGGAATGCTGGTTTTCATCGAACAGGGACTTTCCCATTTCAAAAAGATCCCAGCTGATATCCCAACTCCGGTCCTCTTCGGCTTTTTCAAGTGCGAAGTCTATCAGGACCTCTGTCAATTTAGAATGCTCGCCAGCCTTCTCCACCAGTGCATCTACGGCCTCCCGAAGCAGCGTGTCGGTATCCAGGACGACTTCGAAATTGGAAGGTAAATCCAGGTCCTGGGCAAAGGTTCTGAGGATGCGGTGATTGAACTTGTCGATGGTGGAAACATCGAAAAAGGCATAGTTGTGGAGCAATTCCTGCAAAACGGTTTGACTTCTGCGTATAAGGGTTTGCGAATCGGTTTGCAGGGCTTCCTGCACGGCGTGGAACAGGTCAGGTGCCGACCGGGGTTCGGTTACGGCAGCAAATTCGGTGAGATTTTTTAAAATACGGTTCTTGAGTTCTGCAACGGCCTTGTTTGTAAATGTTATGGCCAGGATTTGCCGGAATGCCTGCCTGGCTCCCGGCCTCAGTAAAAGTATCAGGTATTCTCTTGCCAAAGTAAAGGTTTTACCAGACCCGGCAGAGGCATCGTAAATCCTGAAAGCTTTAGAATCGGCAGTCATCCATTGCAAAATAAGGATTCTACCCTGGTTCTTAACAATTAATTAGCGCAAAGTGTTTGTTAAAATCAGTATTTTTGATCAACATGATTTTTAACAAATAAATTAAGACCTATGTCATTCCAACTACCCAATTTACCCTATGCATACGATGCGCTTGAACCGCATATCGATGCACGGACCATGGAGATTCACCATACAAAACACCACAATGATATACCACAAAATTGAACGCCGCCATTGAGGGAACAGACCTGGAGGGAAAATCCATCGAGGATATCCTCACCAATCTGGATATGTCTAACACCGCTGTGCGAAACAACGGTGGTGGCTATTTCAATCACTGTCTTTACTGGGAGGTTATGTCCCCGGATGGTGGAGGGACCCCTGAAGGTGCCCTGGCTTCAGCTATAAATGAGGCCTTTGGTTCCTTTGAAGGATTCAAGGATGCCTTCAGCAAGGCTGCTGCCACCCGGTTTGGTTCCGGATGGGCCTGGTTATGTGTTCATGAAGGTGGAAAAGTAGACATTTGTTCCACGCCCAATCAGGACAACACCCTGATGCCAAATGTCGGTTGCGGCGGATATCCGATTCTGGGCATCGACGTGTGGGAGCACGCATATTACCTCCATTACCAGAATCGACGTCCGGAATACATCGAAGCCTTCTTCAGTGTTATCAACTGGAGTAAAGTCTCCGAGGAATATGAGGCGCATAAATAAGAAGCGCTGAAGACCAATAAAAAAACCCCGGATTCCCTCCGGGGTTTTTTGTACCCTTTAGAATCAGAAAAGGGCAGAGAAGACTCCGCCCTTTTCATCCCAAATCTTACCATAAACTTAACCTACTTATGCTATGGCAAAACTAAAATACTGGTATTAAGGGTAATAACAAAGAAATTTCTTCA
>JARRQA010000041.1:0-15674 GCA_037382325.1 Robiginitalea sp.
TGGCGTTTCAACTTTTAGCACTCAGCAGCTGCGGAACCGCTAAAGAACCTCTTTCTTCCGGTACCTGGGATAAAATGGAAGATATGGTAACCAACCGGGATTTCAGGTTTAAGGCCCGGTGGGCAGAGCCCTTGCAAACAAGCAGTATGAACCGGGTGGCGAATGCCGGCCTTATCCCGCCAGGGAGCAGCGTTAACCGGATAGACCTCACCGGTACCGCAAATTTCCTGAAAATGGAGGGAGATATGGTGGAAGTACAATTACCGTATTACGGGGAACGGCAGGTGAACCAGACTTATGGACGCGCCGAGGGCGTAGCATTCGAGGGGCCGGCCACGGACATTACAACCGGCAGGAACAAAAAGAAAAAATACTACGATCTCGACTTTAATCTGAAGGACAAGACTGAGGTCCTTCAATGCAACCTGCGGATTTTTTCAAATAGGCGAGCCATCCTGACTGTTTACAGTAACCAACGAAACATGATCCGGTATGTGGGGGAGGTAACCCCTCAATAACAGGTATTGCCGGGTTATAGGTATATTTTCTATTTGACATAATATAAATTATAGAACACTTAGTATCGCTGACAAATGATTAAACCGTTCCGCAACGCACTTAGATCCGGGGAAAAACTCAATGGCCTGCTTATCACCATACCCTCCCCGGAAATCGTTGAAATAGCTTCCAACGCCGGTTTTGACTGGCTGTTCATTGATCTGGAACATTCAGCCATAAGTTTCGAAACCCTTGAAAATATGTTAAGGGCTGTCTCGGATTCCTGTTTTGCCGCGGTTCGGGTCCCGGAAGCAACTGCTGCCTATGTAGCAAAGGTGTTGGATGCAGGTGCTGAAGGCGTGATTTTTCCAAGGATTTCCTCCGAGGAAGAGGCGCAGAAAGCGGTTTCCTTCTGCAAATACCCCCCTTTGGGCAACCGGGGTGTCGGTGTGAGCCGGGCTCAGGGATATGGGAGCACTTTTTCCGAATATCTGGAAGTTGCCAATGATCGGATTGCGTGTATCCTTCAGATTGAAGACGAACCGGGGGCTGTGAACGCGGCTGGAATTTCCCGGGTACCCGGCGTGGATGCCCTTTTTATAGGACCTTATGATTTATCGATGAGCCTGGGGATTCCGGGAGATGTCACCCATGAACGAATTAAAGAAATCATTCGAAAGATCGCTGAAATCGGGTCAAAGGAGACGGCCCTGGGAATACTTACCACAGAAATGGAATCCTACAGGGAATACGCCGCCCTTGGCTACCATCTTTTGGCCTGTGGCATAGATACCCAAATATTAAAGAATGGGGCCAGCCAACTCCTGAAAGATGCTGGAAACCCGGGCTAAAATACCTAATGGGCCCCTTTAAACACTTCCCATTTCTGACTTAAAACAATTCGGCAGGCACTAAAGCCCTATTTCCCTCAGACTGCTTCCATCTCCCTGACCAGCCCCTTCTGAATATGGTCCGGGACGGGTTCAAAGGATGAAAATTCAGATTTAAAGGTCGCTTTCCCCTGGGAAAGGGATCGTAAATCCGTGGAATACCCGTACAGCTCCGCTTCTGGAGTCACACACTTGAGGATCTGGTACTGGTCCAGGCTGTCGATACCGAGGATCACCGAGCGGCGGGATTGCAAATCGGTCATTACGTTCCCCACCATATCTTCAGGTACCTTTACGGTGAGTTTCCGGATCGGTTCGAGCAATTGGGGCCTGGCGTTTAAAAAAGCTTCTTTAAACGCATGGGATCCGGCAATTTTAAAAGAGATATCGTTGGAATCCACCGAGTGCATTTTCCCGTCGTACACCATTACACGGACATCCCTGATATAAGATCCCGTCAACGGGCCGGACTCCATCACCTCCAGGATACCTTTTTTGATGGAAGGCAGGTAGCGCAGGTCGATGACCCCCCCTACAATGCAATTATAGAAAATGAGCTTGCCGCCCCACGGGAGTTCGACCTCTTCCCTGCCCCTGATATTGAACCCTTCCGGTTCGGGCATGCCATCATACCAGGGCTCGATCTTCATGTGCACCTGAGCAAACTGCCCGGCACCCCCGGATTGTTTTTTATGCCTGTAATTGGCTGTAGCCGCCCTTTTGATAGTTTCCCTGTAGGCAATACGGGGTTTTTCAAATACCGCCTTAACGCCATAGATGTTCTCGAGAATCCAGTCGACGGTAGCCAGATGTAATTCTCCCTGGCATCCAAGGATTTGTTGTTTTAGTTCTTTGGAATAAAACACCTCCACCGTAGGGTCCTGACTGTGGATTTTGCGTAAGGCATCGCTTAATTTTTCCTCTTCATTGCGCTGTTCGGCGGAAATGGCCCTCATTGTCCGGGGCTGCGGATACGCGATAGGACGAATGGTAACCTTTTGGTCTTCCTCGTGCAGGGTGTCGTTCGTCTCGGTGAACTTCAACTTAAGGCTTGCCCCTATATCCCCCACCACGAGTTTGTTTACCGGTTCCCGTTTCTTACCATCCATGATAAACAGCTGGTGTAAAATCTCGGTCTCCCCGTTGCGGGAATTCACCAGTTTGTCGTTTGCTCTGACCACCCCCGATTTTACTTTGAAAAAGGTGATCTGTCCCAGGTTGGGAAGGTGTACTGTCTTGAAAACAAACAGGGTAGTTGGTGCCTCCATGCTGGGTTCCACCATCTTTTCCTCTACACTTTGTTCCGGTTTCAAATCTGCTGCTGCGGGGGCCACATTGTCGATAAAGCCCATGAGCCGGCCGCTGCCCATGTCATTCAGAGCGGAGACACAGAATACCGGAAAGAGTTCGTGGTTCAGCATCCCGGCTTTGATACCCTGCCGCATCTCATCTTCCGAGAGGGTGCCTTTTTCAAAAAACAATTCCAGCAGCTCCTCGTCGTTTTCGGCTGCTTTTTCCACCAGTTCATTGTGAAGGATATCTGCCACCGCCTTTTGATCTTCAGGGATCGGCAGTTTTTCGGGCTTCCCTCCCTCCGGTGGAAATTTATACATCTTCATCTTCAGCACATCAATGATGCACTGGGCGCCATCCACGGTCAACGGATACTGTATCTGTACCGCATTGTTCCCTACCAACTCCTTTATTTGCCTGAAACTCTCTTCAAAATTGGCACTTGGGTGGTCAATCTGGTTTATGACGAATACCGTCGGCTTGTTGTATGTGCCGACATAATTCCAGATGATTTCCGTACCGATTTCCACCCCGTTGCGAGCGTTTACAACGGTGACAATGGTATCCGCCACACGGATGGATGAAAGGATCTCTCCTATAAAATCATCCAGGCCGGGGGTGTCGATGATATTGATCTTATAGTTCCGCCATTCGGTGTGAAGGGGGGTGGCAAATACCGAGCTTCCCCGCTCCTGCTCTATTTCGTGGTAGTCGGATACCGTGTTTTTGCTTTCCACCGAGCCACGCCTGTTGATAAGGCCGGCCTCGAACAACATGGTTTCGGCCAGGGTGGTCTTACCACTGTCATGGGCCCCTACAAATACAATGTTCTTAATATGCTTCTCGTCAAATACCTTCATGGGACTGGTTTGAATTGGTTAGGGATATTTGTTTTTAATCAGTGACTAAAGATAAGGGCCTCCTTATTTCCAAAACATGATATTTTACCATGTTCTCTGCCCATTTCAGGGTGTTTCCGATGGCCCCTCTGCCAGGTTTCGTCCCACCGCCAAATTTTAATTTACGACAGGTTTCAGGAAATAAAACCATGTGACTATCGAACAGTCAGGACCCTGAATAGGTCACGCGGTAAATAGCATCTCCCACATCATCTGAAATCAGCATAGAGCCATCCGGCAACAGCAGCAGATCCACCGGCCGGCCGAAAGCCTCCTGGGAGGCCTCATCCAGCCAGCCATCGATAAAGGGCTCATAACGTGTAGCCTCATTGCCATCGAGCGTTACCATGGTAATCCGGTAGCCCACCTTGGAAGACCGGTTCCAGGACCCGTGCTCCGCGATGAAAACCTGGCCGCGATAGGATTCCGGGAACATGTCCCCCGTATAAAATTTGACGCCCAGGGGTGCCACATGTGCCCCCAGATTCTGTACGGGTGGGACAAAATCCGAACAGGGGCGCTGATCCCCGTACTCCGGATCCGGAATGGTCCCGCCGTGGCAGAAGGGATACCCAAAATGTTGGCCCACTTCACTTACGCGGTTGAGTTCACAGGGGGGTAAATCATCCCCCATCATATCCCGGCCGTTGTCTGTAAACCAGAGTTCCCCGGTTTCGGGATGCCAGGTAAAGCCAACGGTATTCCGAACCCCATTGGCGACAATTTCACGATTTGTGCCGTCCGGGTCCATGCGCGTAATAGAGGCATAGCGTGGATCCACCGAAGCCGAATCGCAGATATTACAGGGTGCCCCCACCGGGACGTAGAGCTTGTCATCCGGTCCGAAAGCGATGTATTTCCAACCGTGGTGAAATTCCGTCGGATAGTCGTCGTAGATTACTTCCGGTTCAGGGGGGGTATCCAACTGTTCTTCGATATTCGGATACCGGAGCATCCGGTTTACCTCTGCCACATAGAGGTCCCCATTGCGGAAGGCAACTCCGTTGGGCACTTCCAGGGTTGTATCCAGCAGGATAACCCTGTCTGCCTTGTAATCCCCGTCCGTGTCCCTTATGGCATAGACCTTGTTTGCCCTCCGGGTCCCCACAAACAGGGTACCGTTATCCCCCAGGGCCATCGATCGGGCGTTGTCGACTCCATCAGCATAAACTTCGATTTGGAAGCCTTCGGGAAGGTTGAGCCTGTCCAGGGGCAGTCCTTTTTCGGTCTCTGCGGAGGGCTCATCCACGGCGGTTTTTTCGTGATTTTACGGAGTCGGGTCCGAATAACAAAGATAGCAAACCCAGACGGGATCCACGGAGCCATTTCATGCCAGGATCCCATATCGTTTTAGGCCTTTTCTACTTCCACCCGTGTGTCCTGAAGCGCAGATCCTCCCCCCAGGTCGGCAAGCCAGTCACTGGTCAGGGCGTTTGCGGAGGACCCTCCTTCGAGCAGGGAAGGCCAGTATCCCTGTGGCAGACAAACCACTCCCCTGCTGGTCCGCTTTCCGATTCGTGCCTCAAGGAGCATGGAGCCCTTCTCATTGAAAACCCTGATTTTATCTCCTTCGGCAATTCCACGGGATCCCGCATCCTCCGGGGAAATATCCAGGGTTGGGGTACCTTCGGCCGTCCGAAAACGGGCTACATTTGCGTGGGAGGTGTTGAGGAACCACTTTGAAGATTTAATGGTCAGCAACTGCAGCGGGAAAGCAGTAAGCTGAGACTCCGTATAGGGCACTTTCTTGTACTCCGGCAGGGGGGTGATTCCCTGACTTTCCAGGCCCGGGTTGTAAAACTCACACTTCCCCGAAGGTGTTCCGAAGTTTCCTTTTTCATGGGGTAACCAGGGCTCCGGCACATTAAACCGTGCCCATCCGTGTTTCAATAAATAATCAAAATCAACGCCTTCCAGATACGGGTGATTTGTTTGGAATACGGATTTGGCAATCTGGAGGTCTGTTTCTCGGAAGGCATCCTCCGTATATCCCATTTTTTCGGCCAGCAACCTGAAGAATTCACTATTTGGCCTGGATTCACCCCTTGGGGAAATGGCAGGCTGGTTCAGGTTTATGTACCGCTGCCCCCAGGAATCCACCACATCCCAGTGTTCGAGCTGGGTGGTAGCGGGAAATACATAATCCGCATATCTGGCGGTATCAGTCATAAAATGTTCCAGGACCACGGTCAGGAGCTGTTCCTGCTCCATGCCTTTTCGCACGAGGTTTTGATTGGGCATTGTAACCACGGGGTTCGTGTTGTATACAAACAGCGCCCTCACGGGCAGCTCCGTGCTGGTATTGGTAAGCGCCTTACCCAATTCGACCATGTTGATGGATCGGGTCTCCCCTGCACGCATGGATTCATGAAGATTTATTCGTTCGTAATTCAATGCCTCGCCTGCGAGCTCATAGGTCATATGCATGAGCCCTCCCCCATGGTCCTTCCAGGCACCGGTGAGGCCCGGCAACATGGCAACGGCACGAAAGGCATCCCCTCCGTTGCGGTTGTGTTCCATCCCGATTAGGATCCGGATCAGGGAAGGCCTGGCAGCGGCATATTCCCTGGCAAAGGCTTCGATTACGGATTCCGGGAGATCGCAAATACCGGATACGATTTCAGGGCTGTAGCCGGCGACGTGTTCCTTTAACTCCTTAAACCCAAGGGTGTGGTTTGCGATATAATCCGCGTCATGGAGGTTATCCCGTATGATCACATGCATCATCCCCAGGGCAAGTGCCACATCGGTTCCGGGCATGGGCTGGATGTGCCAGTCAGAAGCCCGTGCCGTTGCCGACTCGAAGGGATCGACCACAATCAGCCGGGCCCCTGCTTTTCTGGCTTTCTGAATCAGCGGCCACAGGTGTACATTGGAGTGCAGGGTATTGGTTCCCCACAAAACGATATACCTGCTGTGGACGATATCTTCCGGGAGTACGCCCGTTGTCTGACCATTGACAAGAGTGTTGCCGGCTACCGCAGTGGCACCGCAGATCGTGCCCTCCAGGAGCGAAGACCCCATCCGGGCAAAAAAGCGGTTGCTCATCACACTGCCCTGTATCAAACCCTGTGTGCCCGCATAGCCAAAGGGGAGTACGGATGCTGCCCCATAGGTTTTTATGATATCCTTGAGCTTTTCAGAAACTTCGTCCAGGGCCTCTGTCCATGAAAGGGGTTTGAATTCCCCGGCTCCTTTTTTGCCCACCCGTTTTAAAGGGGTTAATAACCTGTCGGGGTGGTAGGTGACATCCAGGGGGAATTTCTCCATCTTGCGGCAAAGGCTGCCCCCGGTATAGGGGTTTTGGTCATTGGGGCCAAAACTGACCACCTCCCCATCCCGGACGGTAACCGTCCAGCTGCAGGAGTCCGGGCAATCGTGATAGCACACTCCGTGGACGGTATTCCCCCCCTGTTCAATCTGTGCGCAGGCAGAGATCATGGATATGGGCATGGCGTACGCGAATTGGGCCCCTGTATATCCCTTTACCCCAAGATCCAGGAATTTTCTGCGGGAAATGGATTTTTTCTCAGAAGAACTCATTGGGAAACCGATATACGTCAAGGTACAAATTATTTGGATGTACCTCCCCGGTAAAATCCGTTTTGCGCTTCGGCCAAGGCACCTGTCCGTGCATGGGTTCGCCTAACAGCTACCCGAAAAAGAAAACCGCCCGGTTCCCCAGGCGGTTTTTATCATCATAAAATGTACTGAACTTTATTTGATCTCTATCAGTTCGAGGTCAAAGACAAGATCCTGTCCTGCCAGCGGGTGGTTCGCATCGATCACAATGGTGCTCTCGCGTACTTCTGCTACGCGCAGCTGGCGCTCCCTGCCATCTTCACCCCTGGCTACCAGGCCCATTCCCACTTCCGGGGAAATGTCGGCGGGCAACTGGTCTTTTCCCAGCTCCTGGAACAACTCCTTACGGATTTCTCCATAAGCTTCTTCCTTGGGGATGGTAATGGTTTTCTTTTCCTCCACTGCCATATCGATCAGTCCCTTTTCAAACCCGGGAATCAGACTTCCCTCCCCGAGTTTCACCTCCAGTGGATCGCGTTCCAGAGAACTGTCAAATACTTCTCCGGTAACCAGTTTACCAGTATAGTGTACGCGGACCGTATCGTTTTCTTTTACTTTACTCATAATAATGCGCTTGTTCTGTTAAATTTTCAATTCTGCTGCAAAGGTACGGGCTGAAAGGCGGTTAGACGAATAAATCAGAGGTTTTCTCCGCCTCTCCCGTAAAGGAGACCAGACTAAAGGAATTAACGGTCCTGATCTTTGGTCTTCCGCACAAAGGGTACGAAACGCACCGGCATTAATTTTTCAAACTTGTACTTGCCCTTCTTCTTGGTGACCAGGGTGAGCTGCCGAACCCCTCCATTGGGTCCGATGGGTATAATCATACGTCCATCCTCGGCCAGCTGGTCCATGAGTGGCTGGGGCAGTTGCTCAGCCCCGGCGGTGACCATAATGGCGTCAAACGGGGCCTGGGAAGGCCATCCGTTATAACCATCGCCCACATGCACGGCAATATTGTCATATCCGAGACTCTTAAGGCGTTCCCTAGCAGCCAAACCAAGCGACTCCACGATCTCAATGGTATATACCTGTCGGGTTAGCAGGGACAGTATTGCAGCCTGATACCCCGAGCCCGTCCCGATCTCCAAAACCCGGTCCTCGGGTCTCAGCCGAAGGGCCTGGGTCATATACGCCACGATATAGGGCTGAGATATGGTCTGCCCCTCCCCTATGGGCAGCGCCTGGTCCCTGTACGCCCAGGGGCGGTAATCTTCCGGAACAAATACATGACGGGGAACTTCCGCCATTGCCTCCAGCACAGAAGACTTGTAAATATCCCTGGCCTGCAGCTGTTCGGCAACCATTTTTTCACGTTGCTGCCGATAACTGAGCTGCCCTGCAGCACCCTGCATTCCAAAGGCCAAAAGGAAAATAAAAAGTATGAATCTCACAGGCTCCAATTAGACGCAAAAGATACTAAAAATTGATTTTGCCATCCCGGTAAAGGCGCACACCTTCCATAGAAAAGCAGGCCATGTCCGGACTTCATGAGCCGGGTAAAACTTTTTTTGACCTATATTTAGATCCAAACCAACCTTTCCTTCATGGGTATTCGATTCACCCTCCTGCTGATCTGCGCCGGATTTGGCCTTCGCACCAGTTTAAATGCCCAGGAACCTGCGAAAAGGGAGGCTGTTGCAGGCCGGCCCATGTATCAGGCAACAGAACTGGTCCAGGGACCCTCCTTTGACGGAAATGTCCTGGATGACCCTGTATGGCAGCAGGTGCCCCCTATTGAAGACTTGATCCAGCTCCGCCCCAACTACGGACAGCCCGTTTCTGAGCGGACGCTGGTACGGATTGCTTATACGGCCAAAACCTTCTATGTAGGGGTAGTGTGCTATGATTCCGATGCTGAAGGGATCGTGGTCTCCGATTCCCGAAGGGATGCAGACCTGAGCGATGAGGACAGCTTCCTGTTCATTATCGATACCTACAACGACCAGCAGAACGGGTTCCTTTTTGGCACCAATGCCCAGGGCATGGAATACGATGCCCAGATAGACAATGAAGGCAAGGGCAATTTCAATGCCAACCGGCAGCAGGGAGGCGTCATAGGGGGCACCAACCTGAACTGGGATGCAACCTGGGCGGTCCGTCCGGAATTGGGAGACTATGGCTGGAGTGCGGAATTTGCCATCCCCTTCAGGTCCCTGAGGTTTGCGCCCGGAAAGGACAAGACCTGGGGGCTCAACCTGAGGCGGAACATCAGCAAGAACACGGAAATAGCTTACTGGACCTCCCTCCCGCTTGGGTTTGACATGAAAAGGCTTTCCCTGGCAGGCAAATTAACAGGACTGAACCTTTCCAATCCCGGAAATCTTAAACTGATTCCCTATGTACTCGGGGAAGTCGTCAATGACAAATCCTCCTCTCCGGCAACGACAGATACCCGTTTTGAAGTGGGTGCGGATATCAAATACAGCGTCACTCCAAGCCTGACCCTGGACCTTACCTATAACACGGATTTTGCCCAGGTGGAGGTAGACGACCAGCAAATCAACCTGGACCGTTTCAATCTTTTCTTTCCTGAAAAACGTGCCTTTTTTCTTGAGAATGCCGGGCAATTCACGGTAGGCAGCCCGGGGGAGGTGGATCTGTTCTTCAGCAGGCGTATTGGGATCTCCGAGGACGGCAGTGTGGTTCCCATCATAGGAGGGGCCCGTTTATCCGGTAAGATCGGGGCCACCAACGTAGGGTTGCTGACCATGTTCACGGATAAGGTGGAAGAAGCGGGGATTGAGCAAAACAACTACTCCGTGGCCAGGGTCAACCATAACTTTCCGGAGACCCGCTCCTCCCTCGGGGGCGTCTTTATAAGTCGTACAGGACTGGGCGGGTTGCCGGACGACCACAACCAGGTATACGCAGTGGACGGGAAATGGGGCATCGGCAACCAGGCAGAGGTAAGCGGATTTGTGGCTAAAAGCAATACGCCGGGAATTGATGACAATGACCTGGCATTCAAGCTGCTCGGGAATTACAACTGGAATGGCTGGGACCTTCGGGCCGGCTACACCCAGGTGGGTGAAGGATTCAATCCCGAAGTTGGTTTTCTGCAGCGCACGGCATTCAAGAAACCCGAATTCCTGGTTTTAAAAGCCCTCCGCCTTCAGAATATGGGCCAGTTGCTGGAGATACGTCCGCATGTTTCCTACAGGGGCTACTGGAATTTTGACAATGATTTGGTCACCAGCTTCCTGCATATCGACAACCACTGGGAATTCAACAGTGGATTTGAGGTGCATACGGGGATCAACTTCACAGCCGAAGGAGTTTTGGAACCCTTTACCATATCGGATGTTACCGTTCCGGTGGGCTATTATAATAATGAGGAATTGCAACTGGTGGTCATCACCAACCCCAACAATGCTTTTTCCCTGAGTACCCGCACCTTTATAGGAGGTTATTTTGACGGTAAACGCATCAGTAACAGCGGGACAGCCCAATGGCGCATCGGAGACCGGTTTGTCTCCTCTCTCACTTTCTCCCAGAATGCGCTTAAACTTGGAAATGGTAACGTAGATGCCCTGGTCGGAGGCCTGCGCCTGTCCTATTCCTTTACTCCAAGGATTTATATTCAAAGCCTGATACAGCGAAACAATATCTCGAATATCACTTCCGCCAATGTTCGGTTCGCCTGGCTGCAAAATGCAAATACAGGGCTTTTCATGGTGGTTAACATCGTAAGGGATTACGACCTGATCGACGGGCTGAACAACCAGGTCTTTACGATCAAATACACCCACCGTTTCGACCTGCTCAAATAATCTTCCCTGATCCGTTATAACAGCTATCGGCGGAAGCGCCTGAGACCCACCGTACGTTTGCGGGTATTGATGAAATAGACCCCGGTCAGCAGGACTCCTGCGGCCAGTATGGACTGCAGGGGAATGGGTTCATCCAGGAAATACCAACCCAGAAACATGGCTACAATAGGGTTCACATAGGTGTTGGTGGCTACTTTTTCAGGGGAAACCACCTTCAGGAGATAGTTGAAGGAGGTAAAAGCCACAATACTCCCGAACACGATCAAAAGCCCCATGGCCCAAAACGTCCTGGATTCCCACGTCCGCGGAGACACCCACTGCTCCCCCAGGGCAAGGCTCATGATCCACAACAAAACACCCCCGGTAAGCATCTGATACCCTGTGTTCACAAAGTAATTAGGAGGCAAATCTGCCTTTCCGACGAAAATACTCCCATAGGCCCATGCCAGAATGGCCATGAAGATCATCACGATTCCCGCCATGGCATTTTCATGCCTGACGGCCGTATTCTGGTCAATCAGAAGGTAGATTCCCACAATTCCCAGGCCCACGCCCACCAGCGACATGGGTTTGATTTTTTTACCCTGCAATATCCACATCATCAGCAGGATGGCCAGCGGCTGGGAGGAGATGATCAAAGCGGCAAAATTGCTGTCCACGAATTTCAGGGCCCAGACCACTATTCCGTTTCCGAAACTCAGAAAAAGAAACCCGGCCAGGACCGCATTGCCAAACTGCTTCCTGCTGACCCGAATGCTCTTTCCCATCAGAAGGGCTATGGCGAATATCAGGAGGCCGGCCACTACAAATCGTATGCCCGCGAGCATGAACGGAGAGAGCTGGGACACGGCAATCTTGTTGAGAAGATAGGTAGAACCCCAGATCACATAAATCGCAAAAAATGCCGCGATAGTAAGTGGCAGTTGTAAGCGGTTTTGCATACCGCAATATTAGTCTATTCCCCGTCAATTCGGAACAGAAAAATAGTCTGCGGGACTATAAGATCCCCGCAACCAGAAAACCGATATAGGTGCCGAGGGCATTGCCCAGGGAGCCGATGAGGATCGCTGGCAGAATGAGTTCATTGCGACCGAAATTCTTGGCAAGGGCCATAGCAGTAGTTCCCCCGCCGATATTCGCCTGGGAAGCAATAGCTGCCATTTCCCAATCGTATCGCAGCAAATAGGTTCCCAGAAAAAGGATGACCCCGTGGCTGAACACAGTAATTATTACAAAGATCAGGAGGAGTACAGAAAGTCTGCCGGCCGCCCCAAGTGCCTGGAAATCACAATAAGCCCCGACCACTGCCAGAAAAAGGTAAATCCCCCAGCTGCCCAGGAACATATTGCCCCTTTGCCGGTGAAGAACGGGGATCTGTGCCAGCAGAATGGCCAGGGTGGTGAGCACAATCATAGAAGGAATCTCCCATCCGATTTGCCCCAACCATCCGGTGAGCCGGTCTGTCAATAGCAGGGCCAACCCACTGAGTCCAATCCATAGGGAAAGGGATCGGATGCTCAGGTTTGCCGCTTCATCCTCTACCTTCGGGTGCGGGCTTTCCGCCAGATCTCCCTCTGAAATCCGTGTTCGCACCGGAAGCATCCGTGCGAGGACTACCGGGGATGCAATCGTCACAAAGAACCACAAAGTGGTCAGGACATTATCCACAGCTACGGCACTGGTATATACCAACCCGTGGTCCATGACCCGGTAGTGCAGGGCCACCGCATTGAAATTAATACTCCCCCCTGTATAGGTGCCCGCAAGCATACCCGAGAGGGCCTGGTACATGCCTTCAAACAAGGGGCCATCCGAAATCACCAGGGTGGCGATAAATACGCCCACCACAGTGCCGAGTGTCCCCAGAAGAAAGAGGATTAAGATGGGGAATCCCGTTTTTTTAAGCTGCACCAGGTTTACATCCAGTAAAAGCAGGAAAAGGGATGCCGGGGCAACATAGGTAAAGATAGCATCATAAGTAGGGTTCGAGCGGGTGGGCAACAGCCCCGTGTTGGCCAGAACCGCGCCGAGAACGATCACCATCAGCGCAATGCCGAAGGTTTTGAAAAAGGGCTTCCGGCAGATCCAGTCCGAAAGGAAAAGAACAGCCGAAAGGACGAACAGCAGGTAAAGGGGCGTTTCTAAAAAAGACATTGTCGGATGGGTTGGATATCCGGCAAGATACCATTAATTAAAAATTGTGTCTTCACTCATTTCAGATAGGCTGTTTGCGGTTTTTCACATCTGGGATTCTATTTGTATCTTCTCCGATCCGGAAGCATCCCCGGAATAGCGGGAAGCCATCATAAAAATATAACTATCTGTGAATAAAGTATCTGAATTAGATGATCCGAAGTACTGGTATAAAGATGCCATTATCTATGAACTGCATATCAAGGCCTTTTTTGACAGCAATGGGGATGGGATCGGGGATTTTAAGGGCTTGATTCAGAAACTGGATTATCTGGAAGATCTCGGGGTAACCGCTAACTGGCTCCTCCCCTTCTACCCTTCCCCTCTGCGGGACGACGGTTACGATATTTCCGATTATTACAGCATCAATCCGTCTTACGGACAATTACGGGATTTAAAGCGTTTTATCAGGGAAGCCCACAAGCGCGGGTTAAAGGTGATCACAGAGCTGGTCATCAACCACACTTCAGACCAGCACCCCTGGTTCCAGAGGGCTCGTAAGGCGCCGCCCGGGTCCGAATACAGGGATTACTACGTATGGAGTGAGGATCCGAACAAGTACAGGGATGTCCGGATCATCTTCACGGATACCGAACCCTCCAACTGGTCCTGGGATGCCGAGGCCAATGCCTATTACTGGCACCGGTTTTTTTCCCATCAGCCGGACCTGAATTTCGACAATCCCAAGGTACAGCAGGAGGTGATCCGAATTATGGATTACTGGAGTAAAATTGGCGTGGACGGCTTTCGCCTGGATGCCATACCCTATCTGTTTGAACGGGAGGGGACCAATTGTGAAAACCTGCCCGAGACCCACACCTTCCTTAAAAAATTAAGGGCTCATATCGATAAGAACCACGAGAACAAGCTTTTCCTGGCAGAGGCCAATATGTGGCCTGAGGATTCGGTGTCCTATTTCGGGGATGGGGATGAATGCCATATGAATTATCATTTTCCCATTATGCCCCGGATGTTCATGGCCCTCAAGATGGAAGACCGCTATCCAATCATGGATATCATTGACCAGACCCCGGACATCCCCGAGGCGTGCCAGTGGGCGATTTTTCTGAGGAACCACGACGAGCTTACCCTGGAGATGGTTACCGACGAGGAAAGGGACTATATGTATAAAGTCTACACAAAGGACCCCCAGGCCCGTATTAATGTGGGGATCCGCCACCGGCTTGCCCCTTTGCTGGAGAACAACCGCAATAAAATCGAATTGATGAACGTGTTGTTGTTTTCCCTCCCCGGCACCCCGGTAATCTATTACGGGGACGAGATCGGCATGGGCGACAATTTCTATCTGGGGGACCGGGATGGCGTTCGGACCCCCATGCAGTGGACCGCAGACCGGAATGCCGGCTTTTCTTCGGCCAATCCGCACAAGCTGTATCTCCCCGTTATAATCGATCCGGAATACACCTATGAATCCGTGAACGTGGAAGCCCAGCAGATGAATGGATCCTCCCTGCTGTGGTGGATGAAGCGAATCATCGCCATGCGAAAAAAGTTCAGGGCGTTCGGACGGGGCGACATCCGTTTCCTATCCCCTGCCAATGCCAAGGTAATCGCCTTTATAAGAAGTTACGGGGATGAAGAGATCCTGGTACTCGGGAATCTGTCGCGGTTTGCGCAGGCCGCCGAAGTAGACCTTTCGCAGTACGCCGGTTACAATCCGGTAGAGGTCTTTAGCCGAAATGCCTTTCCGGAGATCGGAGAAGTTCCCTACCTGTTCAGCCTTAGCCCCTATGGATATTACTGGTTTTCCCTGGAACGGGAAGAACAAAAGCAGCGGGAGACGGCTCTTCCCACCCTCAGGTTGAAACAATGGGAGGAATTACAATCCCGAAAACAGCGAAAGGCGCTGGAAAACGAAATATTTCCGCGGTATTTAAATGCTTCCGACTGGTTCCTGGGAAAAAACAGGACGTTGCAGGGACTGACCCTCCTGCACTGGATCCCGTATCCCCTGAAAGGCCACTTCTGCGGGATCGCCCTCCTGGAATGCGCTTACAATGACGGACTGCCGGAGCGTTACCAGGTCCCCCTGGCATGGGTCCCAAAATCCGAAGACGGGGATGAAACCCCGGGCATCCCCGAATCCGCCATCCTGGCAAACCTCCAGAAAAACAGGGTGGAAGGCTACCTGGTGGATGCGTTCTTCCTGGAGGCCTGGCAACGCAGCCTGGTCAAAAAACTCTCCGGGAACCGTACCCTGGAGGCCCCCGGCGGGAAACTACATTTCAACACGGGAAGGAAACCCCTGGAGGGAGAAGCGGCAGAGCTGCAGCCTAAAATAGCCGAAGAGCCTTCCCACAGTGCTCTCGTATTCGGCGACCGCTACTACCTTAAACTATACCGGAAACTGGATGACACCATCAATCCGGACCTTGAGATCAGTCGATTCCTTTCTGAAAAGACGTCCTTTGAGCACAGTCCCTGATTCCGGGGTTCGGTTACTTTTCGTATAGGAAGGCAAACCGAGTTTGCCCTGGGGCTCCTTCAGGACAAAGTAGCTTATCAGGAAAGTGGCTGGGACTATG
>JARRQA010000042.1:0-27902 GCA_037382325.1 Robiginitalea sp.
GTCTTTCCGGAATATTAAAATCAAACCTCTATAAGTGATGATCAGAAAAATCTACATATTCGCAGTCATCGGATTGCTGGCTGCCTGTGCCGGTGAAACGAAGCAGGCAGAGCTGGAATTATCACCGGATACGGAAGTGATAATCCACGAGGAGTATACCGGGGAGGAACCGACCAAGCCCGAGGAAACCGAATTGTATCAGCCAGTACCTCCGAAAGTGGCCCCCTTTGGACAAAACGGAGTGCCCGGTGACGCCGTCGTCCTATTTGACGGCAGTGGTTTTGACCAGTGGATTATGACCAGGGACAGTTCCGAGGTAGTTTGGGACCTGAATGAAGATGGGAGCATGACCGTAAAGGACAAAACAGGAGATATACAGACCAAACAAAATTTCGGGGACGTGCAATTGCATATTGAATGGCGTTCCCCGGCGGAGGTACAGGGGGAGGGCCAGAGCCGCGGGAACAGCGGGGTATTCCTCAACAACCTTTACGAGGTACAGGTCCTGGACAACAACGACAATGAAACCTATGTGAACGGACAGGTGGGCTCGATTTATAAGCAGCACATTCCCCTGGCCATGGCTTCCGTGCCGAGCGGGGAATGGAATGCGTATGACATCATTTACCACGCCCCCGAATTCAACGATAAAGGAGAGAAAATCAAATCAGGTACTATGACGGTCCTCCAAAATGGGGTGCTGATACAGGATCATGCAGAGATCAAGGGTACCACCCCTTATATCGGCTGGCCCAAGAATCCTCCCCACGGAAAAGGTCCTATCCGCCTGCAGGACCACGGCGACAACAGCCGGGTTAGCTACCGCAATATCTGGGTGAGGGAGTTGTAGGAAGTTCCCCGGGAGCGTTTGCAGGCAGCCATTTATTTCTTGCAACAGTCTGGGAATCCTAAGATGCTTTTTCAGGGTACCTTCCATGCATACACGTCTTTGGGGGCTAAATGGCAGTAAAAGGCCACGGGTTATACAACCATAGCCGCGACCCATACATGCTTCCCGTTTTTTGCTACATTTTTTATGTGCTCCCCCACTCTGATTTGTATCTTTAAGAGACTGCGGGTTTCCCTTTCACGAGGAGTTTCACCGCACCTGCCGAAGGATCCTCCGCATTCCGAACACGATTTACACGAACCATAAAAACCTTGAAAATGAAACCTTTTGCAAGATTTGGAAGCCTTTTAATCCTTTTGCTCGCATGTTCCCCCATGCAGGGTCAATTCCTTAAGAATCTCAAAAAGAAAGTTGAGCAACGGGTAGAACAAACCGTCACGGAAAAAATCGCCGAAAAGGCTGCGGAGGAGGCGGGAAAAACCCTGGATAACCTCATGGAGGGAAACATGGGTGGAAACAGTCCCTTTCCGATGGGCACCGAACAGGTCAACATGGACGAAATCCCTGATTCCTATGATTTTGAATGGGCCTATGAACTTCAGATCGAAACCGGGAAAAAGAAAGACCAGACCCTGGATATGACCTATTATTTAAAAGAAGGAGCGCCTTACTGGGGAGCCCGGATGGAGCAGGGCATGTCCCTTTTCATGGTTTTTGACGTTGATAAAATGCTCTCTGTAATCTTTATGGAAAACGAGGGCAATAATTTTGTGAGTGCTACCAAAATCCCGGAACAATCCCTGGAAGGAGAGGCCTATGATTCTTACGAAGGGTATGAGTTGCGGGAAATTCCGGGAAAGGAAATCCTCGGCTATGATTGCAAAGGGTATGAAATGGAAGACGAGAATTATAAGTTCACGGTCTATACCACTTTTGATACGGATGTCAGTTTAACGGACATGTACAAGAAGTCCGAACAATTCCCGCAGAACTTCAATATGGAATGGATCAAACATGAAGACAAGACTGGGATGCTCATGGAGATGATTATGGAGGATAAATCCGAGAAGAATGAAACCACCCGGATGACCTGTACGCGCCTCGAAAAGGAGTCCTACGCTATTAAAAAGGCTGACTATAACAGCCTTGCAGGAATGTAGTCCAGTTACTTTACGACATGGCTTTGTGGCCCTGTTAACAAAGCCGGGAGTAACCCGGTTCCTCGTTCGGAAAGACGGGCCCAAAACCGGCTTTATGGAATTCCGGATCTCCCGGAACCCTTTGCAGAAGCAGCCCTGAGGCTGCTTTTGTCCTTTCCATTTTTTACTACCTTTGGCAAAACACCCCTTGAAGGTATGATCCAATCCATGACCGGTTTCGGGAAGCACGTGTTGCAGTTGCCCGGGAAGAAGATTACGGTGGAGCTGAAGACCCTGAACAGCAAAAACCTGGATATCAATGCCAGGGTCCCCCAGGCATACCGCGAAAAAGAACTCAGCTTTCGAAATTCCATAGCCCAGGCCCTGGGAAGGGGAAAGATCGACTTTGGCCTTTATGTGGAGGCCAACGGGGAAGCCGCTTCCTCCAGGATCAACGAAGGGGTTGTCCGGGATTACATGGAACAGCTGGATCAGATTGCCAGCGGCGACCAGCTGCAGTTGCTGGAGATGGCCCTCAGGCTGCCGGATACGCTCCGAACAGAAAAAGAAGAGATAGACCCGGAGGAATACAGGGAGATCCAGCAGGCGCTCCGGAAAGCCCTGGAAGGGGTGAACGCCTTCAGGTCGGAGGAGGGAAAAGCCCTGGAGGCCGATTTTTCCAACCGAATCCGTTCGATTCAGGAATATCTGCAGGAAGTGGATGCCCTTGATGGAAGCCGCCTTGCCGCGGTGCGGCAGCGCCTCGAAAAGGCTGTGGCAGAACTGCGGGAAAATGTGGATACGAACCGATTCGAACAGGAGCTTATCTATTACCTGGAGAAATACGACATCACGGAAGAAAAGGTGCGCCTTTCCAAACACCTCGAGTATTTTTTAAATACCATGGGGTCCGGCGAATCCAACGGAAAAAAACTGGGTTTTATCTGTCAGGAAATCGGCAGGGAGATCAATACCATCGGATCGAAAGCCAATGACGCCCCTATGCAGCGTGTGGTGGTACAGATGAAGGACGAACTTGAAAAGATCAAGGAACAAATCCTGAACGTACTCTGATGAAAGAAGGAAAGCTCATCGTGTTCTCAGCCCCCTCGGGCAGTGGTAAAACTACTATCGTCAGGCATCTGCTGGCCCAGCCTGAACTGAACCTGGCATTTTCGGTTTCGGCTACCTCCCGCCCCCGCAGGCCCAGGGAAAAAAATGGGGAACACTACTATTTCATGACCATTTCGGAGTTCAAGCAGCACATCCGAAAAGGGGACTTTTTGGAATGGGAGGAGGTCTACCGGGACAATTTCTACGGAACCCTCAAAACCGAAGTGGAGCGGCTTTGGGCCGAAGGGAAAAACGTGATCTTCGATATCGATGTGGCAGGCGGGCTGCGTATCAAGAAGAAGTTTCCCAAACAAACCCTGGCGGTGTTTGTAAAGCCTCCCAGTGTGGATGAGCTCAAGATCCGCCTCAAGAAACGGAGTACCGAGAGCGAGGACAAGATCAACATGCGGATCGCAAAGGCCTCTGTGGAACTCGCCACAGCCCCACAGTTTGACAGGATTATCAAGAATTACGACCTGGATACGGCCCTTAAAGAAGCCTATGACCTGGTAGCTGAGTACGTCGGAGTGTCCCTCCCCGATAAGGACGCTGCCTCCTAGCTTACAGCAATGAAAAAGACCGGCCTGTTTTTCGGGACCTTCAACCCCATCCATATTGGACACCTGATCATCGCCAACCACATGGCTGAATTCTCGGACCTGGACCAGGTCTGGTTCGTGGTAACCCCCAAGAGTCCGTTCAAGACAAAGCAGAGCCTGCTGGACAACCACCACCGGTATCAGATGGTCTATGAGGCCATTCGGGAGTATCCAAAACTGCACCATACCGATATCGAGTTTAAACTTCCTCAGCCCAACTACACTATCGATACCCTGATCCATCTGCAGGAACAGTATGGGGATGCCCACCGTTTTGCGCTGATCATGGGGGAGGATAACCTTAAAAGTTTCCATAAGTGGAAAAATTACGAGGCCATCCTGGAGTATTACCAGCTTTACGTCTACCCAAGGATTTCCAAAAGCAAAGTGCCCCCGGCCCTTGAGGGACATCCCCATATCCACCGGGTAGATGCCCCGGTCATGGAGATCTCCGCCACGTTTATCCGCAAACAGCACAAGGCCGGGAAGAATATCAGGCCACTTCTGCCCGAAGCCGTTTGGAAGTACATGGACGAAATGAACTTCTACCGGTAATCGGCTTTTTTCAACTTTGCTTTCGCTTCAGCAGGAAGGATCAGAAATAGTATCTTTAGGGAAATTACTAAACCCAACCTCATGAAGCCTTTTTTGCTGGCATTTTACCTGTTGGTATCCGTCTCGCTGGCCGGCCAGAAGAAAATCCTCGACCATGCAGATTTCGAAATCTGGAACACTATAGAAAACGAACGCCTCTCCCCGGATGGCACCCATGTGATGTATAGCCTGGAGCGGGGGGAGGCAGATCAGTTTTTGAAACTCAAAAAGAAGGATGGCACCCCTGTATTTGAATACGACCGGGCAGAAAACGGCCGGTTTACCCACGATTCCGGATATGCCCTCTTTACCATCAAGGCGTGGAAGGACAGCGTAATGGTCATGAAGCGGCGCAAGGTAAAAAAGAAAGACCTTCCCATGGACTCTCTTGGGATTTATAACCTGACTAGCGGGAACCTTGAAAAAATAGCCCGACTCCGCTCCTTTAAGATCCCGGAAAAATGGTCCGGGTACATCGCCTACCAGATTGACCCAGAGCCTGCCGTGGAAGAGGAGGAAAAGGATACCGTGGAATCCGATCCATCCAAGAAAGGAAAGAAACCCGGTAAGAAGAATGGGTATCCCCTGGTGGTACGGGAACTTGCCTCGGGGGTGCAGGATACTTTTCAGTTCGTCACCGAGTACCTCTTTGCCAAAAAAGGCAGGCGCCTGGCCTTTGTCAGTACGGGGAAAACAAACAGTGATCCGCCGGGACTCTATGTGCTGGACCTGGATAAAGAATTGCTCCACAATGTGCACCAGGCCTCCAAAGCAAAGTACTACGGGACCCTTTTCAGTGAATCTGGAAGCCATATAGCCTTCGTGACCGACGAGGACAGCACAAAGGCACAGGTGCGCCCCACCCGCCTCTACCACTGGAAAGACGGGATAGCAAGGGCTGAGCTTCTCGCAGGCCCGCAACCTGCAGGGGATGACCTCCGGCCTTCCCGGTACGAGGACCTCTCCTTTTCCAAAGATGAGACCCGCCTGTTCTATGGCCTGGCAAAGCCTCCGGTGCTCAAAGACACCACCCTCCTTGAGGAGGAGATCGTCAATGTGGAAGTCTGGACCTGGGACGAACCCAGGCTCTACACGGTACAGGAAATGCAGGTTAAAAACGATACCACCAAAGGCCTTGCTGCCGTTTACGATCTGTCTTCCGGCAGGATGCAACATCTGGCCACAGCTGCGTTCCCGGATATCGAACTCGGGGATAAAGTCAATGCTCGCTATGCCCTGTTAAGTACCAGTGCTCCCTACGACCTGGAACGGCAATGGACCGGAAGGCGCGCCCGGGACTATGCCGTGGTGGACCTGGAAGACGGGTCGAGACGCAGGATTCTGACTGAGGTTGCGGGCCCGGTGGACCTGAGCCCGAAAGGAGCGTATGTGTACGGATATAATTCCCCGGATAGTACCTGGTTTGCCTACAACATCCGGGAAGCCACCTATAAAGACCTCACCAAAGGGGATGTTTTTTACAACGAGCTCCACGATACGCCCAGCCCGCCCCGTTCCTATGGGGCTGCCGGCTGGACGGAGAAAGACGAAGACCTTATCCTCTACGACCGGTATGACCTCTGGAAATTCGACCCGGATACGGGTGCCAGGGAACGCCTGACCCGAGGACGGGAGTCCCGGACCGTATACCGGTACGTACCACTGGATGAGGAGAAGAAATACCTGGACCCCAAGGGCCCCTGGATGCTTACCACTTTGAATGAATCCGACAAGAGCAGTGGGTACGCCTCTTTCGACCCGGGGCGCAAAACAGTCCGGTCCCTGTTGAGCGGTCCCTACCGGTACAGCCGTCCCAGAAAGGCCGACGCAGCTGACAAATTATTGTTTACACGGGAATCGTTTGAGGAATTCCCGGACCTGCGTGTCAGCGGGATGGCATTTGAAAAGCCCGTCCGTATTAGCAATGCCAACCCGCAACAGGAGCAATACCGCTGGGGCAGTATTGAACTGGTCAACTGGACCTCCCTGGACGGCAAGCCACTGACAGGGATGCTCGTAAAGCCGGAAGGTTTTGACCCTTCGAGGAAATACCCCATGATCGTCAACTTCTATGAAAAAAGCTCGGATGGCCTGCACCGCCACCGCGCCCCTGCCCCCGGGCGCTCCACCATCAACTATTCCTTTTATGCCAGCAGGGGCTATCTGATCTTCAATCCGGATGTGTATTACCGGACCGGCTATCCGGGGGAGAGTGCCTATAATTGTGTGATCCCAGGGGTTACTTCCCTGATCGGGCAGGGATTTGTGGACAGGGACAATATAGGCGTGCAGGGCCATAGCTGGGGCGGGTACCAAATCGCCTATCTGGTCACCAAAACAGACCTTTTCAAGGCTGCGGAGGCCGGAGCCCCGGTCCCGAATATGATCAGTGCCTACGGAGGAATCCGCTGGTGGACAGGCCTTAGCCGGCAATTCCAGTACGAGCACACCCAGAGCCGGATTGGGGGGACCCCCTGGGAATACCCGATGAGGTATCTGGAGAACTCCCCCATTTTTAATATTGACAAGATCAACACCCCATTGCTGATCATGCACAACGACGCGGACGGGCATGTACCCTGGTACCAGGGGATCGAGTTTTTTGTAAGCCTGCGCCGGCTGGGAAAACCAGCCTGGTTTCTCAATTACAACGGGGAACCACACTGGCCTTTAAAAAGGCAAAACCGGAAGGACTTCAACATTCGGATGGCCCAGTTTTTTGACTATTATCTCAAAGGAGCCCGGAAACCAATGTGGATGGAGCGCGGGGTGCCGGCAGTAGAAAAGGGAATTAACCAGGGATACGAGTTGCTCGAAGAGGGAGGGGATCGCTAAAATTCAGTCCTGCTCTTTTTCCTGCAGCAAATCCCAGGCCCATTCCAGGGCAGCGTCTCTGGTACGGAAAATGCCCGTGGGAAAATCAAGGAACCTCTCTTCGAGGCGGGCAGCCCGCTCGGCCACGCTGTTGTAAACGACCCAGCCATACCCGACGATAAAGGGCACCAGTTTCTTGGTTTCAAAATGCATGGTGGGGTCCAGGGAATAGGAGTACTTCCGGTCGGAGATATAGACCACGGATTTATTCTTGTACTGTTCCCATCCCAGGGCAAAAACGGGCAGGGAATTGTCCAGGTTTATTTGTTTCCCTTCCCGGATTTGACCGATCACCACATTTTCATAAAAATGAAAGGTGCCGATCTCCAGTTCATGTGTCCTTATGAAAGTCTGTTCGAAAAGTTGAGTAGTCATGCCCCCGCATTACAGTACTCTGAAAGTACTTTATAAAGTGCTCTTAGGGCCCATCAGGAGGGATTTAATCGATGAAATGCACTATAAATTCTGCAAAGTGTCAGTTCCGAGGAGTTTTCCTTCTTTGTTGGTAAACCAGGTCCGGATCTTAGGGAGCCGCATTCCATAACGGACTTCCAGCACCCAGTATTCCTTCCCGTGGAAGGTCCTCTTCTCCACCTCAGGGCTTAGTCGTGCCCCGGGATCACGGAGCTTCATGGGCAGGCCGTTGAAGTATGTGTAAGGTGTGTTGTTATTATTTAAATTATGACCTAACCTTTTTCCTACCCGTCAAATAGGCAAGAAGAATAAATATTACGAGAAATATAGCTTCACCTGTTATGTACCCAAATCCATATGGTGTCAATCTGCTAAAGTCCGAAATCAATTTATTTATGATATCCACGAGTAGGATTATTGCAAGTATCAACGACAGATAAAAAATGAACTTTTTCATCTCAATTTATAAAAAAGGCAAGGTTACAACACCTTGCCTTTAGTGAGAATTAAAATTTAAAATTATTTGGTTACTGTAGTCATTGTTGGAGTATAAATTCCGAAAGTTAGAGCAGCTATCAAACCATTTACAAATGAATGCCGTGTGTGAACTTCATAGTTTTCGGCTCCATCTGCCATTTCCTTAGAATCTGATACGCCAACGGGAGCTAATCCATAAATTACATAATGATTCCACTTAGTAACCGTATCGTTGCCTTGTGCTCCATCTCCTACAACACTAGTGTAGGAATAGCATGAAGATAAAAATAACGTAGCTGTGAATAGTAGAGCAATCAAAAAAGGAAACTTTTTCATAATAATAGAATTTTGGTTGATTATATATATTCTGTAAAAGTTAGTAAAATAAACTAACAATAATCCTACTCGAGAATTGTTTTTCTTTACTCGATGCCTCTCGCTTGCGGAAGCTTGTCAGATCACAATCATCATTAATCTGATGAAGTGAACGATAGTAAACAAAAAGAAACATTAATTGAGGAAAACCTCAATTTAAGAATTCTAATCCCGGTACGGAAGGTCCTCTTCTCCACCTCAGGGCTTAGTCGCGTCCCGGGATCACGGAGCTTCATGGGCAGGCCGTAGAGGTAAGAATAGTAATCCCGGTACATACGGGCCCGCTCACAGGTCAGGCGCTGTTCTTTGGCCACTTCTTCGGAAAATTCCGCATTCCCATTAAAGCTCAGGGCACAGGTGCCCCTGTTCCACTCATAGGTCTTTTCCGTTTCTCCTTTCCGTACATGCAGGTAGAAACGGCCGGCCGGCTGGTCCATATGGATTTCACTGCGCCTGGGGTCTTCACCCGGGGTTTCCATCATTACGACAAAGGAACCCTGATAGGTTCCCCAAACCCCGGGGGGGTCATGGTACTGAATGCTCCGGGTGAGGACTTCCTCAGCTGAGAGCTTCTGGGCAAGCCCTGTCCACGCCCATAGGAATGGCATTAGAAAACAGAACAGTTTCCGGATTTCACGTGACATCATGCGAAGGGAATAAAAAGGAACGGCTTTTATGGAAATCAGAAGGAGCGTTTGAGAATCCTATTCTTCCACGGGCATGGCATCGAAAGGATCCACCATTCCCACATAAAGGACGCAGGGGCCTTCGCCCAGGCATTTGGCACGATGAGGTTTGCCCGCAGGGCCATAGGCATAGTCCCCTTTATTTAAAACGCGGGTTGGCTCACCCTCATAGGTAACTTCCATTTTTCCTGCCACCAGGATCATGCGTTCCGGAGACGTATGGGTATGCTCTACGACTTCGGTATTGGGTTCCACCCGGAACAGAAAATCGAGATTGGGACTTTCCAGGTCGCCATGCAGCACCGTAAAAGTACAACCCGGGAAAAAATCCGGAGCAGGGGACCAGACCAGATTGGGATCGTCAATGCTGTGGGCAAGGGACATTTCCTGGGCAGAGATAGAAGCACAAAAAAGCGTGCAGAGTGCGAGGGTGAGTGAAGGGATTACCCGGGTTGGGTTCAAATTGTTCATAACGGTTGGGTTTTGATTGATTTATAAGGTACTAAAAATTAGCCACTTTGGGGCCGATTTTGACATATCGTTCTGTCGGGACCTCTGCATTGATCTTTAAATAACCAATGAATGCAATGAGGGCTTCAAGCGGGCCGATGAGGGAATCCGACTCTTCGCCAGGACGGGGTTTCCTCAGGAGGACCCTGTCATTGTAGGGATCTTGTTTGTATTACCTGATTGGGAGAACCAATTGAAATATTGTACTTTCAGTCAAAAAGGTATTTGCCCCATGAAAATCACACGCATATTCCTGGTGCTCCTTCTGGCCCTGGCATCGGCCTGTAACTTTGGCGAAAAGCAGGAGAAGGAGCGGGAAACGAAGGGGGAGGAGGTCCCTAAAGTAGTTACGGCTGATATAGAAGCCGGCATTAAAGCGCATATTGCACGCGAGGTCAAAGCGGGGGATGGTTTTTTCCACATGAAAACGGATGAGGGGGAACTAAGCCTTGAGTTGGTAAGGGTACATACGGAGTATTTGTCAAACCTCGGGCCCCGGCGCCATTTTGCCTGTGTGGACCTGGCCGATGTGAGCGGGGATGTATACGACGTGGATTTTTTCCTTTCGGGAGACCCCGGTGACATGGTGGTGGACGAGACTACTTTGCACAAGCTCAACGGCAAGCCTTTTTACACCTGGAAACAACGCGAGGACAAGACCTGGTCCAGGGTGCCTGTGGAAACGGCATCCAATGAATTGTTGGGGGTAATCGAAGGTCAGGACCAGTTTGAGTTTCGCTATGAGGTAACCCTCCCTGAAATGGACCAGGAAGCCAAAATCTGGATCCCGGTAGCCCAGAGCGACCGGTTTCAAACGGTTGCGCTTACTTCCCTTGAGGCACCGGCAGACCACCGGATGCTCGAGGATCGTGAATATGGTAATACGGTTATGTACATGGAGCTCTCCCCTGAACAGAGCGGGGAGAAGGTTACGCTTACCTACAAGGTCCAAAGGCTCGAAAAAATGCCCTACAGGGAAGATATCCATCCCGGGGATTATTTAGGAGCCAGCCTGCTGATGCCTGTCGGAGACCGGTTCCAGGTCCTTTCGGATAGTATAATAGGGGATAAGCGCAATGAGGGTACCCTCATGCAGGCCCGTGCCCTCTACGATTACGTCATAGATAATATGCGTTATGCGAAATGGGAAAAATACGGCACCGGGGATGCCGTCTATGCATGCGACGCCCTTACCGGGAATTGTACGGAATTCCATTCCCTGTTTATATCGCTTGCCCGCTCCGCCGGGATCCCCGCCCGTTTTGCAGTAGGCGCTTCCATCCCCTCCGAACGGGACGAAGGGGGTATTGACGGGTACCACTGCTGGGCGGAATTCTACGCCGAGGGAAAATGGTGGCCCATCGATATCAGCGAGGCCAATAAATACACAGCCCTTTCGACGTATTATTTTGGGAGGCACCCTGCAAATCGCATAGAGTTTACCCGGGGCCGGGACCTTGTGCTCGAACCCGGACCGAGAAACGGCCCCATAAATTTCCTGGCCTACCCGGTCATGGAAGTAGGCGGCTCGCCTGTTCGGGTCGACACGTTTTTTTCTTTTACGCGTTCAGGGGAAGCCAGGCCACAGTCCTGAACAGGGCGCTTACCCATCGGAAGGGTTTAATTGCCTGACGGGTGTTCCCCGGAGCTTGGATGCTCGGATGCTGTAGAATCAGGTTCTTTGGTGGGATGTTCTTCCGAACTGGGATGTTCCTCAGAACTCGGGTGTTCTTCTTCAACAGCTTCTTCTGCCTGCTGCTCGGTCTTTTCCTCTTTTTTGGTTTCCCGGCAGGAGGTCAGGGTGGCAGCACCCAAAAAGCCACACAGGATGGTGGCAAGCGTAAAGAATTTGAAGGTTTTTCTAAACTTCATAAATGCAGTTTTATCGGGTTAAACAATCGGGATTAATTTGTCAAATGATCCTTAAAGGTACTAAATATAATCTGGCAGGGAACACCTTTTTGGACCCGTCCGGCTCTGCCATGGGTCGCCTTACAGCCTTCGGTACCAGATATTAAGGGATTCTATGGTCTCGCCAATGTAGGTGTTGTTGACCAGAACCCCCCCAAAATGGAATCCGGAGCGTTCAAAATTCTTGTTCATGCCGAACGAATTGGCCCTTGCCATGGAATACACCGTCCTGATACCTTCGGCTGCCGTTTCGGACATCATTTTTTGAAGCAAAAAGTACGACAGGTTCTGACCACGGTGGGCAGGCAGGGCAGCAAAATCAGTCATTTCTGCATTGAGGGCATCAAAGTCCATTTCTGCCGAGCAGGCAGCGATAAGGTGGCCCTTGTGCCAGGCACCATAATATTCGGCATGCGTGTCCATGGCCTCCAGCAGGTAGTCCTCCTCAAAAACCGGGAAGGGGTATACCTTAAAAACCTCCTTGTACAGTTCAACAAGGGCCGGGACATCTGCTTTCCCCAGTCTTGTGATTTCGATGTCCTCCGGCAGCTCGTCCTCAGAAACTTTGCTACTGCCTTCGGCCACTTCCTTCACTTCGCTCATGAGCTCACGTTCGGATTTCGGCAGAGAGCCCCTTTGAGGGTCACGGAATTTCCCGAAGAAGCACCCGTCTTCCTCGCCCCGAAACAAGTTGGGCACTTTGGCTTCGAGTTTAAATCCGTGGTCCTGGAAATAACGCCCTGCACTCTCCGGAACCTTTGCAATGATCTTTGAATAGCCTTTGGAGCCTGCCAGTGCTTCAAGCTGGTCGATAAGGGAATCCACCTCTTCGTCCGGATGGAGCTTCATCAGGTAGATCCGGTCATTGTTGGGGCCGTGCTGGATCAGGGATTTGGAAAACGTCTCGGTGGTATCAAACATGAATCAACGGCAATTTAGAGATTAGGTATAACAACCCTGTGGCGGTTGCCACGCCAAAAATAACAGGCTCAGGACAAAGATTAGTACTTTTATGTTACTTTAATGTTAAGCGGCTTTTTGATGTCCGTGGTTAGCACCCCCCATGGAATGGATTACGGATTTGTGGAAATATTACAATTGATAGGCGCCCTGGGGGTGTTCCTCTTCGGGATGAAGCAGATGAGCGATGCCCTCACCGAACTGGCGGGGGACCGGATGCGATCCATCCTTGCCACCATGACCTCCAACCGTTTTAAGGGGGTCCTGACCGGTTTCCTTATTACTTCTGCTATCCAGTCGTCTTCGGCCACCACTCTGATGGTGGTCAGCTTTGCCAATGCCTCCCTTTTGTCCCTGGCCGAGGCGATCAGTGTGATCATGGGGGCCAACATCGGCACCACCACCACCGCCTGGATGATCACCCTGCTGGGGTTCAAGGTGAGCATGAACACCATTGCGCTCCCCCTGGTGGGGCTGGGGGTGGTTTTTACCTTCCTGAAAAAGAAATCCTGGCGGCAATGGGGGAATTTTATCATCGGGTTCGGGTTGTTGTTCGTGGGGCTGGAGTTTCTGAAGGAAAACCTGCCGGATATCCAGCAAAACCCCCAGATCCTTGATTTCCTGCAGGAATATACCCGCCAGGGCTTTGCCTCTGTACTCCTTTTCCTACTTATAGGGACCATTTTGACCGTGCTGATCCAGTCCTCCAGCGCCACCATGGCCCTGACCCTGCTGATGACGGCCAAGGGTTGGATCCCTTTCGAGGCTGCCGCCGCTATGGTCCTGGGGGAAAACATCGGCACGACCATTACGGCCAACCTGGCAGCCATCGTCGGGAATTTCCGGGCGCGGCAAACGGCCCTGGCCCACCTGTTCTTCAACCTTTTGGGGGTGGTCTGGATGCTCCTGGTTTTTTACCCGTTTCTCAAAGGGGTCTCCCATGTTACCGAGAGGCTGGGCAATGGGTCGCCCTACGCGGAAGCGGCTGCCGTACCTGTTGCTATTGCCCTTTTTCACTCCTTTTTTAACCTGGCCAATACGCTGATCATGGTCTGGTTCGTAAAACCGCTGGCACGGCTGGTCGGCTGGATCGTCCCGGAAAGGGAAATACCTGAACGCCCCATGGAGGAGCCCAAATTCCTGAACGATGAGGCCCTGGCCTATCCTGAAACGGCTATCGCAGCACTGGAACAGGAATCCCGATACCTCTTTGAACACGCTGTATTTGAGATCGTCTCCCATGCCCTGAGCCTCCACCGCACAGATATTCTTTCAGAGAAAAAGGCTAAAAGCGTAGTCAAGAAATCCCGCGAGGACCTGCAGGCTGATGTCCGGGAGTTGTACCTCACCAAGGTAAAACGCATCTATAGCGATATTATCGCCTTTGCCATCAATGCCCAGAGCGATTTAAATCTTTCGCAGGACCAGCACCAGCGTGTCAGTGAATTAAAATTGGCCAACCGGAAGATGGTGGAAATCATAAAGGATGCCCGGGAGGTAAAACGCAACGTGTCCCGGTACCTGAAAGAGGGCCACAAAGTCATGATCTCAGAATACGATGATTTCCGGAAGAAAATGGTGAAGGTGCTGCGGGTTATCAGGGATTTTCAGGAAGGGAACGGAGCCAGCTCGATTGAAAAACTCACAAAACTATCCAGGGAGGCGGAAGCCAATATTCATGCCGGCAACCTGGAAATCGACCACCTGATACGGGAAAAGAAGGTGACCCCTGAAATGGCTTCCTCCCTGGTCAACGACCACGACAACCTGAATGACATGATTGAAAATCTGATCCTGGTAGCAGAACTGCTTTATGGAAACAGGGACCAACCTCCGAATCCCGTATTAGCCAGGGAGACGGGCCGGAAAGGATAGACAGTCCGGAAGCTCCATAAATCCGACCTGTTACCCTTACATGTTGATGTTGGAAAGGGGGATTTGATTGATGGTGCCCTCATGCGCCTCGCGATACTGCTCCAGGAGGTTCATCGTGACATTGATAAAATCCCTGGTTTCGAGTAAAAGCGAAAAATACAGGGTGGTATTTTTTGGGCTTGATTCTTCGGTCCGTGTTCTAGCGACCTGTTTTTCAATTTTCTCGGATACCATATCCAACAACTCCTGCTTTTTGGCAATGATATCATTTAGTTTGTCAAACGATTCCTCGTCGAACACTTTCCGGGTATAACTCAGAACCTCTTCAAGCTTGTCGTCTATTTCCTTGAGCTCCTTGATTTGATTGTATTTGAGTTTCTTGTGGTTGTTATTAACATGATTATGGGTTACTTTCCCAATGTACTCCAGGGATTGAGCCATATCCTGTAGGTCTCCAAGAATATTGATATAAAAATTACTCGCTCCCAGACTACCCTCATCAAGGTTTTTGATGAAATAAAAAATGCTGTCCCTCAAATCATCGATTTCTGCGAGTAGTTTAGTTCCCTGTTTCTTGTTTTTATTGAGCATGTCCAGATCCATTTTGGACAGGCCGTTAATGGAGTTTGTAAAAATTTTATTGCTTCGCTTTACTACTTTGGAAATATTATGTGCGCTTTCTGCAATAACACCTTTAAGATGACTGCTCTCAGTTCGGCGCAGACTGTCCTCTGCCCGAAGTTCCTGACTCTTTTTCCTGTGAGAGATATAATTCCTTCCGAGGAGTAAGATTGCCAAGAATAACAATACTCCTATGGCAGTTCCCTTTCCAAAGCTTATGATGGTCAGAATGATACCTGAGGCGATAAAGGCCACCAAAGCGGTCATAAACCATCCTCCGATAACATTGAAGACCCCGGCAACCCGATATACGGCACTTTCGCTTCCCCAGGCCTTATCCGCCAGGGAAGTACCCATGGCTACCATAAAGGTGACATAGGTGGTGGAAAGGGGCAGTTTATAAGAAGTGGCAATAGAAATCAGTATCCCCGCAACCATTAGATTTACTGCTGCGCGTACCATATCAAAAGCAGGCAACTCATGAACTTTTCCCTTATTTAGCTTGATGACGGGTTTTTCAAAACGTTTGCTGATAGTCTGCTGTAGCGAAGCAGGGAGCACGGTACGCGTATAGGTTCCGACCATAATGGAAAAACGAACGATTGTCCTGGACAAAAAATTGGGCTCAAACCGTTCCTTGGCTTCCCCCTCACGGGCCAGGTTGATCTCCGTATCTGCTACATAACGCGCTTTTTTCGATAGCCAAAGGGTAACTACCATAACTATTCCCGAAATGAACAGCAGTAGTGTAGGGGTGGGTACCTTTGTAGCTAGGACTGACATGCTGAATTCTGTCGGGGCCACTCCGGAGGCCGTCCAGGCCTCAAAAGACTGGAAGGCTGCTATGGGAACCCCTATAAAGTTGACCAGGTCGTTCCCTGCGAAGGCCAGGGCCAGGGCAAAGGTGCCGACCGCAATGATCAATTTATAGATGTTTGTTTTTAAAAAAGTCGTTAGCAAATAGGATAATATCGACCAGAAAACGACACTAAACCCAATGATCGGAACAACGCGTGCTTCGAGGAATTCTGAAATCTTCATGCCTCCGATGAGCTCATATGTTTCGCCGGCAAACGGAGTACCTTTGATTCCTTTCATAAATATGAAATAGGTAATCGCAGAGAGGGCGATCCCGCCAAAAACGGCGGCGACCCATTTAGCCTTCCTTTCAAAATCATAGGATAAGAGCAGTCTGGATATCCATTGTACCAGGGCACCAATGCTAAAGGCAACGACCACCGATAGGAGGATTCCCAAGATAATTTCAGTGGCTTTTGCAGTATTGATGTAATTAATAACTTCACCAAAGGCACCTCCATCGGCAGCTATTTTTATCAGGGACATGGCAACGGCGGCACCCAGAAGTTCAAAAACTATGGAAACTGTAGTGGATGTAGGCATCCCAAGGGTATTGAAAAAGTCCAGCAAGAGGATATCAGTGATCATGACCGCCATAAAAATGAACATGATCTCGTTGAAATAGAACTCTCCCGGGTTAAATATGCCCTTCCTTGCTACTTCCATCATCCCACTCGAAAAAATAGCACCGAAAGCAATCCCAAGGCTTGCTACGATCATAATAGTCCTGAAGGAGATAGCCTTGGACCCGATGGCAGAATTTAGAAAATTAACCGCATCATTACTGACACCCACAACCAGATCTGCAACGGCAAGGACTGCCAATGCGATGATCATCAAGAGGTAAATATTATCCATAGAAATTAAAATACAAAGTACAAATATCTCTTCAAATGAGCGTAGGCGTGTTACCTAAAAGTTATTTTTTTAGAAGTGCAGATCCATCTGAAGTCTCCATAAAACAACACCCGTATCATTATCCAGGTCCAGATAATTCACGTCGGTTTGAACCTTGAGTTTGTGGCCCACAAAATACTTTGAAAACCCCAATGTATATTGGCTTTGGGGTCCGGTTCCAGTCAGGTTTTCATTAAGTGCAACATGCGTAAATCTTCCGGCAACCTCCCAATTCTTCTTGAAAAGGTACCCGGATTGAAGGTTTATTGAATTTCCTTCCTGGACCACTATTCCCGTGGCAGTTCCATCCGAGTTCCGTGCAATTGGATCATCTGCAGATCTGGAGGCATACTCAGCCATAAATGAAAATCCCTGGTACTTGAACATGGCGTCCACAAAAACCGTCTGAATCGGGGTTTCGTGAAATCCGTCATCGGTGATCATGTATACCCCCTGGTTGCTACGGGCTCTTACAGCATTGTCGTTGTAGTCATAGGAGGCACTCAGCATTAGTTTGGGCGTCTCTTCCCGTTCCAGGTCACTTCCATGAAAAATCTATGTGATGACGCAATTGAAAGCCAATGTCCCGGTCGATGTTGAAAAGGGCATTGAGGAGCGATCGGTCCACCAGTTGCATGTTTGCAGAAGAAATCACCCGTTCTATGTTGCCTGGCAACTTGGTTTGTCCTACCCACAGCACAAAATTTTCATGGAAATTCCATTTTATAACGGCATCCATTATGAATCGTGGGGTGTTACCGGTAAAGGCGGAAGTGCCCGACATATCCCGATTGGAGAGTCCCAGCTCAACTTTATATTTGAGTTTTGGACTGAAAGCAAAGCCGTCAAATTTCAATCGGGACCGGCGGATTAGAAAACTGCTGTTAGGTTCCAGGAGAAATCCATCGTCGTTATCCTGTTCAAGCCATGAGTTAGAGGCCAGGAATTGCATTCGAAAGCCGATTTTCATTTCCCAACTGTCCTCTTTTCCTTTCAGGTTAAACAAACCTTTGCCAAAAAGGGGTGCATTTTCTTCTTGAGAAAAAATGGAAAAGCATACCAGAAACAAGGGTAGAAATACCCGAAATCGAAAAAGCATGGAAATCTAGTTTTTGTCGCTACAAAGAACAAAAACCAATATTAAGGTAAGGTTAACAAAGTATTACCTTATCTGCAGGCTTCGGGCTGGGGAATAAAAAAACTGCCTTGGCCAGAGGCAGTTAGTGTATTCATACAAGAATATGTGACAAAAACTAGACTTGAAATGAAATACATGATTGTGTTTAAACACAGTACAAAAGTGGATGCCAAAGTTGATTTTAAAGTAACCTGAACATTAAGGAATTATAAAGAATTTACAATCAAGACTTCTGTCATTGTACTAGAAATCAAATAATTACGTTCTAATGTAAAGAAATAGTTAAGTAAAAGTTGATTTAAGGTTAAAATTAAGTATCTTTAAGTTTCCAATAGTATTGTTATGAAGTGGATGTCAATTTTCGTGTTTATGCTTTTGCCGGTGCTGCTGGTGGGGCAAAAAGAAAAGGATAACAGGAAGGTTACCTTGCTGGAGGACCAGAATCTGGTTGAAGCAGTTTATTACTATGAAGACGGAACGGTTCGTCAGAAGGGAACGTATAATCTGGAAGGAGAATTACATGGAGACTGGGTTAGTTACGCTGCGAATGGAGATAAGCTCTCAATGGGTTCTTATGTGAATGGGAAGAAACACGGAAAATGGTTCTTCTGGAACAAGGATGTATTGAAGGAAGTTGACTACACTCAAAATGAGATAGCCTCTGTGCAGGAATGGAAAGGAGGCACAAAGCTGGCACTTCAACGCTAAGTAGGTAAAACAAACAAAAAAAGCCGTCAATACCTGACGGCTTTTTTGTTTAAGGGGATTAACCTATTGGATCCCAACCGTCCAACCAGCTCCCCAGCTTGACACATCCGTACCGGTGCCGTTTCCGTCACCTGATATAAAATCGGTCTCGGTAAAGGTAAACCCGGTATCGTTCTTAAGCTTGGTAGTCACATTGTTGAAGGTAACATCGATCACCTGCAGCAAATCGTCCAGTACCCCCTGTCCTGTGGGGTTGTCTCCGGCATCACCGTCCAGGTCGAATCCTTCGTCAAAATCGTTCAGCACCACGTTGGTAAAGATGCCTTGCGTGCCCGCACGCAGCCGGATGGCCTCACTGGCATCGTTAGCGCCGGCTACAGTTACGTTAGTGACGTTTGGAGCTGAGAAATAGCCGCCTTCATTGCTGAAATCGGTGTTGTATCCGTCGCACTCAAATGCCTTGTCGTGAGAAGTCCCGTGTTGGACATACACGTCGGTCAGGGTTCCGGTGTACCCTTCGGTCCAGTCGATGGAATCGTCCTCTGCATTAACAACAGCTACCTGGCTGACGTTCACGGTTCCCCCGAAGAATTCCACCCCGTCGTCAGACCCTTCAAAGATCTGAATGTGGTCGATGGTGGTTCCATTGCCTACCCCATAGAGGGAAAGGCCATTCAGCTCGGCATTTCCGTTAATGGCACCCCCGGCATATTCAATTCGCAAATATTGGATGGTGCCGGAGTTGTCGGTGTCGGAGTTTCCGCCGTAGGAAAGGTTACCGATCTCGGAAGTAGCCACATCTGTGGAACCATCTGCAGTGGAGTTGATCGGGGCGCGTCCGCATAGAACCAGTCCTCCCCAGTCTCCTGCTCCCGGAGTATTGGAATTAGAGGTCAGGACAATGGGTTCTGTGGCAGAGCCCACCGCATTGATTTGAGCCCCTTGTTGGATGGCGATATAAGCATTGACACCCACGGGTTGCGCCTTGATCGTCTTCCCGGCAGGAATGGTCAGAGTGGTGCCGCTGGCCATGAGCACAGGACCTGTAATCACGTATTCGGTCTCTGCATCGAGAACCAGGTTTTCGGTGTATACCCCGCTGAGGTTTACAGTCTCGTTTCCAGGTTCTACACCACCACCATCTGTACTGTTGTTGGTGGTATTGTTTACTACACTGTTATCGTTGATAACGATGTCCGGGGTATCATCAGCCTCACAGGAAGCCAACAGTGCAACAGCTACCCCTAGGATTAAAAACGTTTTCTTCATTGTTTAAAGTTTAAAGTAGTATTAGAATTTATAGGCGAGGGTAAGACCCAGATTTACCCCCAGGTTATATTCACGTATAGTTACATCACCGATACCGGTGTTTTCTCTTACAAAAGAGACATCTGGATTCAAAAGGTTTTTAGCGCTCAGGTTTACTTCAAAGTGTTCCCCGATCTCATTTCTCAGGACGAAATCCAGGGTAGGAACAGAGCGTTCCACAATATTCCCCAGGCTTCCTGCCCCAAGGGAGAAAATGCGATCCGAAAAGTAGGAGAATACAAGGGTTGCCTTGGGCCGGTAGTCACCGATGATCGGGCTGTAATTGAGGTCCGTGTTGATAATGAACGGAGAGGCCCCTTCAAGTTCATCGGAATCCCGGTCAAAAGTGGTCCCGAAAGTATTGTCTTCTCCTGCTGGAATATCCTTGAGATCCTGCTCTGTATGCGTATAAGCGGCATTTAGTCCTACGGAAAGCACGGCGTTGTCATTGGTATCATACAACAGGTTCTTGCGAACTTCCAGTTCTACCCCGAAGATGTCTGCCTGGTCCCCGGTACGGAAGTACCGCTGGGTTCCGGTAGCATCCGCAGCCACCACCCGGTTTACGGGGTTTTTGATGGTTTTGGCAAAGGCAGAAAGGGAAATGAGTTCCCCCCGCTCCATGAACCACTCGTATTTCAGGTCGTAGTTGTAAACATCCGAGTACGTGGCCCCCTGGCCATTTAAACCTCCGAGAAGGTCCGGGTTACCACCCACCCGTTGTGTTACGGATTCGTAAACGAAAGGAGCTACCTCCTTGAATTCCGGGAAGGAAGCTGTTTTGCTGAAGCCAAAGCGGAGGTTGGCGTTTTCCGTAAGAGCGTATCGCACGTTTAAGGAAGGCACAAAAATATTCTCATAAACCTCCCGGAAACCGGGGTCGTCCGGACGGATGTTGATTACGTCGTATTCCACCTGCTGTGAAAAGGACTCCAATCGAATGCCGGGAACTACCAGCCATTTATCCGAGGGCGTCCACTGGGCATTTAAAAATCCGGCGTGAACATTCAGTATCCCTTTGTAGGTATTCTCGGGAAGCCCGGGCCGGTTGATGTTCCCTATATCGTTGTTGATCGGATTCAGTACCACCAGGTCCCAGAGGCCGGAGCCGTTCGGGATATTGATGTTATTTACATTAAAAATCTCATCCAGATTGTTCACATCGGTCACAGGGGTGTTGTCCCGGTCGACGATGCGGTACCCATAGCGGATGCTGTTGAAGCGACGCTCTTTCCTTCTTCCGTTATAGCCAAACCCGAAAGTTAGTTTATCAGATACCTTATGACCGAGATTCAGGTAACTGTTCAGCTCGTCATCTTCGATACTCTGCCAGAACCGCTGGTTATCAAAAGGAATGTTGGTGTAAAAAACCGGGTTGGTGTTCGGGTCGTTATCCAGGGATAACTGATAGTTTTCCAAAGTGATCCGTTTCCGGTCGGGCTCGTCTGAAAACACCTTGTTGAAACCTACTCCCCAGTCTACAAACCATTCATCCTCAAAGCTGTGAGTTCCGTTCAACTGGTTTACAAAGATCATGTCCTGGTTAAACTGAACGTTCATCACATAAAACCCTTCGTCCGTGGTGATGATTGCATCCCGGTTGGTTCCCTGACCGTTTACACCGTAATATCCCACAGCATCGGTGGCACTGTTTACAAACAGGCTGGTGAAATTAACCTTGTGATTCGGGTTGATCCGGTAGGTCAGATTCCCAAGGGCAGTCGTATTGGTGGTGTACTCATATTCATTGACGGTGGGAAAGTCTACCTTCAGCACATTGGTAAAATCCCTGGCAGGACCCTCCCGGTAGCTGTAGCCACTATTAAAACTCCCGGAGATAAAATAGCTCAGGCGGGATTCTTCCCCAATATTCCAGGAATTTCCTGCTTCCAGGGCACCGTTCAGGTTGATGGGGCTCCAGGCGCTTTGCGGATCAACACCGTGGGCGAGGGTAACTACAAAAGGGTCGTATTCATACCGGTTGTAAAACCCGTAATTGCTCGGGCCCTCGGACCGGACAAAATCCAGGCCGGAGGCATTCGTGTTCAGGCCGCTGCCGAGGCTTACTTTCACATAACCGTCCCCGAGGTATTCCTTGGAGTCTATATTGACGTTCCCTGCAGCAAAATCTGAATAAAAAGCGGTAGAGTAAGCCTTGCTTACCGCCACGTTGTCCAGAATGCCAGACCCGAAAAGGTCCAGGTTAATATTCTTTTTATTGACATCATTGGATGGAAGCGACAGGCCGTTCATAGTGGTGGTCTGATACCGGTCGCCAAGACCCCGGACATATACGTCATCCGACCCTTGCTGTTTGGAGATTCCTGAAATCTGGGATACCGCGGCTGCGGCATCGTCAATCCCTTTGAGCTTCAGTGCTTCTGCACTGATGGCTTCCTGGATTACGATCGCTTTTTTCTGATCGAGAAGCAAGGCTACTTCCGAATCCTTGGCGGCTGAGGTTACGATGACGACTTCATCCAGGGAAACCCCCTGGGTGGCAGACATCGGGACGTTAACTTCGGTTACCTTCCCCGCTTCCACAGTAACCGATAATTCCACGGTTTCGTAACCGAGGAAGCTGTAAACCACGGTATAGGTGCCGGGTTCCAGGCCATCGAGTTCGTACAATCCGTCAAAATCGGAAGTTGTCCCTTTGGAAGTGCCCTTGATGAGGACATTGGCAAAGGCCAGAGGATCGTCGTTCATTTCCTTGTCGATGAGCTTACCGACAATCGAGCCGGTTACCTGCCCGAAAACGCTGGATCCAAATAGGAAAAATATAAAGTATAGAGGTATTCTCATTTTCTGTCATTCGTATTCGGGTGCAAAGAACACATAGGGTTGTAAAGGCCTTGTTAGCCCTGTGTTAAACCTTTTTTGCATTAATGTTAGGCGAATGTTATGGCATTAAGTCAACGTTAAGCGGCAAGAGATTCCTGCCGCAGAACCTCTCAAAAAGCGGTATCTTTCCCCTCAAATTCAGAAGGTATGATGCAGTGGGAACAACTCCTTTCCCTCCGCCGGCAGGGGGATACGCATAAGCGGCTCAGAAAGGAACAGGACGAAACCCGCCTGGGGTTCGAGGTGGATTACGACCGGATCATTTTCTCTCCTTATTTCAGGAGTTTGCAGGACAAAACGCAGGTAATCCCCCTTTCCAAGACGGATTTTGTACATACCCGGCTTACCCACAGCCTGGAGGTTTCCGTGGTGGGGCGCAGCCTGGGGCGCCTGGCCGGAGCCCGGTTGCTGGAAAAACATCCGCATCTGTCCCAGGCGCATGGCTACCAGTTCAATGACTTTGGAGCTATCGTGGCGGCTGCAGCCCTGGCCCACGACATTGGGAACCCGCCTTTTGGCCACAGCGGGGAAAAAGCCATCGGCACCTTTTTTACCAGGGGCCCGGGGCAGCGGTATCGCGACACCCTTACGGACAAACAGTACGAAGATCTGGTCCGCTTTGAGGGGAATGCCCATGGCTTCCGCCTCCTGACGGCGGATCGCAAAGGGGTGCCCGGGGGCCTGCGCCTCAGTAATGCCACCCTGGGGGCCTTTATGAAATACCCGAAGGAATCTCTGCCCCACAAAAAAGGCGGCCCCATAGCCACCAAGAAGTTCGGGGTGTTTCAGACGGAGGTGGCCGCCTTTGAGGAGGTCGCAGCAGACCTTGGCCTGAAGTCCATGGACCTGAAGGGATCCATGGGCTACTGTCGCCACCCGCTTACCTACCTGGTGGAGGCCGCAGACGATATCTGCTATACCATCATCGATTTCGAGGACGGGATCAACCTGGGGCTGATTCCCGAGGAGTATGCCCTGGAATACCTGATCAAACTTGTACAGGACCGGATCAATACCGAACAGTACCGGGGCATTCCCCATATGCCGGACCGCATCGGGTACCTGCGGGCCATTGCCATCGGCACCCTGGTACAGGATGCGGTACGCGTCTTTATGGAAGAAGAAGAGGCTATCCTGAACGGTGCGTTGGATGTGGCCCTCCTGGATAAAAGCCGGTACCGGGCACAGATAGAGGATATCATTGATCTGAGCGTGCAGCGGATTTACCAGGCTCCGGAGGTGGTGGAAAAAGAAGTTGCCGGCTACAAGATCCTATCGGACATCCTGGAGGTGAGTACCGAAGCCCTGGTGGCCCAGTTGGAAGGCCGTGCCTCCTCCTATGACAGGCTCATCCTGAGCATGCTTCCCATTGAAGGGGGGCAACCCGAGGCGGGGTCTGTGTACGAGGTATTGCTTCAGGCCTGTTCCTTTGTGGCATCCCTGTCAGATCGGGCGGCAGTGCACATCCACAACAAGATCAGCGGCAAACAGTTACAGGATCAGAATTTGTAGTTCACGCCAATCCCGAGTTGCTGCCGGAACTGTATCCGCGGGACTCCCGGGTCTATAACCGCGCCATTTTCATCCTCTACCGTGTCGAATTTGATATCATCGTCGTAGATAAGATGGGCCAGCAGGGTGGCGCTGATAAATTCATTCACTTTGAATTTGGCGGTAACCTGCCAGTTGACGTCGATATTCCCGAAGTTGTTCAGGTAATCCGTGTATAAATCCAGGTTATGGTCCAGCACCACGTTTTTGGCCACCGGGAATTCCCATTTATGGGTGACCAGGATCCCCATTTCCCGATAGATCTTCTTCCCGGGGGTAATGATGTTTCCCTCGGCATCACGGACGGCTTTTTGAACTCCAAAAGCGCCCTGGTTGGCAAGGTCCTGGTTCAGCACAAAGGTGCTTTTGAAGGTCAGGGGGGAGAGGTACAGGTTGAATTTTTTCCCTTCAGGGATGTAGGAAGTACCACCCCCTATAAAGAGGTACCCGGGTGCCATAAAGGCTGAAATGGGGTTCGTCCGGTCCGGGTATTTGTACCCGTTGGCGAACTGGGAGTTGAAATTTGCCTTGGCCGAAAAGTACCAGGGACTGATCGTATCCCTTCGGTACCCGAGGGTGCTGCTCAGCCGGATCGCGTCGTCTGTCTTCCGCCACTGCCGTCCCTCCTGGGCATTCCACCCAAACCGCATTACCAGGTTGTTGTCCCACTGGAAATAGCGGAATTTATAGTTTCGTTCAAACTCCAGTTTGGCCAGGGCGGAAATCGCATTGTCCCCCCCGGCGTTCCAGTTTACAAAGGCCACCTCGCTGAGTTGAAAATCCAGTTCGTTGATCTTTTCCCAAAAGGAGGGGACCCGAAACTTTTTTCGCCTTTTGACCAGGGGTTTGGTCCGGTTAAAGGAGATGATGGGATTCATCAGGGAAACGCCCCTCGGAACGATCTTTACGGGTTCCTGAATCGTCCGGATGACGATGGTATCCACCGAAATGCTGTCCGGACTTTCCTGCCGGGGAATGCTGTCCTGGGCGCGTCCGGCCATGCACCAAAACAGCAAAACCAATGTGCCTAAAATCCAGGGGGTTTTATGTGTGGTCATTTAACAGGTCGTTTAGTATTTGCAGTATACCGGCCCGGTCCAGTCCCCACTCTTTGTAGAGTTCTTCCTGCGTACCGTGGGAGACAAAGGTATCTCCGATTCCCAGGCGGGTAACGGGTATGGAGTGGCCGTGGTCTGCCAGGTATTCCAGCACGGCACTCCCGAAGCCGCCGGCGAGACAGCCATCCTCCACGGTTACCAGATGTCCGTATTCGGCGCAGATCTTTTCGAGCAGGGCTTCGTCCAGGGGCCTGACAAACCGGAAATCGTAGTGCCCCACGGCCTCCGGGGAAACCGTTTCTTCTATGGCTTTGGCGGCTTCCTGCCCCAGGGGTCCCAGGCTTAATACAGCGATCCGGGTTCCTGTTCTGAGCGTTCGTGCTTTGCCGATGGGGATGGGCTCAAAAGGATATTCCCAGTCCGGGTTGTGGCTGTAACCTCTGGGATATCGGATGGCTACTGGCCCAT
This sequence comes from Robiginitalea sp., assembly GCA_037382325.1. Lineage (GTDB taxonomy): Bacteria > Bacteroidota > Bacteroidia > Flavobacteriales > Flavobacteriaceae > Robiginitalea. Next base: position 25,829 of record JARRQA010000042.1, read on the forward strand.
CGTTATTCAGCTGGGCCGTGTAGAGCATGTTGCGCAGGTCCACATTGTCCATGGGGGCCGCCAGGCACATATTGGGGATGCATCTCAGATAGGCGATATCGAATACCCCGTGGTGGGTAGCCCCGTCCTGCCCCACCAGGCCGGCCCGGTCCAGGCAAAACACCACCGGCAGGTTTTGCAGGGCCACGTCGTGGATGACCTGGTCATAACCCCGTTGTAGAAAAGTGGAATAGATGGCACAAAAGGGAACGAGCCCCTCAGTGGCCATCCCGGCTGCCAGGGTCACGGCATGCTGCTCTGCGATACCGACATCAAAGGTGCGCTCCGGGAAGGCTTTCATCATATATTTCAGGGAACTCCCCGTTGGCATGGCAGGAGTAATCCCCACGATATGCTCGTTGTTCCGGGCGAGTTCCACCAGGGTGTGCCCGAAGACATCCTGGTATTTTGGTCCCTGGTCCGGGGATTTATCGGCTTTGAGCAGGTCTCCCGTGGTTTTGTCGAACCGGCCGGGGGCATGATAGGTCACCTGGTTTTCCTCAGCCTTCTGCAAGCCCTTCCCTTTGGTGGTGATCAGGTGCAACAACCTGGGGCCGGTTTCATCCTTTTGCCGGTTGAGCTCCCTGAGAAGCCCTGGCAGATCGTGGCCGTCCATGGGTCCTGAATACCTGAAATTGAGGCATTCAAAAAGATTTTCGTTTCCGCCGCCCCCTTTTTTAACCGCCGTTAAATATTCCTTCAGGGCTCCCACACTGGGGTCAATTCCTATGGCATTGTCATTCAGGATAACCAGCAGGTTGGCGTTCGTAACCCCTGCGTGGTTTAATGCCTCAAAGGCCATCCCGCTGGCGATGGAGGCATCCCCGATTACCGCGATATGCTGCCTGCCTTTATTTCCCCTGAGCCGGGACGCAAGTGCCATGCCCAGAAGGGCCGAGACTGAGGTGGAGGAATGCCCTGTCCCGAAAGGGTCATAGGGGCTTTCCTCCCGTTTCGGGAAACCGCTCAGCCCGTCTTTCTGCCGGATACTTTCAAAGGCTTCCCGCCGCCCGGTAAGGATTTTGTGGCCGTAGGCCTGGTGTCCCACATCCCAGATCAGGCGGTCATCCGGGGTGTTGAAGACATAGTGCAGGGCGATGGTCAGCTCCACCACCCCGAGGGATGCGCCCAGGTGCCCTTCCTTTACCGAGACCACATCGATGATAAACTGCCGTAACTCTGCAGCCAGGGCAGGGAGTTGGGCTGGAGGGAGGCGCCTCAGGTCTTCAGGGGACGTTATTTTGGGGAGTAATTTCATTACCGGCGATAAAGGTAACCCAATTTCAAGATTCGAAAAGCGGGAAGGACGCAATGGAAATTGTATTTTTGAGGGTATGGACTTCACGCTGGACGATACCTATTTTATGAAAAAGGCCCTGCAGGAGGCCGAGACGGCTTATGAAATAGGGGAGATACCTGTAGGGGCCGTCATTACGGTGAATGACCGCATCATTGCCCGTGCCCACAACCTGACCGAAAAACTCGGGGATGTCACGGCCCATGCCGAAATGCAGGCCATTACCGCAGCTGCCAATTTCCTGGGGGGGAAGTACCTCCACAACTGTATCATGTACGTTACCCTGGAGCCCTGCCAGATGTGTGCGGGGGCCCTGTACTGGAGCCAGATTTCCAAAGTGGTTTTCGGGGCTTATGACCCCCAGCGGGGCTTTTCGGCAGCAGGGGGGAAGCTTCACCCCAAAACAGAACTGGTGGGGGGGATCATGGAGAATGAGGCCTCCAGCCTGCTCCGGCAATTCTTTATCAAGAAGCGAAACCTCAATTAAAAAAGAAGCACCGCGCCTATGCGCAGTGCTTTCAGTCCTTCAAAATAAAACAAGTTTATCCGATGATGTGCACATCGGCCGCGACCATTCCCTTGCGGCCCTCGGTTTCTTGATATTCTACTTTGTCTCCCTGATTGAGCTGTAAGCCATCGAGGGCGGTGGCGTGAACGAAGATGTCCCTTCCGGTCTCATCGTTGGTGATGAATCCATACCCTTTGGATTCGTTGAAAAATTTAACTGTACCAGTCATT
>JARRQA010000042.1:27914-34708 GCA_037382325.1 Robiginitalea sp.
AAAAAAATAAAAGAAATTAATGTAATGCGAAGGTATGTTTTTTTGAGCATATGGCTCGGGGGGAAGGGTATAAAATCACCTTAAAAAAGCCATGTTACCCGCCATTCTCCCTGCGTTCCCTCATTTTGCGGATATTGTCGTCAGTCAGCATGTAATCCTTCATCTTCTTGCCCCGGCTTTCGAAAATAAGGAACAGGGGCATGGCCAGCAAAAAGAGTCCAACGACCCCGAAGCCGATGTATTTGTTCCCGCTCACCGGAGCCGATTCCATAATGGTAAAGCCATAGACGATACTTCCCAGGGAGGCAAGGACGATTAAAAGGACCAGGAATCGGATTCGTTTTCGCATTTCAGGGACTAAAAGTAATCAACTTTCGGCGGTATGCCGTAAGCAATTTGGATTTGGAGACGAAACCGAGGTATTTCCCGTCCCGGATTACCGGAAGGTTCCAGGCCCTGCTGTCGTGGAATTTTTTCATCACCTGCTGCATGGTATCCTGCCCGTAAAAAATGTATTCGGGGGGAGCCTGCATGAAGGAATCCACCAGGATCTTGTCGTACATGTTCACGTCGAACATAAATTCCCGGATATCGTCCAGCAGCACGATCCCGTGGAGTTTTCCTTCTGAATCCGTAACCGGGAAGATATTCCGTGTGGATTTAGCCACCGATTCATGCAACATTTCCCCCAGGGTCATGTCTTTTCGGACCTCCTTGAAATCCCGTTCCACCACTTCGTCCAGGTCCATCATGCTGAGCACGGTCTGGTCCTTGTCGTGTGAGATCAGGGCCCCAATGGCTGCCAGCTGCCGCGTATATATGCTGTGGTCCATGGTGTTTTTGGTAATCAGGTAGGACATTGCCGCGGAGATCATCAGGGGGACGAACAGGCTATACCCGCCGGTGATCTCGGCAATCAAAAAGATGGCCGTCAGGGGGGCGTGCAACACCCCGGCGATAAGACCCGCCATCCCAACCAGGGTAAAATTTACCTCGCTTACGGAAATCCCCAGCGGCAGGTTGTTCAGGACCTTGGCCACTACATTGCCCAGGGCACTGCCCATTACCATGGTGGGAATGAAAATCCCCCCGGCCCCCCCGGCGGCAAAGGTAGTGGTCATGGCCACCGCCTTGAAAAGGGTGATTCCGAAAAGCAGGCCTATGACCACCCAAATCTGATCGGTATAGGCATCGAAAGGTGTTTTTCCCAGGGCTTTGAGGTGGTCCCCCTCCAGGAGGTTGTTGATAAACCCGAAACCCTCTCCGTAGAGGGGTGGGATGAAATAGAGCATGACCCCGATCGCCAGCCCCCCGGCCAGCAATTTGTACTTGGGGCTGCGGAAGCGTTGAAAAACATCCATGATGCGGAAATACATCTTGGTAAAGTAGACGGAGGCCACGGCCGTACCCATTCCAAGCAAAATGTAATAAACCGTGTCGGATACCTTGAAGGATTCGGTCAGGGCAAAGTTAAAGAGCGTCTCATCCCCCAGGAAGAAATAGGAAGTTAGCACCCCGGAGATGGAGGCCAGCAGCAGCGGGAGCATGGAAAGCATGGTCAAATCCAGGCTGAAGACCTCCACCGCGAAAATAATGGCGGCAATCGGGGCCTGGAAAATGGAGGCAATGGCCCCGGCAGAGGCACAGGCGATCAGCAGGGAGCGTTCCTTAGAACTAACGTGCAGCAATTTGGAGACATTGGAACTCAGGGCCGCCCCAGTGGCCACGGCAGGTCCCAGCAACCCCACAGAACCCCCGAAGCCCACCGTCAGGGGAGCCGTCACCAGGGGGGTGATGATTTTTTTGGCATCGATGATCCCTTTCTTGCGGGAAAGGGCAAATAGGATGGAGGAGATGGCGTGTTCGAGTTTTTCCCGATGTACGTATTTCACGTAGAGGAAAACACCGGTAAGCCCCAGGATGGGCAAGATGAAATACAATTCGTTGCTCAGGAAGAGCACCCCTTTATCCAGGGTAGACTCGATGAAATAGGTGAGGTTTTTAAGGGTTACCGCCCCCAGTCCGGCCAGAAACCCGACCACCACACTCATCAGCTGGGTAAAGGTCTTGTGTGAAATATGCCGGTACCGCCATTTAAGGAACCTGGCAAGCAAGGTATGATTATTTGGATGCTGGTCCATACCCCCCTAAGATACGATTCATTTCTTCCCGCCAGCCCTGGTGGGCAGTAGCGGTTATTTCTTTACCTGCAGGTGAAGTTCCTCCAGCTGCTCCTGACTGATGGGGGCCGGGGCATCGATCATCACATCCCTGCCACTGTTGTTTTTAGGGAATGCAATGAAATCACGGATGGATTCCTGCCCTCCCAGGATGGCTACCAACCGGTCCAGGCCAAAGGCAATCCCTCCGTGGGGGGGCGCCCCGTACTGAAAGGCGTCCATCAAAAACCCGAATTGTTGCCGGGCTTCCTCCGGGCTAAAGCCAAGGTGTCCGAACATAATCTCCTGGGTTTCCCGGTCGTGGATCCGGATGGAGCCACCCCCGATCTCATTCCCGTTGAGTACCAGGTCATAGGCATTCGCCCTGACGGCTGCCGGGTCGGAATCGAGCATTTTGAGCTGGCCCGGCTTGGGAGCCGTAAACGGGTGGTGCATGGCGTGGTACCGGCCGGTTTCAGCATCGAATTCCAGTAGCGGGAAATCCACCACCCAGAGCGGGGCAAATTCTTCGGGCTTGCGAAGCCCCAGGCGCTCTGCCAGTTCCATCCGCAGCATGCTGAGCTGGGTTCGGGTAGGGTCTGCCTCCCCCGAGAGTACCAGGATCAGGTCCCCTTTTTGGGCCCCGGTGCGATCCGCCCATTTGGCGAGGTCTTCCTGCGGATAGAATTTATCCACGGAGGATTTGAAACTGCCGTCTTCGTTACAACGGACATACACCATTCCTTTCGCTCCTACCTGTGGCCTTTTGACCCAGTCGGTAATAGCGTCGATTTCCTTACGGCTGAAGGTGTTTCCCCCGGGAACGGCAATCCCGACCACCAGTTCTGCCTGGTTGAAGACCCGGAAATCCCGTTGCCGGGCCACCTCATTCAGCTCCCCAAACTCCATCCCGAACCGGATGTCGGGTTTGTCGGTGCCATAGCGCCGGATCGCCTCGTCGTATGTCATTTGCGGGATGGCCTCCACCTTCACCCCACAGATGGCTTCCAGCAGGTGGAGCGTAAGCCCCCCGAAAGTCTGCAGGATGTCTTCCTGTTCCACGAAGGCCATCTCGCAGTCGATCTGGGTAAACTCCGGTTGCCGGTCTGCCCTCAGGTCTTCATCCCGGAAACATTTGACAATTTGGAAATACTTGTCCATCCCGCCTACCATGAGGAGTTGTTTGAAGGTCTGGGGAGATTGCGGCAGCGCGTAGAATTCCCCTTCGTTCATCCGGCTGGGAACCACAAAATCCCGCGCGCCCTCCGGAGTGGATTTGATCAGGTAAGGCGTCTCGACTTCAATAAAGCCTTTTTCGGAAAGGTACTTCCGCACTTCCATGGTAACCCTGGAGCGGAAGATCAGGTTCTCCTTTACCGGGCGACGCCGGATATCCAGATAGCGGTATTTCATTCGCAGTTCTTCTCCCCCGTCGGTCTCGTCTTCAATGGTGAAGGGAGGGGTGAGGGAGGGGTTGAGGACGTTTATTTCTGAAACCAGCACCTCGATATTCCCCGTGGGGATCTTCGGGTTCTTGGAGGCCCTTTCGATCACTTCACCGGATACCTGCAGGACGAATTCACGGCCTGCCTGCCGGGCCTTTTCAAGCAACTTTTCATCCGTCCGCTCCTGGTCGAATACCAATTGGGTGATCCCGTAACGATCCCGGAGGTCTATCCATACGACAAAACCCTTGTCCCGAACCTTTTGTACCCATCCGGACAGCCGGACCTTCTGCCCGATATGTTGCTCGTTCAATTCCCCGCAGGTGTGCGATCTGTACATATTCCCTGAATTATGCCTGCAAAGGTACAATGGAAAGGGGGAAGCTCACAATATTTCAGGCAAACTTCCCCCTGTTTTCAAAAATGCTCTCCCGTATTTTTCAGGCTGCCTTTTCCAGGGTCTCGGCGGTTTCCCGCACCTCGGGTTTCCGACGCTTCCCCTTTATCGCGATTTTAATCCGGTAGGTGATGTTGAACAGGACCGGGACGATGATCAGGGTCAGGAAGGTGGCTACCAGCAAGCCGAAAATGACCGTCCAGGCCAGGGGCCCCCAGAAGATCACATTGTCTCCCCCGATATAAAGCTGTGGGTCGAATTCCGAGAACAGAGAGAAAAAATTGATGTTCAGCCCGATAGCCAGCGGAATCAACCCCAGCACCGTGGTAATGGCGGTCAGCAGCACCGGCCGCAGCCTGGCCTTTCCGCCCCGGACAATGGCCTCCGTAACTTCCTGGAGTGAAAGCAGGTCTTTATCCTCCAGTCCCAGGGCCACCTTCTTGCGGTCGATAAGGATCTGTGTATAGTCCAGGAGCACTACACCATTATTGACCACAATCCCTGCGAGGGCAATGATCCCCATCATGGTCATCATGATGACAAATGGCCATCCTGTGAGCATCAGCCCCCCGAAGACCCCGATGAAGCTCAGGAAGATGGCAGTCATAATGATTGCGGGTTTTGAAATCCCCCCGAATTGAAAAACCAGGATGAGCATGATCAGTCCCAGCCCGGAGAAGAAGGCCCCCATCAGGAACTCCATCTGTTTGTTTTGTTCCTCGATCTGGCCGGTATAGTCTATCTTTACCCCGGCAGGGATTCCCTGAAACTCCTTCATAGCATCCTGAACCTCAGAAACCACGGCCCCCGCATCGGTAAACCCGGGTTGCAGGGCGGAATAAACGGTGACGACCCGTTTGGCGTCCCGGTGTTTGATGGCGCTGAAGGAGGAGGTATTCCGCTGGCGCGCCACCGCGGAAACCGGTATTTCCCGGATCTGACCGCTGGCCGGGTCCCGGAAGATGATCTTCTGGTTGAACAGGGCACTGGTATTGTAGCGGAGGTCCTCGTTGAAACGAACATTGATGTCGTAATCCTCTCCATCCTTCTTGTAGATGCCCGCCTTGTCCCCGAAAAGGGAGCGTCTGAGCTGCTGGCCGACCTGTCCGACGGAAACCCCGAGTTCCCCGGCTTTCTGACGGTCCACCACCACCTCCATGGAGGGTTTGCTTTTATTCACATCGATTTTGAGCTCCTCGATCCCCGCGATGTCCTTGCTGTTGATGAAGGTCCGCATGCGTTCGGCCAGGTTGATCAGCGTATCGTAGTTCTGCCCCTCCAGTTCGATGTTGATGGGGTATCCTGCAGGGGGCCCCACTGCATCTTTCTCCACACTGATGGTGACCCCCGGATAGATGCCCTTCAGGCCATCCTGGATTTTTTTACGGAGCTCCTCACTGTCCCTTCCCTCCCGGTATTTAAATTCCCGCATGGAAAGGGTGATCTTACCCCGGTGGGGCATCTCGGCGGCAGACCCTCCTTCGGTAAATGCCCCTTTCATATTGGCATCACTGTCCGCAATATCGTAGACCCTTTTTTCGATGGCCTTGGTGATCTGGTTCGTCTTTTCGATGGCGGTACCCTGCGGGTATTCCACATAGACGATAATCTGATTCGGGGTGTTGTCCGGAAAGAATTCCACCTTGGTCCGACCGCTGCCCAGGGAGGCCCCGAAACTAATAAACGCCAGGAGCAACAAGACGACCATGGCTCCGGAATACCAGTACACATTCCTGCCGCGCAGCGCCTGCTTGAGTTGCTTTTCGTAAACGTTTTCGAGTTTCCTGAGGGTTTTTCGCTGGAAGCGGTTGGCCGATTTCTTGATGACGTATTTATAGAGCCAGAACAATCCGGCCGTTACGATCATCAGGGTCCCGAGGCCGCGGACCGCTCCTCCCAGGATGAAGATGAACAGGCCAATGCCCACCAGGAAGATGCTCAGGCGCACCAGTTGTTTGCGCGTGAGTTCTTTCTCGCCGGTTTCCATATAGCTGGAAACCAGCATGGAGTTCATGAAAATTGCCACGAAAAGGGAAGAACCCAGAACCACTGACAGGGTGATCGGGAAAAAGATCATGAACTCCCCCATGATGCCCGGCCACATCCCCAAAGGCACGAAAGCCGCCACCGTGGTGGCCGTGGAAATAATGATGGGCACGGCGATTTCGCCTATCCCTTTTTTGGCAGCTTCTATCCGGGACATCCCCTCTTCGTCCATCAGGCGGTACACGTTTTCGACGACCACCACCCCGTTGTCCACGAGCATCCCAAGGCCCATGATAAGCCCGAAGAGGATCATGGTGTTCAGGGTATACCCCAGGGCGGAGAGGATCATAAAGGACATGAACATGGACATGGGAATGGCAAAGCCTACAAAGAGGGCATTGCGGAATCCGAGGAAGAACATCAGGACAGTTACCACCAGAATGATCCCGAAGATAATGTTGTTCACCAGGTCGTCTACCTGGTTCAGGGTACGGCTGGAGGAGTCATTCGCAATGCTGATATCAAGGTCTGCCGGCAGGTAATCGGCTTTCGCTTCCTCAATCAGATCGCGAATTTGATTGGCGGCTGAGATGGCGTTTTTACCCGCCCGTTTCTTAACATCGAGCATGACCACGCTCTCTCCCCGTTCGCGGGCGTAAGTGGTCTTATCTTCCTCCCGGAAACGCACCGTGGCGAGGTCCTTCAGGTAAATAGCCGAGCCATTTTCCGCTTTCACGACAAAATTTTCGAGGTCGGAAGGAGTTTCGATCTCCCCCAGCACACGGATCGTACGTCTTGGCCCGCTGG
>JARRQA010000043.1:0-25038 GCA_037382325.1 Robiginitalea sp.
TTTTTTTCAGGATTTTCAAGAAAAACCGCGGCGGTTCCCCATCCGGGAATTCGGCATAGGGCATCACGACATAGGATTCATTCCCGCTTACCCGGCGTACGGCCCGCTCCGGGATGTTTTCCTGACTGAAACCACAAATATCATCAGTAAGGAAGAGGCTTCCGGATCCCAGGTCCTTGTAGCGGACGCTGGATTGCTGGTCCTGCCAGAAGTAATAGCCTACGGAAGTATTATTGATAACCCGCAGAAAAAAAGGAAGGTCGACAAGGCCGAGTTCTTCGGTCAGGCTGATCAACAGGGGGTCCCCGCCTGAGGAATTCACATCCATCTGTATTTCTTCCGTTCCGGTATTTCCAAAAGCCGTAAACGAAACCTCAGGAGCCAGGGGCAGGGGGTCGGGGGTGTCTTCCGAGCAACCGGCGATCAGGAAAAGCAACGTACAGACCTTTAAGGATTTAAAGGTTCTTTTTAAATTAGGTGTGTCCGGCATGGCGTTAAAGGTACGAAAACGGACATGGCAGAGAGGAATTCAATTGAGAATTGGCCAGCCTTCTGGCCCCAATGAAACTCATTTTGATGCAATTGTTCAATGTTCTAATTTCCCCGGGATGAAATGTCCACCCATACCCTTCAAATGAAGCACGCTATTTTGATTTTACTGGCCTTGCTCCCAATAGTTCTTTCAGGCCAGCACGATACACTCTGGGTGAAAAACGGCAACGTCCTCTACGGGGAGATCAAGGGACTGTCTTCAGGGGTCCTGACTATGGAGACCCCCTATAGCGATGATGATTTTACCATTGACTACGACGAGGTGGAAAAATTGCGGATCGAGCGCAAGTGTCTTATCCTTGCCACTGGTGGGCTCCGAATGATCGGTTACATGGCATCCGAAGATCCCGGACAGGTGACCATTACCGAAGAGGATGGGGAGGCGAATGTCTACAGCCTTAAATACATCAACGGGATACAGCAGATCCGCCGTAGTTTTTTCAGCCGGTTTTATGGAAATGTGGACATTGGGTTTAATTTGACAAAGGCCAATAACCAACGCCAAATGAATATTGGAGGAGGATTGCATTACAAGGGTTTTAAGTGGATTTCGGACCTCGATATTTCTTCGCTTGTATCCAACCGGGACGAGGTGGAGGAAACCCAGCGTACCAATATAAATCTGGGGTTGACCCGCCTGTTATCGAAAAAGTGGTTCATACGGGGAACCGGGTCCTTTCTGTCCAATACGGAACAAAACCTCCAGGGGCGCTACAGCCTGCGGGTGGGTGCGGGCCAGTTCCTGGCTACCACTTCAAAACTCATGTTTGCGGTCCTTGGGGGTTTGAACTACAACAATGAGACTTACCAGGATGAAACCCTGGACAAGGAATCCACGGAATTATATTTTGGATCCTCCCTGGATATGTTCAATTTTAAGGATTTCAGCTTGAATACCCGGGTGGAGTTTTACCCGAGCCTCTCGGAAGGGGGCCGTCTTCGGGTGGACTACATCCTGAACTCCAAATACGACCTGCCCTATGATTTCTACATCAAGGCGGAATTTCAGTTTAACTACGACAATCAGGTTGTGGAAGGGGGATCGCAATTTGACTACATCCTCAATACCGGATTTGGATGGAAATTTGACTGACCTAAAATGCTTCTTTGCACGTGGTAATCAGAACTTCTTTTTTTGAGCCCGCCGGAAACCCGCAAATCACTTCAGGGAAAACAGAGAACGGATATGGTCCGGTCTTCCCTCTACCTGTGAAGTATGGACAAACTCATTCGATTTAGGGTCGTACCGGTAGTCTTTGTCCCAGGCCCTGTGATTTTCGGTCATCTCCAGGATGGCATCGCAGAGGTAGTTGATTTCCTCCATCGTATTGGTGGGATGGATGGACATCCGGATCCAGCCCGGTTTGTGGGAGAGGTCCCCCTCGTCGATTTCACAGGTGATGCTGCGGGACATCTCTTTATCCACATGTAGCAGGTAATGCCCGTAGGTGCCCGCACAGGAACAACCTCCACGGGTTTGGATCCCGTACCGGTCATTGAGGAACTTGACGGCCAGGTTGAAATGCAGGTCATCTATGTAAAAGGAAAAGCAGCCGAGCCTGTCTTTATGCTGAGGTGCCAGAATATTGATTTTCGGGTGGCCGCACAGGCGGTCGAAAATCCGCTGCATCAATTCGTGTTCCCGCTTCAGGATATTGGCCACCCCCATCTCTTCCTTGAGCCTGATTGCCAGGGCCACGCGGATGGTCTGCAGGAAGGCAGGCGTCCCTCCGTCTTCCCGGGTCTCTATATCGTCAAAATACTTGTGATTCCCCCAGGGATTGGTCCAGGAGACCGTCCCTCCCCCGGGGTTGTCCGGGACCTGGTTGCGGTAAAGGTCGTTGTGGAAAAGCAATACGCCGCTGGACCCGGGGCCACCCAGGAATTTGTGGGGAGAAAAATAAATGGCGTCCAGCCGGGCTTCAGGATTCTCCGGGTGCATGTCGATCTCCACATAAGGGGCTGAACAGGCAAAATCCACAAAACAAAGCCCGCCGTATTTATGGATCAGGGTAGCGATCTCATGGTAGGGGGTGCGGATTCCGGTCACATTAGAGGCGGCGGTTACCGCGGCGATCTTTATCGGTGCCGCTTCGTGTTCCCCGATACACGCTTCAAAATTTTCCAGGCTGATGAGTCCCTCGTCATCCGGCGGGACGACCACCACCTTGGCAATGGTTTCCAGCCAGGTGGTCTGGTTGGAGTGGTGCTCCATATGTGAGAGGAAGACCACGGGCCGTTTTTCCTCCGGTATTTTAGTGTGGGGTTTCAGATTCTCCAGGACTTTCAGGCCCAGTATCCGCTGAAATTTATTGACCACCCCGGTCATGCCCGAACCTGTGGTGATCAGCACGTCCTCCGAATTCGCATTCACATGTTCCTTGATAATGCGGCGTGCTTCGGCATACGCCCGGGTCATGGTAGTACCGGTTACGGTGGTTTCCGTGTGCGTGTTTGCCACAAAGGGGCCAAAGTCCTTCAGGAGTTTTTCTTCAATGGGCCGGTAAAGCCTTCCGCTGGCAATCCAGTCCGCGTAGATGATCTTTTTCCTTCCATAAGGAGTCTGGTAGGTCTGGTCAACCCCGACGATGTTTTTTCGGAATTTTTCGAAGTGAGCCTCCAGGGAATCTGTTTCGATGGCATGGTCCGCTAGTTCCGGAGATGTTTCCTTATTTCCTGACATGGCAGCACGGTTCTTTCAAAAAATGGCTCAAATAGATTCTTATTAGGCCTGAATTATGGAATAAATTACGGAATTCCGCTTTAATCCCGGATACCTTTTGGCAAAAATACGATTCAACGCCTCAGGAGCAGGTATCCTTCTCCTATTTTATGGATAGTACTTCCGGTTTCATACCAAAAAGGAGATATCCCCTGCTGCTCCCGGGATAAACCAAGTCTAAATTTTGTGCTTGGGATTGTAACTTTACCGGGCCGTTAACCTAATTCCTGTGATCGATTCCATATGACTCCAAAGGTCTTAAAGATTTTTTTGCTCATAGTGATCCTCACCACCGTTACCGCCAGGGGACTGTCGCAGCATTCAGACGATCCAAATGGTTCAGTCAAATCAGTTGGGTTCAAATTTCATGCAGGGTCCGTCCTGATCCACAGTCGGGAACTGAGGCCTATTGAGGATTCCTATCCCCTTGGGGTGGAAGCAGATCTCACCTGGCATAAGGTTTCCCAAAAGGCCTGGGAATCCTGTATGTGCTATCCCAGAATGGGAATTGCCCTGACTTATTGGGATTATGATAACCCGGATGTTCTTGGGCAAGGTGTCACAGGGCTTTTCTATATAGAACCCTTTTTTAATACAAAAGGCCGGGTGAATTATTCCGTTCGGATGGGGTTTGGGCTCTCTTACCAAAACTCTCCCTATGACCCCATAACAAACCCTGACAACCTCAGTTACAGTACTTATTTAGCCTTTCCTTTGCAACTGGGGGGCAGTGTCCACTACCGGCTAGCACCTCGTTGGATGCTGGACGGGACCCTGGTGTACAACCACTTTTCCAACGGTGGCGTGCGGAAGCCAAACAAGGGAATTAACTGGCCTTCCCTTGGGCTGGGGTTTTCCTATTATATGGAGGACCTGGAATTTAAAAAAAGGGCAGAAGTTGACTGGCGGGAAAATGGCCCGCCAGAGCGAAGGCTGGATTTTACGCTTTTTCTCTCCTACGAAGAGCCCCGCGAAAACCTCTTCCTGTTTTCCCCCGGGCTGGAGGTAAAATGGAGCCGGCAGTTTGCCCGGCTGAATGCCTATACACTGGGGGGAGAATTCATGTATGATAATGGTACCGGGTACGTGCTCGACCAGGACGGGGACAGCACTACCCCCCTGAAGACGGGCCTTGCCGCCGGCCACGAGTTCCTCCTCGGAAAGTTCCTGTTCAGTCAGCAGTTCGGGGTGTACCTCTTCAACCCGAATCCGGAGCACCCCGGTGTATATCAGCGTTATGGGCTGGTATTTCGAATCAACAACAGGTTGAGTACCGGAATCAGCCTGAAGGCCCACGGGCATGTGGCGAATTTCCTGGATGCGCGGGTGGGGATTTCCTTTTAGGCAGTCATAAAAGTTCAGATGGAGTCTGATCCAGAGAGTAGGGAGCTGGCGCGCTGGCCTTCGAATCCCGGAGGCGACCGAACGGCCAAAAAAGCTCCGGTGGAGCTTTTTTAGTGAGGGGCGAGCTGGTGCGCTGGCTATATGGGAGTGAACATCAATTATAAGTATTCATATTGGATAGAAAAGGAGGGATTACCTCACCGCCTTTCGGCGTTTCGGTGATCCCTTGGTCTCCAGTCCTGCAAATGCAAACCCTGCCTTGCCTTTGGCAAGGCAGTTTTGTGTCCCAGGCTCCCTCTTACAAGCGAGCTTGACGCGGTTTCCAGGAACACAAAACCCCGCCGGATACCCGACGGGGTTTGCGTTTGATCGTGGAGCCGGAGGGATTCGAACCCTCGTCCAAACAAGCAATGACCATGCTTTCTACATGCTTAGTTTTTGTTTGGTTGTCGGCGCGCAACTGACCAAAAACCGCCCATTACGCGCTTAGCTTCTTAAAGTTTATGCAGACATCGAAGCCCTGTCCGCACTATGTTGACTTTTATGGTGCCCCCGGAAGGGTCGCCGTCAACAAGGGCTACCCGGGGACATTTAGCTTTCCCGCCTTGCGGGACTAGGCCAAGACTTACTGTAATTCAGTCTGTTAGGCAGCTAAAGCGTAGTTAGACTCGCCATTTAAAAAAGTTGAGTCATGAGATTTACGAGCTGTATCCCAGCGCTCGGCATGCTTACATCGCCACTGATCTCGCTGTCAAAACCAGTCGGCCCCATAATTTCAATGAACTTTCTCCCGATGCCACCCGTGGTGCTTCCCTGCGGGAACAAGAGGTCGGCAAAGGTACCTAATTTTAAGGGGAATCCATAACCCGGTTTTTCCTCCGAAGGTCATTTGCATACCCTTTTAAATCCACCTATTTTAGCGCAAATTTCATACCAAAACCGCTAATGATATTCGGATTGATCAGGGAACGCAAGAATCCTCCGGACCACCGGGCGGTATTGTCCCCAACAGCCTGTCAGAAAGTCCTGTCCCGGTTTCCAAAAGCCCAAATAAGGGTAGAATCTTCCCCGGTCCGGGTTTTTCCGGATGGGGAATACCTGGAGGCCGGCCTTCCCGTGGTTTTGAATATGCATGACTGCGATGTGTTACTGGGGGTTAAGGAAGTCCCTATTAAGGCCCTGATCCCCGGAAAGAAATATTTCTTCTTTTCCGCCTGGTCGCTTTTGGGCGGTATGCAGGTATTGTTGGTGCGTACAACGGGTTTCGCGCGTTTGGCCTGAAGCACGGGTCCTTCGAGTTGCCCAAGGCCGAATCCCTGCCGGACCAGGCGGCCCTGATACGTGAATTGCAGAAACTTGAGTTGCCCCCTGTCAAAATCTTGCTGACCGGAAGGGGCCGGGTAGGTAGCGGGGCCCGTGAAATGCTCGACGGGATGGGCCTGCGAAAAGTAACGGTGAACGAATACCTTGAGGAAGAATTCAACGAGCCGGTCTATTGCCAGATCGATGCGTCCTTTTATAACAAGCGCAAGGATGGCGTGCGGGGCAGCAAGGAGGATTTTATCGCCCACCCCGAACAGTATGAATCCAATTTCTTCCGGTTTGCCCGGGTGACGGATTTCTATATCGCCGGTCATTTTCACGGTGATGGCGCACCTTACCTGATTACACGTGAGAATGTTTACCACCCCGATTTCCGTATTCGGGTGATCGCTGATATTAGTTGTGACATCGATGGTCCCGTAGCGCCAACCATCAGGGCTTCTACCATTGCCGATCCGGTTTACGGATACAACCTTCCCGCCGAACTTCCCCGGGATGCCAGCGAGGGGTTTGGGGCAGCATTTGTCAAATATGTCATCCCGGCATTTTTCGACGGGGACGCCGAAGGAATCCTGGAAAGGGCACGAATGACGCGTGATGGAAGCCTAACCCCCGGGTATGCCTACCTGCAGGATTATGTAGATGGAAGGGATTAATTTCCAGTATCCGCCACCGGGATTTCCCAGGTGACCACAGGGTGTTGTTTGGGCGCAGAATAGGCGCCAAGGGCCTTCAGGGCCAATTTTATGGAATCCTTTATTTCCAGGGTTTTAATCTGGAGGGTATAGGTACCCCCAGCGGATATTTCGAAAACCGGAGAACTGCTGTAAAACGTATACGGCATCACATTTTCAAATAACAGGTCCGCGCTGGTCTGGTTCTCAAGGACCACCTTCAGGATCTGAGTACCGGGAATGTATGCTGCTTCGGTTACTTTTAGGCTTGCCTCCAGCAAAGGTACAAGCCAGTTGGCCCTCCCGACCCAAAGCCCGTTGTAAACGGCAACCGTTTGACCGGCCATAAGCGCTTCCTTCAGGCTTTCTGCGGTCCGCTCCCTGGAAAAGACCACGGTGATGGGCCGGTGGTTTCCCTTTTCGGTGTAATCCCAGTCGATCAGCCCGTGAATGTCACTGGTCCCGATGATGGTGAGCCCCTCCTCCAGGGCGATCTCCAGCGCCTCTTCGGAGTAATCTGTCGTATTGATTACCTCTATGCCATGCAATTCCCCGTTGCGGATGCGCGCTTTTTGAAAATCACTCAGGACCGGGTTGCCCTCAGGCCGCTGTGCATACCAGGCGGGGTGGTTCCAGAAAATGAAGGCCCCCTGTTCGGCCGCCTCCCTGAAGGGTACTTCCGGATCCGCATCCAACAGCGCATTGGCATCGCTTATAAACACGGCATTGCTATGGCCCATGGGAGCCCTTCGGGTAATTTCAGACCCGTGGATGACGATCAGGTCGTGGTCTTCTGCCTCCTGCAGGGCAATTTCATAGGAGCGGTTCCGGTCTGGATGCGGGATGTCTGCGGCATGGGGCTGGTATTCCAGGTGTTCCGTCAGGGAGATCGCATCCAGTCCTTCCCTCAGGGCCTCCATGACCCGTATGTCCGGCCAGACGCTTCCGTCTGAAAAGACCGTGTGCTGGTGCAGGTCGGTGGTCAGGCTGAGGTAGCCCGGAATATCCGGGAATGATACCGGGCTGGTGGAACGGTGGGTGTGGGCCTGGGTAAAGCCTGCAGTTGGCAGTAGCAGTAAGGAGAGAATGATGAAATGTATTGGGCGTGGTCGCATCTTGAAGAGTATTTGTTTTTAAAGATACTAAGCTGTAGTATAAAAACGCTTATTAAGAAGATTAAGAAATGGTTTTGGTAACACAAAAACTCCATTAAACCGGATTTTGGAATGAGTTGGCAAAATCGTGGTGACAAGGATGGCAACCTTAAAATATTTAGTATATTGAAAAGCTAATTTCATGAAAACAAGAAGTGCATTTTCACTGGATACCTAAAAAGGATCAGGATCAGATCGACCAAAAGGAACTGATAGATCTGGAATATCAGCTCAGGCCCCGGATAACGCGGTTTATAATGGATACCCTGGGCTTCGATTGCTGCGATGATTTTTCCTGCTTCCATTTTGAGTTGGATATGGAAAAGCGGGAAATCCGAATATCGGACCAGACCCCCGAAGAATACTCCAAATTACTCCGGATGGGTTTTCATGACGAAATCGGTGCCAATTGCTGCTAGATGCACCCTGCAGAAGCATACATCCTCCAGCAGGAGGAACCCTACCGGGAGATCCTGCTCCACCTGCAAGCCCTTGTCGAGAAGATTGTTCCAGGAGTTTCTCTGAGATATAAGTACAGGATTCCATTTTACTATTTGAAAGACAGCCCTTTTTGCTACCTGAACCAGTCTGGCGACTTTGTCGATCTGGGCCTGGTACACGGGGGTAGGCTTACCCTTCATAAAGGGCAAATGGTGTCCCGGGGTCGAAAACAGGTAACCTCGCTCCGTTATTACCAGCCGGATGAAATTCAGTACGACTTCCTGAAAGAGGTCCTGGAGGAAGCCATGGAAGTACAGCCCTGAAACGCTCCGTTCAAATAAGCTCAAAAACGGTTTACAGTCTCTCTCAGGGCGGAGAGCCTGCTGAGCAATCCTTCCAGCTGGTCGAGCGGTAGCATGTTGGCCCCGTCGCTCTTCGCGATGGCCGGATCGAAGTGCGTTTCCAGGAAGATCCCGTCTACCCCTGCGGCAATCCCTGCCCTTGCGACAGTATCGATCAATTCCGGCCGCCCGCCGGTAACCCCTGAAGCCTGGTTGGGTTGCTGTAGGGAATGGGTCACGTCCAGGACCACGGGCGCAAATTGCTTCATTACCGGGATCCCCCGGAAATCCACGATCAAATCCTGATAGCCAAACATGGTTCCCCGGTCAGTGATCATGACCTGCTCATTCCCGGAGTCCAGGACCTTGCCAACGGCATGTTTCATACTCTCCGGGCTCATGAATTGCCCTTTTTTCAGGTTGACGGTTCTCCCGGTATTGGCGGCAGCCACCACCAGGTCGGTCTGCCGGACCAGAAATGCCGGGATTTGTAGAATGTCTACGTAGGCTGCTGCCATGGCGGCATCCGACACCTCATGAATGTCTGTTATCGTGGGGATTTGGAAGGTTTCGGAAACTTTTCTGAGGATTTTCAGGGCTTTTTCATCCCCGATCCCCGTGAAGGAATCCACACGGCTTCGATTAGCCTTCTTAAAACTACCCTTGAATACATAGGGAATCTTCAGGCGGTCGGTAATCCCGACAATGGTTTCTGCGATGCGAAGCGCCATTTCTTCCCCTTCTATGGCACAGGGGCCTGAAAGCAGGAAAAAGTTAGCGCTTTCGGTGTGTTTTAATTGTGGGATGTTTTTTAAATCCATCAGAGGTATGGCTTTTTGGCAAAGGTACATAATTGGGCCCTCAATCATGGAAGGAAATCCAGCATCGGACAACAGGGGCATGCCCCCCACCCCCAACCTCAATGTAATCCCTCATCCCGCACCGACCTTTCATATAACTCCATTTATCCATTCGTTGTTTCAGCTCAATCGGACAGTCCCTGGACTGGCTGATCAGAAATTGATGGATCTGTCATCCATTCCCCATTATTTCAACGTATCTTTGCGCGCCTTAAAACAAGACTATGGCCTCCATTAAGAATATCGCCATCATTGCCCACGTCGACCATGGAAAGACCACTCTGGTAGATAAAATCCTGCACTTCTGCCAGCTCTTCCAGGAGCACGAGGAGACCGGGGAGCTTATCCTGGACAACAACGACCTGGAACGGGAACGGGGGATCACCATCGTTTCCAAGAACGTGTCCGTTACCTACAAGGATACCAAGATCAATATCATTGACACCCCTGGCCACGCCGATTTCGGTGGGGAGGTAGAGCGCGTTCTCAACATGGCAGATGGGGTGCTCCTTTTGGTTGATGCCTTTGAGGGACCCATGCCCCAGACCCGATTTGTGCTTGGAAAGGCATTGAGTATGGGGCTCAAACCCTGTGTGGTCATCAACAAGGTGGACAAACCGAACTGCACGCCGGAAGAAGTTCACGAGAAGGTGTTTGATTTGATGTTCGAACTGGGTGCTGAGGAATGGCAGCTGGATTTCCCCGTGGTATACGGCTCTGCAAAAGAGAACTGGATGGGGGAGGACTACCGCAACCCCACCGGGACTATCGCCCCCCTGCTGGATATGGTGCTGGAACACATCCCATCTTTTGAACCCCCGGAAGGCACCACTCAGATGCTGGTCACTTCCCTGGATTATTCATCCTACACCGGCAGGATCGCCATCGGCCGGCTCCAGCGCGGTACCCTCAGGGAAGGCCAGGACATTACGCTGGTCAAGCGGGACGGGCCACAGGTACGTTCCCGGATCAAGGAAATACACACCTTTGAAGGATTGGGCCGCAGCCGGGTAGCTGAACTGACCCCCGGGGATATCGGAGCCCTGGTTGGGCTGGAGGGATTTGAAATAGGGGATACCATCGCAGATGCCGTGGCCCCGGAAGCCCTGCAGAGCATAGCCATCGACGAGCCTACCATGAGCATGCTGTTTACGATTAATGACAGCCCTTTTTTCGGTAAGGATGGAAAATTCGTTACCTCCCGCCACCTCAAGGAACGTTTGGAAAAGGAGCTGGAGAAAAACCTGGCGCTACGGGTGGAAGAGACCGACAGCGCAGAAAAGTTCACGGTCTATGGCAGGGGGGTGCTACACCTCTCCGTGCTTATCGAGACCATGAGGCGTGAAGGATACGAGCTGCAGATCGGGCAGCCCCAGGTAATCCTGAAAACGATCGACGGACAGCTTTGCGAACCTGTAGAAACCCTGACCATCGACCTGCCGGAACCTGTTTCCGGCAAGGCCGTGGAACTGGTGGCCATGCGGAAGGGGGAAATGACCAAGATGGAATCCAGGGGGGACCGGATGCACTGCGAATTCGTCATCCCGTCCCGGGGTATTATAGGTCTGAGGAACCAACTCCTTACTGCGACGGCCGGGGAGGCCATCATTGCGCACCGCTATTTGGAATACCAGCCATTGAAAGGGGACATTCCCCAGCGGCAGAATGGCTCCATGGTTTCCATGGAAACCGGGAAAGCCATTCCCTATTCCATCGACAAGCTGCAGGAACGGGGCAGGTTCTTTATAGATCCTGGGGAAGATATCTACGAAGGGCAGGTCATAGGGGAGAATTCCCGGGGGGATGATATGGTAGTCAATGTTACCAAGACCAAGAAACTGACCAATGTAAGGGCGGCAGGCTCTGATGACCGGGCCCGCATTGTGCCCGCTATTAAGTTCTCGCTGGAAGAAGCCCTGGAGTATATACAGAAAGACGAGTATGTGGAGGTGACCCCCAAACACCTGCGACTGCGGAAAATACTGCTCAAAGAGTCAGACCGGAAACGCGCGAAGACCGCGGAAAACTGATCACTGTTCATAGAGTTCGGGGTGGTCGGCCAGACAGCCGGTAGCCGCCCCGATAATCCCCGCATGGTTCTGCAGGCCTGCCGGGATTACAGGCGTATCAATTCTGATGTATTTGCTGTAGGATTCGAAATCTTTTGAGGTGCCCCCACCCAGGATAATGGTATCCGGGTTGACGATCAGCTCCACCAGTTCCAGAAACTTGTTGAAGCGCTTGCCCCATTTTTTCCAGCTGAGATTTTTCCGTTCTTTCGCAGAGGCCGCAGCCCAGTCCTCGATCTTGGCATGCTTTTTATAGGGGATCTGGCCCAGCTCCCAACTCGGTAGCAGCCTGCCGTCCAGAAAGGCGCCGCTGCCCAGCCCGGTTCCAATAGTGATCATCACCACCAGGCCATCCATTCCCTTGCCGATGCCGTAATTCATGGTCGCGTATCCTGCCGCATCCGCATCGTTAATGACGGTAAAATCATTGCCGGAAACCTTCTGGAAAAGTTCTTCCACATTTACATCCAGCCAGGAATCGTGCAGGTTTCCGACGGATTTGCAGACACCCTTTTTGATCAGCGTGGGAAAGCCGCACCCAACGGGGCCTTTGTAGTCAAAATGGTGAACGATTTCTGCCACGACTTTTGCCATGGCCTCTGGTTTTCGGCTCTTCGGAGTGGGGATCCGGTATCTTTCGGTCAGCATTTCACCGGTTTCCATATGGACCAGGGCTCCTTTGGTTCCGGAACCGCCCACGTCTATTCCGAGTACTTCCATGGATGGATGATATTTTGAAACGCAAAATAGTAAAAAAGATCGGGTCCGGGAGACTAGGAAAGTTCCTCCCTTTGCTTTAGGAAGTCAAATACCAGTTGGTCCACAGGGGCCACGAGGTTCCGATCGCGGTAGCTCAGCCAGACCAGTTCGCGGATTTCGGAAACGGGTTTCAAGGTTCCCTCGTAGGAGGCCCGGTAACAACTCAGGCGCACCTGTATCCCCGGGGGATGTCCGTCCGCCTGTGCTTCGAAGACCCCCAGGGGTTCAATGGTGTCTGCCTGCAGGCGAACCCCCATTTCCTCCTGGATTTCACGGATGAGGGCCTGAGTCTCACTTTCTCCGGCCTCCTGTTTTCCGCCCGGGATATAGTACAGGGTTTTTCCTTCGCTCCGGCTGCACAGAACCCTGCCCTGCTGCAGGCACACCCAGCTCACTGCCTCAATGATCTGCCCGCGGGGCTCAATGTAGTAGTCGATGGAATTAAGCGTGTGGTTCGGGTCAAGGCGATCCAGCAAGACATCCATAAACCTTCCGAAACCCGAGAGGGTCCCGTTTCGCTTGTTGCGTCCCAGGGCGCTGCTGATCGTTTCATCCCTGTTTCCAAAGGGATACCCGCCACCAGGCTTGATCCACAGAAGATTGAGCAGGTGCTGCATGAGCACATTTCCGAGCTGGTCGATGGAAATGGCAATCTGCAGCAGGTATTCCCCCAACCCTCTGACGCCCCGGGTAAAGAGACTGTGCAGGACCCCATAGAGAAATCCTAAGGGCCCGGTAATGACCAATAGCAGGATGGAGATCAGGAAAAGCAACAGGCCAATAAAGGGGTTGGTTTTTGAATCGGGCTGGTGCGATCGTTTTTTGAAGATCATAGGGAAAGGATTGCCGGGTGCTTAGCCAGCTTTTTGTATCACCTCGAAAACCTTGTTGCCCTCGCACTTTAGGGTCTTGGACGGATATTTCAGGATCAGCGCATAGTCGTGGGTGGCCATCAGGATGGTCCTGCCCGTCTTGTTAATTTCCTGTAATACCTTCATGACCTCCACACTGGTCTGGGGGTCCAGGTTCCCTGTGGGTTCATCCTCCAGGATGAGTTCGGGATCATTCAGCAGGGCCCTTGCAATGGCGATCCGCTGTTGTTCCCCTCCGGAAAGCTCGTGTGGAAATTTGAAGCCCTTGGTTTTCATCCCCACCTTGTCCAGTACTTCCTCAATCCGTGTTTTCATGCGGGAAGGGTCTTTCCAGCCCGTGGCTTTAAGGACGAAGAGGAGGTTGTTGTGGATGTTCCGGTCCGGCAGGAGTTTGAAGTCCTGGAAGACGATGCCCAGTTTTCTGCGGAGTTTGGGGATATCCTTCTCAGGGAGCATTTTCAGGTTGAAGCCTACAATTTGCCCTTCTCCCTCCCTGAGGGGCAGGTCTGCATAAAGGGTCTTCATAAAGCTGCTTTTCCCGCTCCCTGTTTTTCCGATCAGGTAGACGAATTCACCCGGCTTAACCTCCAGACTGATGTCGTTCAATACCATGTTGTTCTGTTGGTATACCGCTACCTCTTTCAATGACAATACGCTTTCCGCCATAAGTTCCTTGTTGATATAAAAGTAAAAAGTTCCTGGGGAACCCGTGCCAATCCGTACTAAAATTCCTTTAATTCGGCACTCCCCACATACTCAGAAAAGGGATTTGCCGTTATTAATCAAAATTCGCTCACCCTTTAGAACACTATGCGAAAAAGCGTAATCGTACTGACAGTACTTGTTTTGGCTGTCATCGCCGGGCAGGCCCAGGAAAGCAAGGTCTTTTCAAACGACCAGAAAACCTACCAGCAGGCCCTTTCACTGTACCATAACAAACAATACCAGGCAGCCCAGACCTTGTTTGAGTCGGTGCTGGCCACTTCCACGGATGAAGTCACAAAGGCGAACAGTGCATACTATATCGCCAATGCGGCCGTCCGGCTGAACCAGCTGGGTGCAGACCGCCTCATGGAGGATTTTGTGGAACAGTACCCTACCTCTCCCCGGAGGAATTCAGCCTTTGCGGATGTGGCGGATTATTATTTTGAAAACGGCCGTTACCCGTATGCCCTGAAGTGGTACGGGAAGGTCGAACGGGGCTCCCTGGACCGAAGGGAGCGGGAGCGCTTTGACTTCCGGATGGGGTACGCCCTTTTCAACTCGGATAAGCCCGAGGCCGCCGAGCCCTACTTCCAGCGGGTCAGCAATTCCCCCGAATACGGGTCTCAGGCGAAATACTACCTGGGGTATATCGCCTACCAGCAGGATGACTATGAGGGGGCCAATGAGCGCTTCGACCAGATTGCAGACCAGGAGCTTTTACAGGAGCAGCTTTCCTATTACCAGGCCGACATGAATTTCAAGCTTGGGAACTTCAGGGAGGCGATTCAGCAGGCTGAGGACCAGCTCCCAAAGGCGGATCGAAGAGAGGTTTCCGAACTGAACAAGATCATAGGAGAGAGTTATTTTAACCTGGGGGAATACCAAAATGCCATCCCGTATCTGGAAGCATACAAAGGGAAAAAAGGCAGGTGGAGCAACACAGACTACTACCAGCTGGGCTATGCCTATTACAAACAGGGGGATTACGCCAATGCCATCGGACAGTTCAACAAGATTGTGGACGGGGCTGATTTTGTGGCCCAGAATGCCTATTATCACCTGGCAGAATGCTACCTGAAACTCGAAAGAAAACAGGAGGCCCTGAACGCCTTTCGAAACGCGGCCCGCATGGAATTCAATCCGGATATACAGAAGGATGCCCTGCTGAACTACGCCCGCCTCAGCTACGAAATTGGCAACGCCTACGAACCTGTACCGGAGGTTTTGAGTTCCTACCTGGAGGCGTATCCCGATGACCCGTATGCCGGAGAAGTCAGGGAGCTTCTGGTGGATTCGTACCTGACGTCGCGGAATTTCAGGGGGGCTCTGGAACTTCTTGAAAAAAACCGGGGGTATGCCAGCGCGGAAACCTACCAGCGCGTGGCCTTTTACCGGGCAGTGGAACTTTTCCTGGAGGAAAAATACCAGGAAGCGCTTACCCTTTTTGGAAAAGCCGCCGATACCGGAGAGGATCCCGTTTTTACTGCCCGGGCCCTTTTCTGGAAGGCCGAATCGGCCTACGCACTGGGCCGGTTCGAAGAAGCCCTCACGGATTACATACGATTTCAGCAATTACCGGTTATCCGGATACTGGAGGAAAACCAGAGCCTGGATTATCAGCTGGGGTATACGTACTTTAAGTTGAAAGACTACGGGAATGCCGCGGCTTATTTTAAGAAATATACAGAAGGCGATCAGGAGGGCCCCCGCAAGTCGGATGCCTACATGCGCCTGGGGGACAGCTATTTTGTAAGCAGGGAATACCGCAATGCGATAGCTGCCTACAACGCAGCCCGGTCTGCCGGGAGCCCTGAAAAGGACTACGCTGATTTTCAGAAAGCCCTTTGTCTCGGATTCCTGGGCAGGGAAGGGGAGAAGCGGCAGGCCCTGGATGCGCTGATCGGGGCTTACCCAAATTCAACGCTGAAGGATGATGCCCTTTTTGAACTTGGCAATTCGTATGTGCAGGAGGGTCAGGATGCGCGCGCGGTCGAAACCTATGACAGACTAATCCGCGAATACCACATGAGTTCGCTGGTACCCTCATCTATGATGCGCAAGGCATTGGTGTTTTACAACAGTGGACGCAACCGGGAGGCCCTGGGTGTGTTCCGGGAAGTGGCAGCCAAATTCCCGGAAAGCGATCAGGCAGCCCAGGCGGTACAGACCGCCAAACTGATTTACATGGACCTTGGGGAGGTGGACGCCTATGCCCGGTGGGTGCGGGGGCTCGATTTTGTGGAGGTCACCGACAGGGAGCTTGAGGCAGCATCCTACGAGGCCGCTGAAAAACAGCGTCTGGAGGGAAATACCTCAAGGGCCCTGAATGCCTATACTGCCTATTTGGAACAGTTCCCTAATGGCTCCCGTCATGTGGAAGCCCGTTTCAGGGCAGCCCAGCTTCTTTTTGCAGAGGGGCAGGCCGATGCTGCCATGCCCTATTTTAAAACTGTGGCAGCTTCGGGTACGGGAGAAATGGCGGAACAATCCCTTACAAGGGTATGTGAAATCCTAATAGGGCGTGATGCCTACCCGGAAGCCATTCCGTTTCTCGAGCGTTTGGAGGGGATGGCGGATATTCCCCAGAACAGGACCTTTGCCCAGTCCAACCTAATGAAAGCTTTTTTTATGGAGAAACGGTACGGGCAGGTCCTGTCCTATGCGCGTAAAGTCCTGGAGAATCCTTCCCTGGACGCACGGATTCGCTCAGATGCTAAACTGATGATCGCGCGGGCTGCCAGGGAAACCGGCGATATGGAAACCGCCCGGACCCGCTATGCGGAACTCATGGAGACGGCTACCGGTGAGCCGGCCGCCGAAGCCCTTTACTACCAGGCGCTGTTCGCCCAGCAGGACGGTGACCTGGAGACCTCCAATGCGTCAGTGCAAAAACTGGCAAGGGAATACGCAGCCTACCGGGAATGGGGCGGGAAAGGCCTCATCCTGCTAGCGCAGAATTTCGATCGCATGGACGACGTATTCCAGGCGACCTACATCCTGGAGAGTGTGGTGAACAACTTCGAAGAATTCCCTGAAATCACGGCCAAAGCTGCGACGGAACTACAGCGAATCCGGGGACGGGAAGCTGACCGGAACTCCTCTATTAACCCGGAAGGGAATTAAAAGACGCTATGCCCATGACCTGCCGGGCCTCAATGACAGCATCGTAGGGCAGAAAATCCCGGTGCAATACAGTATTTTCTCTGCCCCGGTTGCCTCCACCTTCACCCCGGCCAAAGGGCGTGCAGCAGCTGATCAGCGAAGTGAGCCTGAAAAACTATTCAATACCTACACGGCTTTGGGCCTGGGAAACTACAACAATGCCCTGGCGGATTTTTATACCAGCCTTGATTTTGACCGCGGCAAACAACTCCTGGATATCGGACTGAATCATTTTTCTTCCAGGGGCGATATAGACGAGACCCCACTGAATACTGACTTTTACAATACGGTTCTGGACCTTACCTACTCCCGGAAAGACCGGGACTGGGACTGGAACCTCGGGGCCGGGCTGGAACATCGGAGATACAACTGGTACGGGCTTCCGGAGAACGTTACCGATGAAGCGGTCATTTCAGGTATTGATGAGGACCAGGATTATTTTAAAGCGGAACTCCGGGGCGGTGTGAGCCTTTCCGATTCTTATTTCAGTGAGGCTGCAGTTACGGCCAGGCACTTCAGGGATGCTTCCGAATCCTTCGAAAACCGGTTCATAATGGAGTCGGCGTTCGAACTGCCTGTTACGGAGGAGACCCTCAGACTGGGCATAGACGTGGACTATGTAGGCGGGGAATTTGCCAATGCCCCCCTTACCAGTACGACCCCCCTGCCCGGGATTCGTTATGGGTATTTTCAGGCCGGCCTGGAACCTTCCCTGCTACTGCTGCGCGATGACCTGAAACTCGAGCTGGGGGCAAAGCTGGTCTACGGCCTGGATGCCGAGCAAAGCGAGAGCAATTTTTACATTTATCCCTCGGTCCGGGCCTCTTACGGACTGCTGGAAGAAGTGGCAGTGGTCTATGGGGGGGTAGAAGGCGGATTGCGCCAAAACTCCTATTATGATTTCAACCGGGACAATCCCTTTCTGTCCCCGACCCTCATGATCATGCCTACCGACCAGCAGTACGATGCCTATGTGGGGATTCGGGGCCAGCTGCTCCCCGAGCTCAGCTACAACCTGAAGGGGTCCTACCGGGCGGAGAATTTCCTGCCCCTGTTTTTACTCAACCCTCAGAATGAATTCCGGTCGGGGGAGGGATATGCCTTTGGCAATTCCTTCAGGCTCTTTTACGACGATGTCAGGACCCTTGGCCTTTTCGCGGAACTACAGCTGGCGGTAAACCGGAACTTCTCGTTGGGGGTAAACGCCACGGTCAATGATTACGATACCGAAACGGATAACCCTGCCTGGAACCTCCCGAACCTGGAGGGAACCTTTTTTCTGGATTATCAGATCGGACCTCAATGGTCCCTTGGCGCCAGCCTATTTTATGTGGGCCCGCGGGAAGACCTTTCCTCTATCGCTTTGCAGAATGCGGTCCCAGATGATTTTCCGGCCAGCATCGTCAGCCTGGATGGATTTTTTGATGCCAATATACGGGTGGACTACCATTTGAATGAACAGCTCTCCATTTTTGCCAGGGCAAGCAACCTGGCGAATAATCAGTACCAGCGATGGGCCAACTTTCGGGTTCAGGGATTCCAGCTACTGGGAGGTGTCAGCTATAAATTCGACCTTTAAAACCACCTTATCCACTTCTGATCTGGCATCTGTCTGCTATAATGCACCTTTGAACGAGGGAATCCTCTCAAATACAGGCACTGTATTTCGTATTTTTTACCTTGAGGAAAAATAGGATCCTATAAATGCACAGTAAGCCTGTTTTCAGATGGATGTTCTTCCTGGGTTTCTTCCTTCCGCTGGGGGGTGGTGCCCAGAACCTGGTTCCCAATCCGGGTTTTGAAGAATACCTGAACTGCCCCAGGTATCTCGGGAATTTCAAGGACGACGTTGCTAACTGGACCACCCCCACCGAAGGCTCCACGGACTACTTTCACCTTTGTTCACAGAATATGGGAACCCCGGAGAATTTCAACGGCGCCCAGACCACCCTGGACGGGAGGGGATACGCCGGATTCTATGCCTATGCCCCCGGGGATTACAGGGAATACCTGCAGGTTGCCCTGAAAGCCCCGTTGCAGGAAGGGAAATCCTATCTGCTTTCCTTCCATGTGAGCTTGGCAGAGCGCTCTGATTATGCGATCCGGGATTTCTGAGTCCTCTTCAGCAGTGCCCCCCTTTCCCTGGAGACCAACAAAACAATTACACAGGGCAGGCGATATGCCATTCCCGATAATGCGTATCATTACCTTGAAATCAGTAGCGATACATTTGCCAGCGATACTTCAGGGTGGCTGTGTGTGGAAACTGAGTTTCGGGCAAAGGGATCTGAACACTACCTGATCCTGGGGAATTTCAGGCCCAACCGGGAAACACGGACCCGGGAAACCGGGCGCCGTTCGAACAAAGGGGCCTATTACTATATGGACCAGGTGGAATTGCGGGAACGCCCGGCTGAGAATCTGATCGCCAGGGCCTCCCCGCCAACGGAAGAAACCGGTTTTTTCCAGGTGGATAGCCTGCAGGTGTTCCGTTCCCTTCTTTTTGAGTTTGACACGTACCGGCTTTCGGGATCGGGGAAGGAAGAGCTAAAGTCTTTGTTTGGGTTTCT
Organism: Robiginitalea sp.; assembly: GCA_037382325.1. Classification (GTDB taxonomy): domain Bacteria; phylum Bacteroidota; class Bacteroidia; order Flavobacteriales; family Flavobacteriaceae; genus Robiginitalea. The sequence continues at coordinate 19,549 of JARRQA010000043.1, forward strand.
CGAAACGGATCCCACCCTGGAACTCCGACTTGGCGGGCATACAGATGCCACGGGGGCCCCGCAATACAATCAGAAGTTATCAGAACGCCGATGTGAAGCGGTGGCGTCCTACCTTACGGAATTGGGAATACCTTCCAGCAGGATCCGCTGGCAGGGATACGGGGCTTCCCAACCCGTTGCCTCCAACGCTACCGAGGCGGGCCGGAGTCGTAACCGAAGGGTGGAATTCCTGATCCGGAAAGCAGGTCCTGACGGAGCCAAACCGGAACGCTGAAACTGGCCCTGCCATTTCACAGATGGGAACGATGTAAAATACAAAGGTTCCAAATCAGGGGTGACCGGAAACAAAAAAACCGGTGCGCGCCACACCGGTTTAATTTCAAAAAGAATGCGATTTACATGCTGATGGGAACCGCTACACGGGTCTTGTCCCATCCCATGACCATATGAATGCCGTCCTCCACTTCCTCAAAAGCGATGGAGAAAGCTTCAAGGGATTCCCCTTCCGAAGTTGAAGGGACGGAAACTCTTGCCACATCGGCTCCTTCGTCATAGCTGTAAGCTCCCCACTGGTTGAGGTTCTTGTTGAGGATCACCGTCCACTCTCCGGCTCCGGGGATGGTGAAGAGAGAGTAGGTGCCGGCGGCGATGTCTTCCCCTCCGAAAGTAACATCCTGGTAAAAAGTGATTTCTGCCGCTTCATTTGCTCCTGTCCGCCATACTTTTCCCGCCGGGCAAAGGTCTGCGAGGGAACGTCCTTTGAGTTGGGGACGGCTGTAGGTTATCCGCACGGCTTTGTCGGAAACCCGGTAGCTGGCGGGAAAACTGGCCATGTCCATCGGGCTTTTGTCCAGGCCACTGAATTCCTGAGCGGAGGCAGAAGTTGAGAATACCAATGTCAGTGCAATGGCAGTTAGTGTAAGTACTCGTTTCATACTGTCGATTTTAGTTTGGTTAAAACTACATCGTTTTAAGGAGCCGAATTTTTAAAAGGTCGTTAAATTTTCAGGTGCTTACACTATGAAACTTTTCAGGATTTACAGGATGAGCATGTTATAAAAAGTATTAAATTAAACCCTAAAAGATATAAATAGAAATCAAAATAGCCTAAAATGTTTCAATATAAAAACTTTTAAAGCATATTTGACTTCTAAAAACATAGTTATGTGTGGAATTGTTTGTGCCTTTGACCTTAAGGAACCGTCGGCCGATCTCAGGCCGCAGCTACTGGAAATGTCCCGAAAGGTTCGGCATCGCGGGCCTGACTGGAGCGGTATCTTCGCATCTGATAATGCTATTCTGACCCATGAACGACTGGCCATAGTAGACCCCGCTTCGGGGCGGCAACCGCTGCTGAGTCCGGATGGCACGCTTGTCCTGGCTGCCAACGGCGAGATTTACAACCACCGGGAGCTCCGGCAGCAATTTGCTGGCCGGTACGCCTTTCAGACCCAATCGGATTGTGAGGTACTCCTGGCGCTCTACCAGGAGAAGGGGACCGATTTCCTCGACGAACTCAACGGAATTTTTGGGTTTGCCATCTACGATCTCAGGGAAGACCGGTATTTAATCGCTAGGGACCACATGGGGATTATCCCGCTCTATATCGGATGGGATAAACACGGGACCTTCTACGTGGCCTCTGAACTCAAAGCCCTGGAGGGCGTTTGCACGCGGATTGAGCCTTTCCCGCCAGGACACTTCCTGAGCAGTGATACCCCCGGGTTCCAGCGCTGGTATAGTCGCGACTGGATGGAATACGAGGCCGTTTCCGGCAACCAGACCGACATAGAAAGTCTGAGAAAAGCCCTTGAGGACGCCGTACACCGCCAATTGATGTCTGATGTCCCCTATGGGGTATTACTCTCAGGAGGGCTGGATTCCTCCATTACCTCGGCCATTGCGAAGCGATACGCGAGCCGTCGGATCGAAAATGACGATACCACGGAGGCATGGTGGCCCCGCCTGCATTCCTTTTCCGTGGGCCTGGAAGGCTCTCCGGACCTGGAGGCTGCCCGGAAGGTGGCAGAGCATATCGGGACGGTGCATCACGAGGTAAAATTCACCGTTCAGGAAGGCTTGGATGCCATCCGGGATGTGATCTATCAACTCGAGACCTATGACATTACCACCGTAAGGGCCTCAACGCCTATGTACCTGCTCGCCCGGGTGATCAGGTCCATGGGGATCAAGATGGTCCTTTCCGGGGAGGGGGCCGATGACCTCTTCGGGGGGTCTCTCTATTTTCACAAAGCTCCAAGTGCTAGGGATTTTCACGAGGAAACCGTCCGAAAGCTGGACACTGGACAAGGAGTTCATGGACGTGGCCATGCGGCTCAACCCCGCAGACAAAATGATTGACGGGGAACGAATGGAAAAGTGGGTCGTTCGGAAGGCGTTTGAGGACTATCTTCCTGAGTCCGTTGCCTGGCGGCAGAAGGAGCAATTCTCCGACGGGGTGGGCTACAGCTGGATCGATACGCTCAAAGCCGTGGTAGCCGAGGAGGTGAGTGACGAAAAACTTGCGAACGCCCGTTTTCGGTTCCCGATTCAGACCCCGACAACCAAAGAGGAATACTACTACAGGAGTATTTTTGAATCGCACTTTCCCAGCGATGCAGCCGCCAGAAGCGTCCCACAGGAGCCCTCCGTGGCCTGCAGCACCAAAACTGCCCTGGAATGGGATGAGGCTTTCCGGAACATGAACGACCCCTCCGGGCGGGCCGTGGCAAAGGTACATGAGGCTGCCTATGTAAAGTGATTGGAATGAGATAACCCGGTAATTCTGAAGACCCTGATAGCCAAAAATAAAAGGCGTTGCATCTGCAACGCTTTTTTTATGCATTTCACCAGGGAATTTTCCACAAATTTTGTTGATAACTTAAAGGCGCTGAACCTCCTGAAATCCGAGGTTTTGAAGGTGTTTTTCCTATATTTGTGGGATTGTGAAATTACAGGAAAAACAACCTTTAAAAGGAATGAGCGAAGAAGCAAAAAACAGGGGATATTCAGCGGACAGTATTCAGGCCCTGGAAGGCATTGAACACGTCCGGATGCGCCCCTCCATGTATATAGGCGATGTGGGAGTCCGGGGGTTGCACCACCTGGTCTACGAGGTGGTGGATAACTCTATCGATGAGGCAATGGGGGGCCATTGCGACCGGATTTCCGTTACCATCAATGAAGACAATTCCATTACCGTTGAAGACAATGGCCGGGGCATTCCCGTGGGGTTGCATAAAAAAGAAGGAGTTTCCGCCCTGGAAGTGGTCATGACCAAGATCGGCGCCGGTGGAAAGTTCGACAAGGATTCCTACAAGGTGTCAGGAGGATTGCACGGGGTTGGGGTTTCGGTAGTGAACGCCCTGTCTGACCACCTTAAGGCAACTGTTTACAGGGAAGGGAAAATCTGGGAACAGGAATACGAAAGGGGAAGAACCCTCTATCCGGTGAAGAGCGTAGGGGATTCTGACAAAACGGGAACCATTGTCACTTTTCACCCCGATACTCAGATTTTCAAGGATTCCATAGAATACAACTATGATACGCTGTCTAACCGCATGCGTGAACTGGCCTATCTGAATAAGGGGATCACCATATCAATCCGGGATCTACGCAAGAAGGATGAAAAAGGGGATTTCCTGGAAGAGACCTTCCACTCGGAGGAAGGGCTGAAGGAATTTATACGTTTTCTGGACGGGAACCGGGAACCACTGATTCAAAGCGTGATTTCCATGGAGGGAGAAAAGAACGATATCCCTGTGGAGGTGGCGATGGTATACAACAATTCGTATACGGAGAATCTGCATTCCTATGTCAACAATATCAACACCCATGAAGGAGGGACCCACCTTTCCGGATTCCGCAGGGGGCTGACCACCACCCTGAAGAAATACGCAGATAATTCCGGGATGCTCGACAAAGTAAAGTTCGAAGTTTCCGGGGATGACTTCCGGGAGGGATTGACAGCTATCGTTTCGGTCAAAGTAGCTGAACCCCAGTTTGAGGGTCAGACCAAGACAAAACTCGGAAACAGGGAGGTATCCTCAGCAGTTAGCCAGGCGGTTTCTGAAATGCTGACCAACTACCTGGAAGAACATCCGGACGATGCCAAGGTGATCGTACAGAAAGTGATTCTGGCCGCCCAGGCCCGGCACGCGGCAGCCAAAGCGCGTGAGCTCGTACAGCGGAAAAATCCAATGTCCGGTGGCGGATTACCCGGAAAACTGGCGGACTGTTCTGAACAGGATCCACAGCGTTGTGAGCTGTTCCTCGTTGAGGGAGACTCTGCCGGGGGTACTGCCAAGATGGGACGGGACCGTAATTTTCAGGCCATTCTGCCCCTGAGGGGTAAGATCCTGAATGTAGAGAAGGCTATGCAGCATAAGGTCTTCGAAAACGAGGAAATTAAAAATATCTATACCGCCCTGGGGGTTACCATAGGGACGGAAGAGGACAGCAAGGCCCTCAACCTGGAAAAGTTGCGGTATCACAAGATTGTTATCATGTGTGACGCGGATGTGGACGGAAGCCATATTGAAACCCTGATCCTTACCTTCTTTTTCCGTTACATGCGGGAATTGGTAGAGAACGGGCATGTCTATATCGCCACCCCACCGTTGTACCTGGTGAAAAAAGGCAGCAAAAGGCGCTACGCCTGGAACGACCGGGAACGGGATGAAATCGCCAAGGAATTTGGTAATTCAGGGGTTGGTATCCAGCGATATAAAGGTCTTGGGGAAATGAACGCCGAACAACTGTGGGAGACCACCATGAACCCTGAAAACAGGACCCTGCGGCAGGTCACTATTGAAAATGCCACCGAATCTGACCGGATCTTCTCCATGCTTATGGGAGATGAAGTGCCGCCCAGACGGGATTTCATCGAGCGCAATGCCGTCTATGCGAATATAGACGCATAGAATTAGCTGTTTCAAAAGGAAAACCCCGGCGTCTGGCCGGGGTTTTCTCTTTATGGCAAAAAAACAGCCGCACTACAAGCGCGGCTGTCCTGAAATATGAGGGTACATAAACAGGGATTACTCTCGATACGCCAGGATACGGCCACCCAGGTCGACCAGCATGGTTCCATCCTGAGTTTCTTTGATCTTGACGACATCTTCTACCTTTTTCATTCCCGGATAGTGGATGGTGTATACCCCTCCACGCTGTTCCCATTGAAAATCTGTCTCCACTACCAGCTCATCTCCCTGGTATAAATGGAAACGGCCCAGGAATACATCATTGAAGATCCACTCCACGCGTTCCATGTGTTTGGCGCTTGAATCTTCAGGGGCCTGGGTCTGTCCCCAGATACCGATAACCGGATCATTGTTTTCAGGTACTTCCGAACAACTGCCAAAGGCAGTGATTACAACGATGAAAAAAAGCATACGTAGGCGTTGCATAAGCAGGTGTTTTAGATTGGGTCTACAGGGGCAACGGCACACCGGATTGGCGTATTGTTATTTTTCGACGAATGACCGTCCA
>JARRQA010000043.1:25068-30232 GCA_037382325.1 Robiginitalea sp.
TTTTTAACATTTCTTTCACATTTCTGATTACCACCTCAGGCTGCTTAATCAGCCTGACATGCCTCGGTTTTTAGCGGTTTTTTGCCTATTTTTGAGGCTCTTGAAAACGCGACAAAATCTATCTATATGAAAGTTACCATCGTAGGTGCAGGGGCCGTGGGTGCCAGCTGTGCAGAGTACATTGCTATCAAAAATTTTGCATCGGAAGTCGTCTTGCTCGATATCAAGGAAGGGGTTGCCGAGGGTAAGGCAATGGACCTGATGCAATGCGCTTCCCTGAACGGTTTTGATACCCGAATTACCGGTTCAACCAATGATTATTCCAAAACTGCCGGCAGTGATATTGTGGTGATTACCTCCGGAATACCCCGGAAGCCCGGAATGACCCGGGAAGAGCTGATCGGTATCAACGCAGGCATTGTGAAGACCGTGTCTGAAAACCTGCTGAAACATTCTCCGGAGGCAATCGTTATCGTGGTCAGCAACCCGATGGACACGATGACCTACCTGGTCCACAAAACCACGGGCCTTCCCAGGAACCGGATTATCGGAATGGGTGGAGCCCTAGACAGTGCCCGCTTTAAATTCCGTCTGGCAGAGGCGCTCGAAGCGCCTATTTCCGATGTGGATGGCATGGTGATCGGAGGCCACAGTGACAAAGGAATGGTGCCACTTGCCCGGCATGCGACCCGTAACAGTATCAAGGTGTCGGAATTCCTGTCTGAGGAACGACTAAATCAGGTAGTCGAGGATACCAAGGTTGGAGGTGCCACCCTTACAAAACTCCTCGGGACCAGTGCCTGGTATGCTCCGGGTGCTGCTGTATCCGGACTGGTTCAGGCGATCGCCTGTGATCAGAAGAAACTCTTTCCCTGTTCAACCTTGTTACAGGGCGAATATGGCCTTAATGACCTTTGTATTGGGGTACCGGTAAAACTGGGTCGAAACGGTATTGAAGAGATTGTCACCATCGACCTGAACGAAGCCGAGATGGCGAAGATGAAGGAAAGCGCAGCCGGCGTTTCCAAAACCAATGGGTTACTGGAATTCTGAGGTACTGGTGTGTGAATTCATGTAAAAGGCATCCCGGGAGGGGTGCCTTTTCATTTGATTGAATCAGGGGTGGAAGCCCCTTCATCTGCCGGGATGCACGGGGGGACAATTCCCGTTATTTTATTGGCAGTTCCTAGGGGAAATGATATATTTGCACGCTGTTTACTCAAAGCAACGAAAATTCAGTTAACCACTTAACTCATGCAGAATAAAGGACTTATAAGGCTCTTCGCCCTGTTGTTCGGTCTGGTCAGTATTTATCAGCTCTCCTACACCTTCATTACCGCCAAGATTGAATCTGACGCAGAAGCCTATGCCGCATCGGCCATTTCCTCTGATGAAGAGGATTATGTCGCCGAAAGGGAAGCGCTCGAAGCGAGCTATCTGGACTCCATTTCCAAAAATCCCATTTTAGGCTTTACCACCTATGAGGACGCCAAGAAAAAGGAGTTGAACAAGGGACTCGACCTGAAGGGCGGGATCAATGTAACCCTGCAGATCTCCGTCAAGGATATCCTGAAGGGCCTTGCCAATTATTCCAAGAACCCTGTGTTCAATAAGGCGCTGTCCGATGCGGATGCCGCTTCCAAGAACAGCGATGAGACCTACCTGGAGTTGTTTTTTGACGCTTTCGACCAGATAAAGGGGGACACCAAACTCGCTTCCCCTGACATCTTTGCCAACAAAGGCCTGAGCGATGAGGTCAATTTTGAAATGAGCGATGAGGAGGTCAAAGGGGTGATCCGCCGCAAGGTGGACGAATCCGTAATCTCCGCTTTTGAAGTCCTCCGTGAACGTATCGACGGTTTTGGGGTAACCCAGCCGAATATCCAGCGGGAAGGCAATTCGGGGCGTATTCTGGTGGAATTGCCGGGTGCCCGCGATATTTCCCGTGCACGGGACCTGCTCTCCAGCACGGCACAGCTCGAATTCTGGGAAACCTACGAACCCGGAAACCAGAGCTTGCTGAATTTCTTCATCCAGGCAAACGAAGAATTAAAATCCATCGTGGAGCGGGATGAAGAAGCGCCGGTTAAGGAAGAATCGGAAATCGACTCCCTGCTGTCGGACGTAGCCCAGGACTCCCTGGACCTGTCCACAGAACAAAATCCGCTTTTTGAGAAGTTACAGCTGAGTGGCCCCGGATATGCCGTGGGGCTGGCAGCTATCAAAGATACAGCCGAGATTGGCAGCTGGTTGCGCCTGCCCCGGATCCGCAGGTTGTTGCCCACGGATGTGCAATTCACCAAGTTTCTCTGGGAGCGTCCTGCCGAAGGCTCTGAAGTGGCTGCCCTTTACGCCCTGAAATCTAACAGGGACGGGATACCGCGCATGAGCGGGGACGTCGTAAGCGATGCCCGGGACCAGTTTGATCAGTTCAACCGTCCCGCAGTGGGAATGGATATGAATGTGAGGGGGGCCCGTGAATGGCAGGAACTGACCAATGAGGCCAACCTGAACAATACCGGGATTGCCATAGTACTCGACAACCGCGTCTATACGGCACCGGGGGTATCCACCAAAGGAGGCATCGCCGGGGGTAGTTCTGAGATTACCGGGACCTTTACCGTAACGGAGACGAAGGATATTGCCAATGTGTTGCGGGCAGGGAAGCTACCCGCCTCTGCTGAAATCATCGATTCCTTTGTGGTAGGACCCTCCCTTGGTCAGGAAGCTATCGACAGTGGCTTTAAGTCCTTTATTATCGCCATGCTTTTTGTCCTGATCTGGATGATCTTCTACTATGGACGGGCCGGGTGGTTCTCTGACGTCGCCCTGGTTTTCAATATTCTTTTGATCTTTGGGGTACTGGCCAGTTTAGGTGCCGTACTGACCCTGCCGGGGATTGCCGGTATTGTGCTGACGATAGGTATGTCCGTGGATGCGAACGTACTGATCTTTGAGAGAATACGAGAGGAATTGAAAAAGGGGAAAGGTATGAACCAGGCCGTATCGGATGGTTTTGACAATGCCCTTTCCTCCATCCTCGATGCCAACATTACCACGGGTCTGACGGCCCTGATCCTCCTGGTGTTCGGTACCGGGCCCATCAAAGGATTTGCCACGACCCTGATCATCGGTATCCTGACCTCGCTGTTTACAGCGATTTTTGTCACCCGGTTACTGATTGACTGGTACCTCTCCAAACGGGGCCGGAAACTGGATTTTTCTACCGGGATTACCAAAAACCTGTTCCAGAACCTGGATATTAATTTCCTTGGGAAGCGGAAGGTGGCCTATGTGGTCTCTGGGCTGGCCCTGATTGCAGGACTGTCCTTTCTCTTTACCCGGGGCCTGGACCAGGGGGTTGATTTTGTGGGAGGGCGAAATTACCAGATCCGGTTTGTAGACCCGGTCAGCCCTACGGAAATAACCGGAGAGCTGACGGAAGTACTGGGAAGTGCCAGTGCCAAGACCTTCGGGGAGGCCAATCAGATTATGGTCACGACCAAATACAAGGTGGATGCCCAGGGCAATGAGGTGGATGATGAGATCCTCGAGATTCTCTTTACCTCCCTGCAGAAATACCTGCCGGACGGAACTACCTATGAGGATTTCATCCCGGGAGGGACTGCGGAAGATATAGGGGTGCTGAAATACAGGAAGGTGGGCCCCACCATCGCCGACGATATCAAAAAGAATGCGGTCTGGGCCGTTATCGGATCCCTTGCAGTCGTGTTCCTTTACATCCTGTTGCGCTTCCGCCGCTGGCAGTTCTCTCTTGGGGCGGTGGCAGCTGTATTCCACGATGTCTTAATCGTCCTCGGGATATTCTCCGCGACCAGTTCACTCATGCCCTTCAGCATGGAGATCGATCAGGCATTTATTGCGGCTATCCTAACGGTTATCGTGTACTCCCTTAATGATACCGTAGTGGTTTTTGACCGGATCCGGGAGATCATCAATGAGAAGGGATGGAGATCCGGCGAAAATGTCAACCTCGCGTTGAACAGTACCTTGAGCCGGACCCTGAATACCTCCCTGACCACGCTGGTCGTACTTCTTTCGATTTTTATATTCGGAGGAGAGACCCTGCGCGGGTTCATGTTTGCAATGATCGTCGGGGTGGTTGTAGGTACGTATTCTTCCCTGTTCATCGCGACGCCTGTGATGTATGACACCCTTTCCAAGAAGCTCGCCAAGGGGAAGAAGGGATAAAAAAGAATTGCATAAAGCGCAAGAAAGACCGCTGCCCAACCGGCAGCGGTTTTTTATGTGTCTTCTTCAGGGCCCTTTACCACCGCTTTGGAGCCCTTTGGACCCGGGAGGAGCTCCATAATGTAGTCTGCCTTCAGACCGGGTTCCCGCCGATGGGATACAAAGACAATGGCTGTCTTGCTTTCATGCGCCATTTTCTGAACCAGTGAGACCAGCAGGTGGGCCGAGGCCGCATCCAGCCCGGCGGTCGGTTCATCCAGGATCAGCAGGGGAGGGTGTTTGATCATGGCCCGGGCACACATCAGCAGACGCTTTTGACCTTCTGTCAGGTCCTGAAAGGAGACCTCTGCCCGGTTCTCCATACCCAGCAACTGCAACCAGGCACCTGCGAGCTGTATTTGGCGGTCCGTGGGCCGCAGATACAGCCCTATGGAATCCGTAAGCCCTGAAATCAGCATGTGCAGGGTTTTGTGGTACCCGCGAAAGCGGTCAGTCATGGCAGGGGTAAAATACCCGATACGTTCCTTGATGTCCCAGACGCTTTCCCCGCTCCCGCGTTTGGTCCCAAAAAGGTAGACCGGTTGCCCGTATACCTTTGGGTTGTCCCCGGTGATCATGGTGATAAGACTTGTTTTTCCGCTTCCGTTGGGCCCCCTGAGCTCCCAGAATTCCCCTTGTTTGACCCGCCATGTTACGTCGTTGAGGATGGGACGTCCTTCATAGGAGAGTGACACCTTACGGAAATCCACCAGGATTTCTGAAGGGTTATTTTCCGAATCCGGAGCAGGGGGCAGCGGCTTTGAAAAGGGTTGTGGAGGTTTTTGTTCGCCTTCCCGGGGGATATAGTCCGGGAAGCCTTTCAAAGCGGATCCAGAGAGGAACGCTGTTTTCCCAATTCCCGCCAGGAGATCTTCCGGCCGGCTCAGGAACTGGATCAGGATTACCTTTTGTC
>JARRQA010000044.1:0-20119 GCA_037382325.1 Robiginitalea sp.
TACCTATCCTGACCCGGACGATCCACTTTATACCATCCAACATTGGTATATAACTGGAGGAAGCGGACGGTTTGAGGAAGCATCAGGCGAGATTTACTTACGTGGAAACCAGAACCTACCTGATCCTATATTTACGGGGTGGGGTGAAATTACCTATTAATATGATCTTGTAGGTCCAAATAAAAATTTTGGTTAAAGCCATCGACAAAAGTTGGTGGCTTTTTCTTTGCTACAGTGCGAAACGAGCAAAGCAATCCGCATGAGTCAGTTGGCAGTATGCAGTCGAAGTTGGCAGGGTTCAAAGTTCAAATTAGAAAACTGCTGACTGGTACTGCAGACTGAATACTTTTTGCAGAGTTGGCAGTTGGCAGTCGCAGTTGGCAGTATGCATCGGCCCACGAGCGTTCAAAGTTATAAAGTTCAAGGTTCAAATTACTAAACTGCTGACTGCTGACTGAAGACTTTTTGCGGAGTTAGCAGTGGCAGTTGGCAGTATGCATCGGTCACTGAGCGTTCAAAATTATAAAGTTCAAGGTTCAAGGTTCTCACAGCTCAATGTTTTTCAAAGGCTTTGCCGCAAAGCCCCTTCCCCAGGGCGCTTTTTGAGCGAAGTAAGAAGTGTGGTTCCGGTTCACTTGACCGATGAACTTCACAGAAAAGACGCCTGCTTACTCCATAGGTGCGCGCTCCTTCAAAACAAAGCTCAATACTACAGCCGATAAAATCCCAAGGCTCAAGCCGCCCAGGAGTATGATCCAATTTCCACCAATCCGAAATTTAATCAAGAGGGTCCACAGCAAGGTACTTGCGCCCCAGATGAACGCATTGGCAAGTGTCCAGTATTGGTATTTGAGCCCCTGTTTTTTCAGACAAGTCGATTGCAACCAGCCCGTAATGCCACCACCCGTAAAATAGATCAGTGTCCAGATTTCCATCCCAAAGGATGTAATCAAATCAATATTTCTGTCGATTCCCATGGACAGTAGTATCAGGACACCCATGGTCTCGGCCAGTGCAAACCCCAGAAAACTTTTCCAAATCCAACCCGTGGAAATTCCATATTTCCTTAGAAAATACCATTGGATTCCCCCTATCGATAAACCGGTTATCCCACCCCATAGAATATACCCAAGTCCCGATGCAATGATCTCAGGAAGCAGGTTGCCGATAAAAGAAAACAGATGAATTGCCAAAAAACCGATTAATAGGGCACCGGCAAATCCAATTGTGTGCGATAGAACCCAAAAGAACCAATCATCGAGTTTCATAACATCACCTAATTGCTTGTTCAGGGAGGGGGATTGATCACCAAGGTTAAACAAACGGAAACCAGAAAACAATGATCCGTATCATTCGAGGAATGCGGTAAAATCATGATTTCGGGCCATATGCCAAAACAACTTCTCTAATATGAATATTTTCCAGACCTGGCCCTGCTTTGGAAAGCAGAATGTTGGCAGTCGAAGTAGGGATGAAGGAACTCCGGAAGGCCTTAGAACAATTAACGATTTAGTCATTCTTTAAAGTCGCATTGGGAATAATGTTACCTTTAAGTACCAAACCTGCTTTACACCAATACGATGATGCATAAATTACGGCAAGTACGGCGCTGGCTAATCGCTCAGATCAAAAAAATTCAACCGGGAAAAGACACACTTCGGGGGGCTTCTCTGGGACTTTTAGTGGTTACGGCCTTTTTCTGGATCCTCTTTGCCTTAGGTACTTTCAGGAACATCAGGGACGGATGGGTACTCTTGTTTTTCCTGGCCTTCGCCCTGGCGGCTATTATTGGTAGTTTCATAGGCAGATGGGCCATAGACCAGTTAGGCAAAATACCCGGGTTTTTAAAAAGGGCTCTCTTAATGACTGTCCCCCTGCTTTTTCTCATGAGCCGTGACTGGGTCCTGACACTCATTTTTGTAGTACTTTCCTCGGTCGCGGGAGCCGCAATCACGGTGTTAAAAAAATCCAGGTTTAAAAATCTTTCGCGGTCAAAAAAGCTTCTAACCATTTTGGGTCTTATCATAGGCCTTGGCGGATTTGTGGTGGTTGGATTTCTGTATTACCGGAATGGTTTTGAGGTTGGGCCCATTAAAAATGCTGCCCGGCTTGCAGAATCGGAAATCTCACAGATAAAAGCCCCTTCCCCTTCCCAAAAAGGGAGCTACCCGGTAAGGACGCTTACATACGGAAGCGGGAAAGATCTCCATCGACCGGAATACGGTGCGGAGGCGGACCTTCAAACAGATTCGGTAAACGGGCTGGCCTTTATCGACAACTGGGAGGGTTTCGGGGGCTGGTGGCGCGAGAAATACTGGGGTTTTGATTCGAAGTCCCTGCCCCTGAATGCGAGGGTATGGTACCCGGAAGGCGAAGGGCCTTTTCCTTTGGCTCTTATTGTACATGGCAACCACAGCATGCAGGACTATTCGGATCCCGGATATGAATATCTGGGCGAACTACTCGCCTCCAGGGGTATTATCCTGGCTTCGGTCGATGAAAATTTCATCAATGGATCCTGGTCCAATATTTTTGGCGGACTGGAAAAGGAAAACGATGCCAGGGGATGGCTGCTTTTGGAACATTTAAAGGTCTGGCACCAATGGAACCAAACGAAGGGCCATTTGTTCTACCATAAAATCGACACTTCCAACCTGGCCCTTATAGGCCACTCCAGGGGCGGGGAAGCGGTAGCCCATGCTGCCATGTTTAATGCGCTTCCTTATTATCCGGATGACGCCTCCGTAACATTTGACTACAATTACAATATAAAGTCGGTAGTGGCCATTGCTCCGGTCGATGGGCAGTACGAGCCCGGGGACAGCCGGGCGCAGTTTGAAGATGTCAGTTATTTGGTCCTGCATGGCGCACAGGACGCGGATGTCAGTTCGTATATGGGGTCCCAGCAATATGAAAGGGTGCAATTTACGGACAGCCTCTACCATTTCAAGGCGGGCGTGTACGTTTATGGCGCAAATCACGGACAGTTCAATACGAGTTGGGGAGAAAACGACACCGGCAATCCGTTCACGGGCATCCTGAACCTCAAACAGTTGCTTCCTTCGGATGATCAGCGGAAAATTGCAGAAGTCTATATCAGCTCCTTTCTGGAGGTTACCTTAAAAAACAGAAAGGAATACCTCCCCCTGTTTGTCGATGCGAGAAGCGGTAAGGACTGGCTCCCGGAAACCATCTATCTGAACCAGTTCGAGGATTCAAATTTAAATCCGGTTGCGGACTTTGACGAAGACTTCGATGTGGTCAGCACCACACTGGAAGGTGGCGCAATCCATACCAGAAACCTTTCAGTCTGGCGGGAACAGGAAATTCAGCTCAAATGGGAGAAAAAGGGAAGCAGGGCCCTTTTTGTGGGTTGGCACTATGATCCCGGGCACCCCGCAGATTCAATTGTATCGGTCCCTGACTCCCTCCTTGCCAGCTATACCATCGGCCTGCCCCATGTGGCGATCGATTCCTCAGCCGCCCTGGTCTTTTCCATGGCCGAATCCAGTGAATCTGCCTCTCCTAAATCAGAGGGAAAATGGGCAGAGAACAAAGAGGAGACGCGTGAGGAAAATACCGAAGAGGTCGAAACGGACGAAGGGGAAGAATCAGACGAAGCGGCCGTTAAAGAACCCATTGATTTTACCATACAGTTGAGGGACTCCACGGGACAAACCATCTCCTTTCCGCTGAGCACCTTCTCACCGCTGCAAAGAGAAATTGAAGTGGTCATTATGAAGGCAGATTTCATCCTGGACGATAAACAATCCGAAAAAGTTTTCCAGACTTTTTATTTCCCCTTAGAGGAGTTACGGCAGTCAAATAAAGCTTTTGATCCCTCCCGAATTGAGGAAATACGATTTGTCTTTGACAAAACTGAAAGCGGCGTGATTGTCGTCGACAATATCGGATTTATGAAAAGTTTATAACCTATGAATCGTAAACTACTCCGGGGCTCCCTGATCCCCGGATTGATCTCTGGCGCCATCTCCTACCGGTTTCAGCCATACAATGAAAGAACCGCCTTTGGGATAGACATATATAGATGGGCGTTTTGACATTTATGGCCTCCCATGCGATGTATAAAGTTGGAGGCAGTGATTTTCCGTACTGGTCTAAATTGCATCCGGAATATCCGGCGGCCCTAGAGCAATGGGTGAAAACGGTTTCTCAATAGAAATAAAAGCGATTAAAGCAGGCTTTTTTTAACCATTGTTGGTAATTTAAATTTTCGATGGATCCTGTAATCAATCATATCATTGAACAATTGAATGTTATCCGGGGTGGAAAAACATGGATAGGCAGTTCTTATGAAAGCAAATTGAATGGAATTGACGACAGCCTGGTTTTTGTAAGGCCAATCAAAGGGTTACACAGCATTGCCGAGCTCCTTTCCCATCTGACATTTTGGAGAAACGAAGCCATCCTGAAAATCAGGACCGGAAAAGGAACCAAAACAGACGATTGTGAAGAAAACTGGCTGACACCCGAACAATTAAAAGCCAAAGGCTGGGATAAAATAAAAACTGAATACGACAATAGCCTTTCGGAGCTAATGGGGTTATTAAAGGAAAAAAAGGATGGTTTTCTGGAAGAAACGTATTACGATCCGGATTTTAAAGGGGTTTACAAATACAGTTTTCTGATAAACGGAATGCTCCACCACGATATTTACCATTTGGGACAACTTGGCATAATAATCAGATACCTGACGGACAATACCACTGAAGGTAGTGTATAAGCTGCCTAAAAAGAGGTCCTTGTACCGCCCGGGATATGACTCAACACCTAACAAAATGCAACAATTCAAAACGATGCCATCGATAAGAAACATCTATTGCTTTTTCGTATTTATATTCGCCCTTACCTCCCTTCAGGGTCAGTATGAAATTATTCCGGAGACCGGCTATTCCCCTCAAATCGGGATTATGGTGGACATGTTGGAGGAGCTAAAGGATCGGATTGCTGAAGAGGTCAGGGATCTCAATCAGGAGCAAACCGATTTCCTGGTGGATGAACAGGCGAACAGCATCGGGGCCATGGTCATGCATCTGGCAGCCACAGAGTCCTACTATCAGGTAGAGACCCTCGAAGGACGGCAATGGACCGAAGAAGAGGCTGCCCTGCTGGAATTGGCCGGTGGCATGGGCCCGGAATCCAGGGAAGCATTGAGGGGCCAACCCATACAGTACTACCTGGACCTTTGGGACGGGGTCAGACAGAAGACCCTTGAGGGGCTTAAAAAAAGAGATGATGCCTGGTTTGCTTCCAATATCGAAGAAGGCATCAACAACCACTGGGCGTGGTTCCACGTCCTGGAGCATATGGCCGCCCATATGGGGCAGATCGCCCTGGTAAAAAAGCGGCTCCCCCAGTAACGGATTGTATCATTAAGTCATAAAAAACCGATCATGTTTAGATTAAAAGTATTTGCACTCTTCTTCATCTTTTCAACAGCTGTTACGGGACAGGACGGCCAACAGGATTCCATTTTAATACCGGAGCCGCAATCGTTTATAACTTCCCATGAAGTAAATAATGGGGGGCAGGCCATTCGCTACAGGGCCATTGCCTCGGAAACCTATCTTAAGGATGCGTCCGGCCAGCCGGTGGCATCCATATGGTCTGTGGCCTATGTGAAGGAGGACATAAAGGATCCCACGAAAAGACCTGTCACCTTTGTGTTTAACGGCGGGCCCGGATCAGCCTCTGTGTGGCTGCACATGGGTCTGTTCGGCCCTGAGCTGGTAAAAGTGGACTCAGATGCCCGCAGAGATGACGGGGCGGCCCCGTACAACCTGGTTACCAACAAAAATGGCCTCCTTGATTTAACCGATTTGGTTTTCATCGATCCCGTGGGCACCGGCTACAGCAGGGTCATCGGCAAAGGCAAAGTGGAAGACTTTTGGGGCCTGAACGAGGACGCAGACTCCATAGCTCATTTTATGAGGTCATGGATCACTGAAAACAATCGCTGGTTTTCACCAAAATACATTGCCGGGGAAAGCTTTGGCACCACCCGGGCGGCAGCCGTAGCCAATGCGCTGGAAGGGGACGGGCAGGATATGGCCTTAAACGGACTTATTCTGATATCCCAGGCCCTCGACTATGCCGGGTCTACCTCGGTCCACGACAACATCACCTCCTATTTGACCTACCTGCCCAGTATGGCGGCAACGGCCTGGTATCACAAAAAAGCGGGGCAGGGCAAAACGCTGGAAGCCTTTATCGAGGAATGCCGGAACTACACCTACCATTCTTATGCCCCTGTGCTGTACAAGGGCTCCTTGCTCACAGAGGCCGAGAAAAACCAGGCGGCAGAAAAGCTGAGCTATTTCACCGGCCTGGACAGGGACTACATCCTGAAATCCAACCTCAGGATTTTAATGCCGAGATTTCAAAAGCAATTACTGGCAGACCAGGGACTCGCCATCGGGCGGCTGGATGGCCGTTTTATGGGGGATGAAGTAGATGATTTAACCGACGGGCCCCACCTGGGAGACCCCTCGGACTACCAAATTAGTTCAGCGTATACGGCGGCCCTGAATCATTATTATGCCACGAAGCTCAAGGTAAAAATGGACCGCCCCTATTTAACTTCCAACAGTGAAATCTCCCGAAAATGGAAGTGGCGTACGGTCCCTGAGGGGAGTTACTGGGAACCCACCCCTGTAAATGTAACCCGCAGGCTCAGTGAAACTATGAGGCGGAACCCCGAAATGAAGGTAATGGTGGCCAGCGGGTATTACGATCTGATCTGTCCGTTCTTCGATGCGGAATACACCTTTACCCGCAACGGGATCCAGCGGGAAAAAATAAAAATGACCTATTACGAAGCAGGGCATATGATGTATACGCACGAACCGGATTTTATAAAATTATCCGGGGATATCCGGGAGTTTTTGTCGAATTAAGGACGGAGCTTAACATAAAATCCGCCGCTATCCTGCGCTCAATCCGGTGTCATGAAAAAAAGAACCCTACTGCTTTTCAGCCTTTTTCTTGTGAATCTCGTCCCTGCCCAGGAACAGGCCCTACTGATCAGCAGCACAACTTCTGAAAAGGAACTCTTCATCAGAGAAAACAAACGGATCAAAATCCGGCCGGTTGACGGGCAGAAGATTGCCGGGCAGTTTCGTATCGATGGAAAAAATACGATTGTAATCAGGAACCGGAGAATAGAAATTCCCTAAATTTAGATATGAAGAAATTCACCGCACTCCTGTTTGTTTTACTGCTTCTGCCAGGTATCCTGGCATCCCAGGAAGCCCCCGACGTTAACCTGCCTGAACTGGATAACTATTTCCGCAAAATGGTGGATGACTGGGACATCCCCGGCGCATCCATCGGTATTGTAAAAGATGGGGAGCTTGTATTCACGGGTAACTATGGGGTCCTGGAAGTAGGGAAGGAAGGGGCCCCGGATGCCAATTCCCTTTATGCCATTGCCTCGAATTCCAAGGCCTTTACCTCCGCGATGATCGGCATGCTGGTTCAGGAAGGCAAACTCGACTGGAACGACCCGGTACGGAAATACCTGCCGTATTTTAACCTGTATGACCCCTGGGTCAGCGAGCACACCACCATTCGCGATATCCTGAGCCACCGGGTAGGACTCGGGACCTTCAGTGGCGATAATATCTGGTACAAATCCGAACTGCCGGCCCGGGAATTCATTAAACGTTACCAGTATGTCCCACAGGCCTACCCGTTCCGGGCAGGTTACGGGTACTCCAATCTCATGTTTATCGCCGCAGGGGAAATCATCGAAACGGTTACCGGGAAGAGCTGGGCTGAAAATGTAAGGGAACGCATCCTGGAACCCCTGGGTATGGACAGGACCATAGCCTCCGTGAAGCAATTGGAATCCAAAGGGAACTACGCCACTCCCCATGCCCGGAATGCCGCGGGTAACTATCCCATCCCCTGGACCAGCTGGGATAACGTCGCCGCTACCGGCGGATTGATCTCGAGTGTCTCAGACCTCGCCAAGTGGATGGCCTTTAACCTGAACAACGGCATCCACAATGGGGATACCCTCCTCTCCAAACAAACCAGGAATATGGTCTGGACCCCCCATAACAACTTCACGGTAGACCACACCTCCCCGAACGATTTCAACCGGCATTTCAGCGGCTATGGGTTGGGTTGGGGCCTGAGCGATTACCATGGGCGAATGCGCGTGGGGCACACGGGGGGCTATGACGGCATGATCACTGCTGTCACTTTAATCCCGGATGAAAACCTGGGGGTGGTAGTGCTCACCAACGGGGTTAAAAGCCCCATTATGGCGGCTACCTATTACGCCCTGGACCATTATCTCGGGGTGGAGCCCGTAAAAGACTGGTCCGCCGAGTATCTGCAGCGGACAAACGAACGAATCGCCAATGATACCCGGATTGCCGACCGAAAGGAAAAACGCCTCATGAATACACGACCTTCGGTTCCCCGCGAAAAGCTCACTGGCACCTACCAGTCCGATTTGTATGGGAAATTCTACGTCCGGGACACCGATGGGGAATTACACCTGGAGTTTGCGCACTCCCCCCTGCTCTCGGCACGCCTCACGCACTGGCACTACGACGTCTGGGAAATCCACTGGGACCACCCCCAGGCCTGGTTCAGTTTCGGGACCGTACAATTCAACACGGACAACAACCTTGAGGTCACCGGTTTTGATTTTGACGTACCTAATGACGATTTCTTCTTTGAGGAACTCAAACCATATCGGGTTGAAGATTAAAACCGTAGCGAACAAACCTGAATCAACACATTGGAAACAAAGAAAATAAACCTCTCCGAAAAGTTTGATGCCTTTGACGATTACTGGAACCCCAGGATCGTGGGAGAGCTTAACGGTCAGCTGGTCAAGGTGGCAAAGTTCAGGGGAGAATTTGTCCGCCACCATCATGAAGATGAGGATGAATTGTTTCTGGTCATTGAGGGTACCTTGCTCATAGAATTACCGGATAAAACCCTGGAGATAAACCCCGGTGAAATCGCTATCATTCCCAGGGGAGTCGAGCATAAACCAAAAGCCTCTGGTGAGGTTAAGGTGGTCCTGATTGAACCTAAAACCACCCTGAACACCGGCAACCTGGAGAATAAATGGACGAGGAAAAACCTGGAGAACCTTTAACGGGAGGCTTCACTTTTATGTTGAAAAGGCAAAGTCCTGAAAAAACCCCGGGTCAGTACATCAAAGAGTTGAAAAAAGGTCCGAACAGAAGCATTCGGACGATTGACTCACCTTCTCAAACTAGTTTTGCGGTCTAAACTTTATTAATGATAAATTCAAAACCACTATGAAGATTGCGACGCCGTTGAGAAATCTCTGCTCAATCCTCGTTCTGTTTTCCCTGGGGGGCCTTCATGCTCAGAACAGCTTTTCAAAGCAACAGGTGCTGGAAGATATGGATTTTCTGAAGTCTTCTCTTGAAGAAACCCATTACAATTTATACGCCTATACCCCAAAACAGGTCTTCGACAATAATTTCAATACGGTAAGAGCCTCGATAAAAAAAGACAGTCTGAATTTACTGGAGGTGACGAACCTCTTTCAAAGGGTGATCTCAAAAGCTGACAACGGGCATACGGAAATTGATTTCCCTGCCCAGTCCTATATAGAATACGCCTATGGCGGTGGCACGGTTTTCCCGCTGGAACTCGCCTTCGAGGACGGCAGGGCTCTGGTGCGAAGGAACTGGTCCGGGAACGACAGCATAGCGACAGGGTCGGAGGTTTTGGGCATTAACGGGGTATCCATTGCAGAAATACTCGAAAATATCTACCCACAGGTATCTGCAGAACGCCCCTATTTTAAAAATGTGAAAATAGAGTTGTATTCCTTTCCCAGGTATTACTGGCAGGTCTTTGGCAGACAGGACATTTTTGAGGTTAAAATACGGTCGGGGAAAGTGATTCAAAAATTCACGGTATCCTCCGTAAGTGCCATCGATGGCTATGAGGCAAGGCGAACTGAAATTCTGAATGCGGAAAGGGGCTTAAAATTCTTCGGGCCCTCCGCGTATTTGAACCCGGGGGATCTTTCAGGGGATCTGGAGACCTTTCAGGAATTTGTCGATTCTGCTTTTGTCAAAATCAAAAAACGAGGGAGCAAAAATCTGATCATTGACCTCAGGAACAACAAGGGGGGCGATGATGCTTTCAGCGATTATTTGGTTTCATATCTGGCCGACCATCCCTTTAAATGGAATTCCAGTTTCACCCTCAAAACCAGCGCCCTCCTGAAAGAGGATACCCGTCGGCGGAGGGATACCACAACGGTATTCTGGCAGGAAGTCCTCAGGCACAAAAACGGGGAGGTCTACGACTACCCCTTTGAGCCGTATGATCCTCAACCCAAAACAAAGAGGTTCCCCGGAAAGGTATATGTGTTGGTCAACCGGCAATCCCACTCCCAGTCCGCGGTGACTGCTGCCCAGATTCAGGACTACGGGTTCGGGACCCTGGCGGGGGAGGAAACGGGGAAGGGGTCATTCCGGACATCTTCATCAAAGACCACTTACTGGATGAAACCGATGAAATCCTTGAGAGGGTTTTAGAGCATATCCGAGAGTAACCGCACCCTCCACTGCCCTGAGGGCTTCTTTTAAAAATCGCTATTTTTAACTGATGTTCGAAACAAAAAAATCCATTGAATTGACTCCCATGCAAAAACGTTCTCGATTGCGAAACCTGGCGATTTATTTCACACTCTTTTTTGTGGTGCTCAGCACCTTTGCCCAAAGCAAAACAAAGGACCTGCTGCGGACCCCGGCCATCAGCCCGGACGGGAAGCAGGTGGCTTTTTCATATCAGGGAGACATCTGGCGTATGCAGCTGGATGGATCCGACCCCGTAAGGCTGACTATACATGAAGCGTACGAAACGCACCCCGTCTGGAGCCCTGATGGTTCCCGGATAGCCTTTACCGGCGCCCGGTACGGAAATAACGATGTGTTCACGATCCCGGCGGGCGGGGGCATTCCCAACCGACTGACCTATCATTCGGCGGGAGACATGGCGTACACCTGGGAAGGTGATCAAATCCTCTTCACCACAAACAGGACCTTCAGGCAGGTCGAATGGGATGCAGAAATCTATCAGGTAGCCCCGGCAGGCGGCACCCCGGAGCGTTTTCTGAATGCGGTAGGCGACATGCCTGCCCTGTCGCCGGACGGCAGGTATATCGCCTTTACCAGGGGTGCCTGCCGGGTAGCACGTGAGCAGTACCGTGGGCCCTCAGATCAGGAAATCTGGATCTATGACACCCGTAACGATAGCTACACCCAGCTCACTGACAATGAGATGAACGATTATATGCCCAGGTGGAAAGACAACAATACGCTCGTTTACATAAGCGCCACTTCAGGCAGGTATAACCTCGTAAAACAGGGGTTGGCCGAAGGCAAAAAATCCGGGGGGCTGCAGCAGCTAACCAACTTCACCGAAGATGGGGTCCGCCATTTCGATGTGTCCGGGAACCACTACGTTTTTGAGCGGAAAACTGGTATCTACCGGATGCAGGAGGGCCAGCAGCCTGAGCCTGTCCAGGTGGCGATCAGCACTGATTACCGGTTCGATCCCGTGGAGCGGAAGACCTACACCAATGGGATAGACGAATATGCCATTTCTCCCAACGGCAAATACATCGCCCTGGAGATCCGGGGGGAAATCTTCATTAAGGAAAATGACAAGGAGAAAAAGCGAGCTGTCAATATCAGCAACCATCCATACCGCGACCAGGCGCCCCAATGGCTGAATGATTCCACCCTGATATTCATTTCCGACCGGGATGGCAATAAGGACCTTTACATGGCCCGTTCAGGGGACGCCAACAAATCAGACCTTTTTAAAACCCTCAAGGTTGACTTGGAAAGGATCACAAATTCGAAGGCCCATGAAATGTCGCTGAATATTTCCCCCGACGGCAAAAAAATTGCCTACCGGATCGGGAGAGGTGAATTACGGGTGGCCGCCATAGATGAAAAAGGGAACTTATCAGATGAAAAAGTTTTGCTAAAGGGATGGGCAACCCCCTCTGGTATTGCCTGGAGCCCGGACAGCCGTTGGCTCGCGTATTCCCTGGACGATCTGAATTTCAACAGCGAAATATACATCCACCCTGCTGACAACAGCCGTGAGCCGGTCAATATAAGTATGCACCCCAAGGGAGATGGCATGCCTTACTGGAGCCCCAAAGGGGACAAACTGGCATTCTCATCCACGAGGAACAATGGGGGGGATGCAGATATCTGGTTCGTCTGGCTCACAGAGGAAGATTATGAGAAGACCCAGCGCGACAGGGAAGAAGGGTACTATTTCGATGAAGATAAAGACGATGAAAAGGAGGAGGAAAAGGACAAAGACGAGAACGGCAAGAAAGAACCTGAGCCAATTAAAATTGATTTCGAAAGAATCTATGACCGCCTGGCGCAGGTTACCTCCCTGCCAGGGGATGAAAGGTCCGTGGTCATTTCTGAGGATAGTGAAACCTTTTATTTCACCACTTCCACCGGTCTGGATGAAGGTTCCGACCTCTACAGTATCAAATGGGACGGAAAGGACATAAAACAACTGACCAAGGGCGGGACACGCCCCGGGAATATCAGCATGTATGAAGGAGAGGTATATTATGAAAGCAGGGGCAGTTTGTCCAAGGTCAAGGATGAAAAAATTACCCCCCTCCCCCACTCCGCTGCGATGGAGATCGATCATCACCAGGAACGGAATCAAATTTTTGAAGAGGCCTGGAGTGCCCTCAACGAAGGATTTTATGATCCGAACTTTCACGGGAAGAACTGGGAAGCCCTGAAGGAGAAATTCAAGCCCTGGACCCTGGCCGCCTCTACCACCCAGGATTTCAGGTATATGTTCAACATCATGCTTGGCCAGCTCAATGCCAGCCATATGGGCCTTTACGGGTCGGACCCGGAAAAAACACAGCAGGAAAGCACTGGCCGGCTGGGCATCGAAGTAAAACCGGTCAAGGGCGGGGTAGAAATCGTGCATGTGGTCCCGAATACCCCGGCGGACAAAATCAAAAGCAAGCTGAACCAAGGGGAGGTTATCACCTCCGTAAACGGCCAGCCCATTGCATCCGGCGTGAATTTCAATGCCCTCTTCAATGAAGAAACCGACAACCAGGTACTGTTGACGGTACGCAATGGACGGGATGACCGGGAGGTCGTGATCCGGCCTTCTTCCAGCATCGGTACTGACCTATATGAAGAATGGGTCAGGCAGCGGCAGCAACTGACCGAGAAATACTCCGGAGGCCGACTCGGTTATATTCATATCCGGGGCATGAACATGCCCAGTTTTGAACGTTTTGAGCGGGAACTGATGGCGTCAGGACTTGGGAAGGAAGGCATCGTCATCGATGTCCGCTTCAATGGCGGGGGCTGGACCACGGATTATTTGATGACCGTGCTGAACGTACGCCAGCACGCCTACACCATTCCACGGGGTGCCGCGGCCAGCCTGGAAAAGGAAAACCAGAAATTCCGGTCGTACTACCCGTTCAGTGAACGCCTGCCGCTCACTTCCTGGACAAAGCCTTCAATAGCGATGTGCAATGAGTCCAGCTATTCAAACGCGGAGATCTTTTCACACGCCTATAAGACACTGGACATCGGTACCCTGGTGGGAAAACCCACGTTCGGGGCTGTGATTTCCACCGGCGGCTTCCGCCTGATGGATGGTTCCTTTGTAAGGATGCCTTTCAGGGCCTGGTATGTAAAGGCCACCGGGGAAAACATGGAGCACGGGCCGGCTGTCCCAGATATAATTGTGGACAATGCCCCTGACAGCAAAGCTAATGGGGAAGACCCTCAGCTCAAACGGGCAGTGGAAGAGCTGTTGAATCAGATTGAGGGCAATTAGTGAAGGTGCATTATTGCGGTGTCCCGGCTTTTAGGATGCCCTGGAGGATCCAAATGGGGATTTTAACAGTGCGGCTCATCCCAACTGCTAAATATAGTACTGCGTAGGAAATGACAGACATACACATCACAGCCGAAGATACCGCTGGGATGCTCCGTCAGGTTCGGGAAGTCATCGGTGGCCGGATTCGTGAGCGATGGGGGGAATTTGTCCTGGAAGTTAGTGGGGCCCATGCCAACGGGAGCATCCGCCTGGTCACTTTCGACTGGGGGGTGAGCCTGCTGATTTTCCAGATCACTTTCTATGAAGAGGTGAAACTCATCCTGGATACCCCGAACCACAACCCCCTGCACTTTGTTTATTGCCTCGAGGGGTATTGCCGGCATAAATTCGACAATGAGCCCAAGGACCAGATCAAAACCATGGAACAATACCAATCTGTAATCCTGACCAACAAGGACTCGGGGTTGAGCTACTGGTATTTTCCCAAAGAGGTCCCCCTTGAAATCAACGTGATACAGATCATCCGCAGAAAGTTCCTGAAAAAACGCCTCAACGGGGTGGAGCAGCTCAACGAGCGCCTTTACGAGGTCTTTCACGACCTTGACCACGAAAACACCTATTCCCATTATGGATCCTATGATTTGCGGATGGCAGACAAGGTGAGTTCCCTTATAAATCTCAAGACCAGGGGAATGATGCGCGTTATTAAAATTGAGGGCGTCGTATATCAATTGCTTTCCCAGCAAATATCCGACCACGAAAAGTTTGCCTCCCGCAGGAAGAATCCAACCAACCTGTTGAAACGGGACTTAAAGACCATTCGGCAACTGGCCGGGGAAATCATCAAAAATCCTGGGAAAAATTTTCGGCTGGATGAATTGGCCCGTAAAACCGGAAATATTCAAGGCAAAATACGGGATCAGCCCGAGTGAGTTCAAGGAGAAATCCCTTAAATCAACGCCTCATGAAGGCTGACGGGAGGAAATCCCGGAACCATAAAAAGGCCCTTCAGCCGAAGCCAAAAACCCTTTTTTAATTGAAATGGTCAAAGGTTATCGCTGTCGCGACCGTCAAAATTCTCATAGCTGAATTTTTGTTTACCTATGGAGAGGTCTGCCATAAGACCGGTTTTTGGCAAGGGGAATACTGCGACACCATCTTCGGGTATGAAGGAATGCGTCCAGGCTTTATGCGGGTTATAGCACAAGCGACTGAAAACCGTGATGGCATCTGGGGTGTTCAGAGAGAATCCATGGAATGCACTATCACCCATGGGCTCTCACTCCGAACCCAACTGAAACACCTGTTCCCTAAATAAAATCAGGGGTTTTAGAGGACGTATTATAATTTTTTATTTACTTTGTAATTCAAAGTACTTTTATATGAAAGAGAAATACCTTCAAGACCTCAAGGAAATCAGGGAGATGATGAGCCGGTCCTCCAGGTTTATTTCCCTGAGCGGACTTTCGGGAATTTCGGCCGGAATCGTTGCATTGGTCGGAGCGTACCTCATACACAGCTTTGTATTTGAAGGCGGGGATTACCTGACCTTCGAAAAGGTTGTCCTTCCCGGGGATGCCCTGACAGACTTATTGCTGATCGGGCTTGGAACCCTGGTGGTCAGCATAAGCCTGGTGATCTTCCTGACCACCAGGGAAACAAAAAAGCGGCATCAGAAGGTCTGGGACCAGCAGACCCGCCGCATTCTCATCAGCCTGTCAATTCCTTTAGTAACCGGGGGGATCGTTTGCCTGGTGTTCCTCAGCCATGGCTATGCGGGCCTGGTACTTCCCATGACCCTTGTTTTTTACGGGCTGGCCCTGGTCAACGCCAGCAAATACACCCTGGATGAAATACGCAATCTGGGGCTTCTGGAAATCGTGCTGGGACTGCTCGCCTTTCAGTTTATCAGCTTTGGGCTCATACTCTGGGCTGTGGGGTTTGGATTGCTCCACATCGTATACGGGATTATTGTAAAGACGAAATATCCGGCGTGAAAGAACTACTCAATGCATTGGATAAGGCATTTGAAAACAGGGTTCGGCTGGCGATCATGTCTGCCCTGGTCGTCAATGACTTTTTGGATTTTAATGGGTTGAAAGAGCTGCTCGGTGTTACAGACGGAAACCTCGCCAGCCACCTGAAGACCCTTGAGAAAAAGGATTACATCCGCTACCAAAAAGAATTCATGGACCGAAAGCCCAACACCAAATACTTCGCCACGGATACCGGAAAAGAGGCTTTTAAAAAACACATCAATGCCATTGAACAAATGTTAAAACAGTAGCGATATGCACGCACCTTACTCCATTAAAGACGCCCCCTTATGGGCCTTCACGCTGCTCTTTGTCACTCTTGGTATTCTGAATACCCTGCTGGTGCATTCCATCCCGGGTATGTTTTACCTGATGATCGCCTTATGCTCCTGCCCTCCCCTGATTGCCAGGGCACGGAAATTCCTGAGGGTTTCGGTTCCCTCTCTCTTCAGGGTTATCATGGCCTTTTTGGTCTTATGGGCCACGCTGGCGGTGGGCGATCAGGCAGAACTCTATGGTCTGTAACCTTTCATTTTTAAAAACAACCACAAATCTCATATCTTATGAATGCAAACAAAAGATTTTTCCGAATCCTGATAGCCATATGTATCCTGCTGCTGATCCCGTGGATCGGCATGCAATTTTCTTCAGAAGTAAACTGGTCCCATACCGATTTTTTGGTGATGGGGGGCCTCTTGCTTATTACCGGCACCCTATTTGAAGTCGTTTTCCGAAGGGTGTCCAAACGGGATACCCGGATTGCGCTGATTGCCCTGATCCTGGTTTTATTTTTGCTGATCTGGGCTGAGCTGGCCGTGGGGATTCTCGGGACGCCTTTTGCCGGCAGCTAGGTGAGTTGCCTCCACCAACAGACCGGATCCACGGATCATTAAAACCGGACACAATGGCCATCTTTGGAAAGATCGTAAAAGGGTTACTCGAAATCAGGGATCGTGTGGTTCCTGAACTAAACCCACTGGAAGCACAGGAGGAAGTCCTCAGGTCCCTTTTGGACAAGGCAAAACATACTGAATTTGGGAGAAAGTATCATTTTCAGGACCTCCTGCAGCAGGATTCCCCGCACAAGGCCTTCACCTCTGGGGTACCTTCTTTCGACTTCCATTCCATGTACAGGCAGTGGTGGCATCGGCTTGAAGATGGGGCTGCAGATGTCACCTGGCCCGGATCCCCCGATTATTTTGCCCTAAGTTCAGGGACCACGGGAACAGAACCTAAACGCATCCCCGTAACCGCGGAAATGCTGAATTGTATCCGAAAGGCGGGAATCCGGCAAATCTATGCCCTGGCTGCCTTTGATCTGCCCGCCGAATTCTACGAGAAGGATTTTTTGATGCTCGGCAGTTCCACCGACCTGGAGACGCAGAAGGATTGGGAAGAAGGGGAAATAAGCGGGATTAGTGCTGCGAATATTCCGGGCTGGTTCCAGGGGTTTTACAAGCCGGGTAGCGATATTGCTGCCATAGACGATTGGGATGAGCGCGTAAAGGCGATCGCGAGGGGATCAGGAGACTGGGATGTAGCGGCGATCAGTGGGATCCCCTCCTGGATTGAGCTAATGCTCAAGGAGGTAATCGCCTATCACGAGGCAGAAAACATCCACCAGGTATGGCCCGATTTCCAGGTTTATACCTCCGGAGGGGTAGCCTTCGAACCCTACCGGAAAAGCTTTGAAGCCCTGCTGGCCAAACCGATACAGGTGATAGATACCTACCTGGCCTCTGAAGGTTTTCTGGCTTTCCAGGCCCGTCCGGAGACCCGGTCTATGAAACTGATTACGGACAATGGGATCTATTTTGAATTCGTCCCTTTTGACCCGCAAAACATAAGGGAAGATGGGAGTCTGAAACAGGGGGTCCCAAGCCTTGGCCTGTCAGAAGTAACGACCGGGAGGGACTATATACTTTTAATCAGCACTGTTTCAGGTGCCTGGCGCTATATGATCGGGGATACGATCCAATTCACGGATGTGGAACGCACGGAGATTAGGATCACGGGGCGAACCAAATTCTTTCTCAATACGGTAGGTTCGCAGCTTTCGGTCAATAAGCTCAATGATGCGGTGACCTATCTGGAAAGTGAATTGGGTACGGAAATACCGGAGTATACTATCTGCGCTTATCCTTATGACGGAGACTACTACCACCATTGGTACCTTGGGATAGCCGGTCAGGGCCAAAACTCTTTGCAACAGGCCCATAAATTGCTCGACTCCTATCTCAAAGAAGCCAATAAGAACTATAAAGTAGCCAGGGGTCGCGCCTTAAAAGGAGTGAAAGTCACCCTCGTCCGACAAGAGGCATTTTACCAATGGCAGGCCCAACGCAAGAAAAAAGGAGGACAGGTTAAAATGCAAAAGGTGATGGAGCCGGAAACCTTCAAGGAATGGAGGGAATTCGCCAGTGCCTATGAACTATCCGAAGACTTCTAATATTGGATTCAGCAGGTCCTGTCAGGGACTATTTCGTTTTGTGCCTTTGAAGCGCCTGTTCCATTTCCAGAATTTCGTCCGGGGAAGGGTAATACGTACGGATGGTCTTTTTATAAACCTCCGGCAGCCGGGTGTGGTTCAGGATAAAGTTTTTGGTGGCGATCAGGGCAGGTCCAAACCCGGCCTCCACGGCAAAGGCATCTGCCCTCCTTTCGGCTGATTTCCTGAAGCGCCCTGAAAAGATATACTGCCAGCCAAACCGTATCAGGCCCCAATTGCTTCGATCCCGGTAATCCACAATATGCCCCAGTTCATGGGCAAACCAACCCAATCGGATCTCAGGGGGTATTTCCGAAGGTGTAAACCGCTCTCCCCCGAGGTTGAAGGAACGTCGAACCAGTACCCGGTACCTCCTGCGTTTTCCAGGTTTAAACAAGTCAGCAAAAACAGGTTGTGCCATCATAATGCTGCCTCCGGGCAGGCGGTCCTTTAACAGAAAGGAAATGGGCACCTCCCGGAGTTTTTTGAATCCCCTCCTGGCTTGCTGAGCTTCTTTCCCAATGTTAGCAGTGGCACCTATCATGAAACTTTTTATTTGATTCTAAATGGAAAACACGGGAATCTCTTTCCCGGGTAGCAGGACAAAAAAAGGACACCCACTGGCATCCTTTTGTTTGATATTCCGCAGGTGTTTTCAGTTGTTCTCGATGGTCAGGCAGCTCCGATGCCTATCACATCCAACATAGTGTTCTTTCAGGGGCAGGCTTGGTTCAAACAGGAACATTCTTAGCCCATTTGCCTCAGACACCCCAAAAACCGGATTCCTGCTTATTCCCATATTCGAGAAAAGCTATCGTTCCGAGGGGTGCCGCAAAGCCCCTATTATGAATCCGATCCGGCGCCATTGGGTACTTCCGGAACCCTGTCGAAGGCTTTCAAGGCGCGTTCAGGCAAGTCCAATGTCCGGATGGGAAATGGTATGGTGACACCTTCTGCGTCAAAGGCCTCTTTAAGAACGATCATCGCTTCGGTTTTGGCGCGGGCCACCTCCAGGGCAGAAGTCGAGTCAATCCCGAAACGGACCTCAAAGTTGATGGAACTGCTCGAGAATTCCGTAAACAGGAAAATGATGTCCTCATTGTTTTCCATTTCGTCAAAATGCTCGATCAGCGTCTGCTTTACCAGTTCCCGCACCTGCCGGAGGTCAGAGTCATACGCCACGCCACATTCCAGGATAACCCGGGACTGGGCGGTGGTTGAATAGTTCTTAATCGGGTTTTCGACAACCATTTTATTGGGGATATAGACCATGTTATTGTCCAGCTGCCTCAGAGTAATGGCCCTGAGGTCTATGTTGACTACTTCTCCCTGTAAATCCTTTACCGCGATCCAATCCCCGAATTTGATATGCTTTATAGCACTGAGCACAATCCCTGAATAGGTATTGGCAAGGGCTCCCTGGAGCGCCAGACCCACGGCAAGGCCTGCCACACCTGCACCTGCCAGTACCGCCTTTAAGGCCTGGCTTAGGTTCAGGATCCAAAGAACGAGGAAAAGGCCAATTAAAATGACGGCTACCGAAGTTAGCTTGGCTATTAAATTAACCATAGATGTTTGAAGGTTCGTCTTTTTCAACACCTTGCGGATCAATTTGCTGATATAGGTGGAAAGCAGGTAACAAAGAAAAAATACCACCAGGGCAATCAGGATATTCGGCAAGTTGATGATCAACTCATCAAAC
>JARRQA010000045.1:0-10466 GCA_037382325.1 Robiginitalea sp.
CGTTTCGAATCACTTCCCCTCCCAGCATTACAAAAGAAACTTCCCTGAGGGCGTTTATGTTTTTGCCCGGATCCCCCGGAACGGCGATGAGATCCCCAAGATAGCCTTTTTTGACCTGCCCCAGATTTCCGAGATGAAAGGTCTTTGCGTTGCCTGAGGTAGCGGATTTAAGTACCTCCAGCGGTTGCATCCCATAGGCCACCATCAGTTCGAGCTCACGGTAGTTCTCCCCGTGGGGGTAAACCCCTACATCCCCGCCGAAACCGATGGTAACTCCCGATTCCAAGGCCAGGCGAAAGCTTTCTTTTTTCTTGCGGATCCGGTCTGTATCGGGACTTCCGCCCCAACCCCGGTACCGTTCAATGGCATCCCCGGCCGCCAGGGTGGGGAAAAAAACGACGCCACGTTCCTTCATGAGCTGAAAAACCGCAGGGGTACCGCCATCTCCGTGTTCAATGGTTTCAACTCCGGCCAGGACGGCCCGTTTCATTCCTTCCGGAGTGGAGGCATGGGCTACTGCATATTTTCCGGCGGAACGGGCCGTTGCCACCATGGCCTCCAATTCCTCCTGCAAAAAAGTAGGTTGTGACGGCGCTCCAGGGGTCCATCGGTAATCCGCGTAGATCTTGATGAAATCTGCCCCCCCGCCTAACTGCCTGCGAACTGCGGAAATGACCTCAGGTACTCCACTGGCGGGTTCTGCTCCGAGGGGAACGGAGACCCCTTCATGGAAGCCTTTAGGCCCGTAGGCACCTGTGGCAACTATAGCCGGCCCGGCCACCAGCAGTCGGGGTCCGGGAACAATACCTTCTTCAATGGACTTTTTCAGGGCCACATCTGCATAACCTGCGCCTTCAGATCCGAGATCCCGCATTGAGGTTATTCCTGCCATCAGGGATTTTCGGGCATGTACCGCACCCCGTATCGCCCGTTCAGCCGGGGACTCTTTTAACACCTGATCGTTCCAGGGGGTTTCGTTGTAGGGATGAAGCAACAGGTGGGAGTGGCCTTCAATGAGCCCCGGCATCAGGGTCATTCCATCGAGGTCAATTACTTCTGTGCCAGCGGGTGGATTTACTCCATTTGATGGGCCGGCGTACTGGATGGTGGTATTGCGGACCAGCACCACCCATTGCGAATGCATCTCCATACCGTCAAAGACCTTTTCCGGTCTGAGCAGGATCTGGGCATTCAGGGTGTACAGATAACTTGCCAGAAAGGCGAAAACCAGGAGTGTTTTTCTACTTGTCGACATATTGATCAGGGATTGGATTTTCATGAATGGGTATCCTTTACTATTCCCAGAGCGCTGTGACGGTCAAAAATTTCGGGCCAAACAGTCCATTTATACCGAGGCGCCAGGGGAGTGGTTGAAAAAATTACTATCCGACACTGGAAACAGACTATTCATTTTCCTGTGCATTCCCGGCGATTTCCTGTAATCTGCGGTCGAGGTCTTCCCGGGAGTACCACATCCCCCTGGCCATGACCCCCTTAAGGGAACCCAGGGCCTGGGTGTTTTCCAATGGGTTTGTCTCCAAAAGGAGGATATCCGCTGCCTTTCCTTCATCAAGGCTCCCCCAATTATCTTCCTGCCCGAAAAAGCGGGCCGGATAAATGGTGCCCATCCTGAGGATCTCAATGGGGGAAAGGCCTGCCCGCTTCATCCCGGCGATTTCGTGTTGCAGGGAAAATCCGGGGACGTTAAATAGCTGGGGGGCATCCGATCCCAATAGCAAACCGTAACCTTCCGTGGAAAGCCGGCGGATGAGCTCCAAACGGATGGCGTCAAAGGTCTTCCATATTTCGGGGTCCCAGGAAGGATCCTCCATAGCTTCTTTTTTAACCCGCCTCCAGGTATCCAGGGTGCTTTGGGGCATATACCTCATTTCTGGCTGGGCCAGAAGGCTGTCGGCCTCAGTGGGGGCAAACCACCGCTCGAACAGGCTTTGGGTGGGTACCACCCAGACCTTGTGTTTTCGGGTCAGGGCCATTAATTCCCCGATTCGCGAGGTGTCAGCCAGCATGGTGAAATTAAACCCGAAAAAACCGTTTTCTTCTGGCTTAACCCCTGCAGATTCGGGTACGAGGCCTTCCAGATAGCCATCTACGTGGTCTATGGTAGCATAACCACTTTCAAGGGCATGGCGGATCCCCACATCCACGGGGACGTGACCGGCGAACGGGATCCCATTCTCCCGGGCCGTGGCTGCCAGGGAATCAAAGACATGACGTTTGATTCCGGGGTGAATCTTGAGAAAATCATAGCCATCTGCCGCATACTGGCGGACTTTTCGGATGGCTTCTTCTGGGGTTTGAACCGTGTTTCCGTTCAGGGATGGGCTTGAGGTGAATATCCTTGGACCTGCCACCGCTCCCTGTTTTACGCGTTTTCGCAGTTCCAGGTGATAGGGATGTCCGAGCATACCGCGGATAGTGGTCGCTCCGCCCGCAAGGTAGAGATACAGTGTTTCTTCGATGCGCTTCTCGTTTGTTGGGGGCGATGGGATATGGGCGTGCATCTCCGTAAGACCAGGCATGGCATAGGCATTTTTCCCGTCAATTACCTTTTTATAGTTTTCTGCTCCGGGGATCTCAGGGGCGATGGCCTGGATCCGGCCGGAATCCACCAGGATATGCTGTTGCTCCCTTAGGGTGCCGCCGATTACGTCCACCACGTTTACATTTTTTATAAGGATACCTGTCGGGCTCGCTTTTTCGGGAGTCAGCTCACAGGCATACAAGGATAGAGCCAGTAGCAGGAGGGGTATGTTTTTCATATAGTTAACTTAAGGTTGCCGGGATACCTTCACAGGCAAAAGATACTAAGAATTCAGGTTGATGATGCGCCGGAGGGCTATAAATACCAGTATAAAAAGAGAGTAACCGATGAAAAAAGGGAAGATGTAGGACCGTAGTCCCGTCGCCAGCATTACCCCGATAAGGAGCAGCTGGAAGCCCAATCCGAAGGTGGATACCGCTGTCATCAGCCAGTTGGGCCAGCGCCTGGCAGAGGCTGCCTGCCGGTCCAGGGTATAGATCAACTTGTCAAAAACCCCGTAACAGAGCCTGTAAATGCTGAAAAGCAGGTTCACGTTTCGCTGCTCCTCTCCTTTAAGTGCCCTGGGGATCTGGGTTTCGAAGATCCTGCTGGTGATATCCCCGTTTCGCCGCTTGCGAAGGATCGCGTAATAGTAATTGTAAAGAGTTCCCTGCAACTGCAGGCCGAAAAATGCCAGGAAGGCCATCCAGGGAGGGGCCTCCGTAATCCTCCAGATACTCCAGATGATCAGCAGGTTGATCCCCATGTCGGAGAGCGAATCCAGAAAGCGACCGGTGTAGGAGGGCGTGTTTTTGACCCGGGCCAGTTCCCCGTCCGCCGCGTCAAGGACAGATTTGAGCAAAAGGAAGAGCACGGCAGCACGGTAATAACCTTTCAGAATGCACCCAACAGCCAACAACCCTGCCAATACAAATCCCAGGGTTACGTGCACCGGGGTCAGGCGCGTATCTCTGAGCCAGTAGGCGATTTGCCTGCCCATAGGACGACCGTAGTCCGAAAGGTCAAGGAATTGCCGGTCTGTGGGTAGTTTGGACATGATCCTGTGCCTCCGTAACCTGTTTTATTCCATAGGTGAGGGGGCTCTGTAACAGGTTAAAGGTAACCATTTCTCAACACGGGAAGGGGGTTAACCTGTCTCTGGGTTTACCTTTCTACTTCCGCCAGGTATCTAATATCAGCCTGCTTTGGGAATCACGTAGAAATTGGAGTCCAAAAGAAAAGCATCCGGCCGTTTCCCGAAATCGGTTTCTTTCCACCGGGCGGTTGGATAAATCCACTGGGGCGCATCGTCCAGGAAAATCCTGACCGGCATGTCAAAACCGTCTACAATTTCGGTATAGCGATACAGGAGCCTGGATCCTTCCCAACGGTATTCCAGGGTAGGGACCATAGTGGTCCGCAGGTACTGGTCAAAAAACGACTGCAAGTCTTTGCCGCTTTGTTCGCTCAGGTAGTTTTCGACCTGCTGAGTGGTTACCGTCTGGTGGTAGAAGGTTTGGTTCAGTCCCCGCAGGATGTTGCGCCAGAGGATGTCATCTTCCACCAACTGCCTGAGGGTATGTAGCATATTGGCCCCCTTGTAGTACATGTCCCCGGAGCCTTCCTTATTAACCCCGTAGGGTCCGATGATGGGGCGGTCATTTTTGATATTGGCCCGCGTGCCGATCACATAGGCAGATGCGGCCTCCGTACCAAAATGATAGTCGAGGTAAAGGTTTTCGGAATAAGCCGTAAACCCTTCGTGAATCCACATATCGGCAATATCCCGGTTGGTGATATTGTTTGCAAACCATTCATGCCCGCCTTCGTGGATGATGATAAAGTCAAATGTAAGCCCCCAGCCACTGCCGGAAAGGTCCCGTCCCAGATAACCGTTCTGGTATCCATTCCCATAGGTGACTGAGCTCTGGTGTTCCATTCCGAGATAGGGGACCTCCACCAGTTTAAAACCGTCCTCGTAAAAGGGATAGGGGCCGAACCAGTATTCAAAGGCCTCCAGCATCCTGGGGACTTGCTGGAACTGAATTTTTGCTTTGTCGAGATTCTCAGGCAGGACGTAATAATCCAGGTCCAGGACGCCCTTTTCTCCTGTATAAGTATCCCCGAAATGC
The DNA here is from genome assembly GCA_037382325.1 of Robiginitalea sp. Lineage (GTDB taxonomy): Bacteria > Bacteroidota > Bacteroidia > Flavobacteriales > Flavobacteriaceae > Robiginitalea. Next base: position 4,675 of record JARRQA010000045.1, read on the forward strand.
GTGTAATCCGCAATGTTCACATTCACCCCGTAATTGTTGATGGGGTTGTTCACGAACCAGTGGAAGGTACGTGCCGAATCCGTTTCCGTTACCTTTCTCAGCCGGCCGTTAGAGACGTCCATCAGGGGCCTGGGAACGGTTACCCGAATGGCCATGCTGTCCACTTCGTCGTACATATGATCCTTGTTGGGCCACCAGGCACTGGCCCCCAGACCCTGGCAGGAAGTGGCCACAAAGGGCAGCCCGTCCCTATCCGTTTCCCAGGAGAATCCCCCGTCCCATGGGGCACGGATCGCTTCCCTCGGTTTTCCAGTGTAGTGAACCACCACCTCTTCTACTGTTCCCGGTACCTGCGGTTTTTGCAGTTCAATGAAGTAGGCATTGCCCTCTCTCTCAAAGGGTAGTTCCCGGCCATCCTGTAATGCGGTCTGAATTTGCAGAGGTTCCTGAAGGTCAATCTGCATACGGGCCGATGGCTTTAACACGCGGTAACGGATGGCATTGCTACCGGAAATTCTTCGGTTTTCGGGATCGACCGCAACCCGGAGGTCGTAATAGGTAAGGTCCCACCAGGCCCGTTCCGGGGTAATACTGCCACGGAGGGTATCCTGCCGGGTAAATGATTGCGCAAGGGCAGTGGAGAGGGTGCCCAGGAGGAAGAGAAGTGTTAGAAAATCTTTCATAACAGAACTGTTGAACAAATCTTAGCTGGTCTTGTCAAGGAGGTAGGCATATTCACTGTTTCTGACAATTTTGTTAAAATCATCCGTATTCAGGAGCTCATCCACTGCTTTTATTTTATCGGGACTTTGTTCATAAAAGGATTTACAGATGAGGTAGCCAACGGTATAGCCCAGATCCTGGGGGCGGTCTTCAATGCTACCCCCGTTGTAGAGCCATTTGGAATAATCGTCCCCCGTCAGCTCCTGCTGCAATTCCCCGAAAATCCAGGCCTCGTTCGCCGGGTCTTCCAGAAAGGTCAGGTTTTCATTAGACATGGGCTGACCGGAAGACAACTCCACCATAAAATCACAAACCCCTTCACGGATCACGGCGGAAAGGAGGGTTTCCCTTTTCCCTGTATCGCCGTAGTTTTGCTGGAAATGCATCAGTTCATGCATGGTGAGGCGTGGCAGGTCTGAGAATGCCATGATAGCACCTGCCTGCCAGTCGGTGAGATATTCTACAGGCATCTGCGGTGACCGCCCGTACATGTCCCCGCCCAGGAACATGCCCATTTCCGTTGCGGTCCCTCCTGAATTGAGGATTCCCGGGACGATATAAACCTTAGGGAACACCGCCTTTGGATACTGTTCCCGAAAGCGCTCCATGGATTCCAGGATGGTTTCCCGGAATCCCTTCAGGCTATCCGGTTGAAAGCGGGATTTCAGATAGCGATAATACCCGGGCGCAGCATTGATCATTTGCCCGTACATATTGTCAATGCTACCGTACCGCACCACGTAGAAATCACGGATCTCCTGCGGTCCCTCAAAAATAAAGGCTTTTAAGTGCCTGCGTGCCTGGGAGGTGTCTGCCATCGCTCTTTCGAAATAAGGCCAGAAAGCATCCATGGATGCCGTTTTAAGATCGAAGTTAGATGGTTTTTTAAGCTGGGTCTGGATGGAATCCAGCCGTTGCAGGAGGTGTTTCCAGGCAGTCCCTTCCGGTTTTTGCCCTGTCTTCGGGAATTTTTCCAGCACTTTGGGGTTGGACATCCCCCTGTCAATAGCCCGGTGAAGCATAGTCGTGGCGGCCTCCGGATCCCCTGCCTCCCAATAGGCATAGGCCGCCTGTACGTAAAGCTCTGATGCCTGTAGATCCTTGTTGGCACGCCGAAGAGTGTCCCCCAATACCCGGTAGGAACCAAAATCCTGAAGCTTTTGGAATTCATTGAAAAGCCCCTCCATTTCAGGAAGGTAAGCATCCCGGTAATCCTTGGGCACCGCCTCGGGTACCGGACCCCTGCAAGCGGCCAGGAACAATGCCCCCCCAAAGAGGCTGGAAAGAAAGAGATGTCTCATTCGGTGTAATTAGTTACGGAAAACCCCGGAAGGGAACTTCACCGGGCTTTCATGCCCGTCCGTTCCGACGGCAGCCACGCCGAAGAAGTAATTATCAATTACGATCCCATCCAGGGTGACTTCAGTGGTGTTTTCCACATAGCGATAGTGATCCCAGGTGGGGGAGGTGGTGTCCCTCCAGTATACCTTGTAACCCACGGCACCTTCCACCGGTTCCCACCGCAGCCGGGCCGAGGGTTCTACAACGCCTCCGATTTCCACTTGAGCAGGGGTCGGGGGCGCCCAGCCGAGAGAGGCCAGTGATATGGCATTAACGGCGGTGAGCTTTGCGGCGTATTCAAAATTCACATTTTCCAACAGGTCTCCGTATTGAATTCCATTTTCAACACGGATATCCTGATGTTGCTGGGTGTAATTTTCATGGGCTTCCATGATACGAATCCCTGCATAGCCCGCATCGTTGAAGGGACGGTGGTGCCCGCCCCGCCCGAAACGATCAAGGCGATAGATCAGCATGGGGTTCATCTCGGGCATATAGGTTTGGGTGGTCCGGTAGACATAGCGGGCGAGCTGGCGGGAAATCCCGTCTACCTCTCCTCCATAAAACCTGCGGGCTCTTCTTTGGCGCTCTGTTTCATTCGGGGGTACGGGTTCTGAGAAAATCCGGAAATCCCGATTACTGATCACCCCGTCCACACCCCGGATGTTACCGATCATGTCATTATTCAGGACACCTATTAACTCCCAGTCGTGTTCCTTGGCGAATTCGGCCAGACCACGGCCACCGAATAGCCCCTGTTCTTCCCCGGAAAGGCCTGCGAAGACGATGCTGTTGTCAAAGGTGTATTTGGAAAGCACACGGGCCGCCTCCAGGGTGCCTGCCATCCCGCTGGCGTTGTCATTGGCCCCGGGGGAATCCGATGTAAAGTCGTTAGGGTCACTGACCCGGGAATCGATGTCCCCACTCATCATCACATAGCGATCAGGGTGTTTGCTCCCCCTTTGAATGGCAACGACATTGACCACCCATACATCCCTGGGGATACGTTGGTTTTCGGAGGCCTTCACGAGATTACGCTGGTAAAAGACTTCAAGGCAGCCGCCGCACTGGTCAGAAATCTTTTCGAATTCGGCCCTGATCCACCGGCGGGCTGCTCCAATTCCCCGGGTTTGGGAGACCGTATCGCTTAGGGTGTGGCGGGTTCCAAATCCAGCAAGGGTAGTGATGTCCTGCTGGATTCGATCTTTTGAAACCGAATCGATGATGTCATAGATACGCAGGTCAGATTGCGCCTGTGAGACATTCAGGGCGGTCAGGAGGATGAGGAGTAAATACAGATTTTTCATTGTAGTGAATTAGGATATGTTTTTTCAAATTGGACGGAATGCCAGTAACAAAAGGGCCCCAGGAGAACATATAGTATGCCCGGAAGTCCGAACCGGATCCCGATGCCCAGGGTTGCCACCCCTATTGAGAGGGCTGCGACGCCCACATAGATAGCAAAATGCCGGGAATAGAACAAAAGGACTAGGGACCGGGACATGGATTTGGTCTTTTTATAAGCCCGGCGGTACATCAGTGAAAAACAAAGGAAGATCAGCAGAAATCCAAGCCCATACCAGCTGAACAGGCTCGCCAAACCTTCCACGCTGATCGGTTCCTGCCCCAGCCAGGTGTTGATCAGGGATTTTAACGGGAAGACGTAGTAGAGGACCACAAAGAGCAATACCGTATTGTAGGCGATAATCCAGTAGTCGACATAGGCCGCGCGCCGGAAATAATTGTAGTGGACCGCCCAAAGGGCGATCAATACAAAAAAACTGCCCCCAAAAGTGATCAGTTCCAGGACCCTGGAATCTTTGGCAAGCCAGCTCTCATCAAGGCCCAGGGAAACTACCAGAAGCGTGGCGGCAAAGGCAAAAACCCCGTCGCTAAGCGCTTCCAGACGACTTATGTTGTGGGGGAACTTCATGTTATTTTTCGATTGCCGTGGTCATCGCCAGTTTTCCGCGTTTTTTGTCATATGCCATCCGGGTAATTACGGCATTTTGATTTTCCAGGGCATATTGCTCGTACCACGAACCACCTTTGTCCGCATCAAAACGCAAGAGCTTGTTCCCACGGCCGCAAATCAGGATTTCTCCGGAAAGCCAGCAAATATCCTCAACCCCTTCCGGAAGTTCAATGATCTCCCTGCTGGCCCCCGATCTGGGATCCATTGATTTCAGGATTGTTTTTCCCGTTCCTTTCGAAGTGAAACTGATCCTTTCGGTTCCGGGTATTTTCATAAGTGAACGACCCACATCCTTCTCAAACGTGTACCGGCTGTCGTCTTTCAAGTTCACCGCCACCAGGTCCATGCGGTCCCCGACCAGGACGGTGCAGACCAGCAATTCCGGGTACACCCAAAGATGGTACCCGATTTTAAGGTCCTCCACCAGCAGGGTTGGTTCCCCGCCCTGCAGCGGGTAGGCGTAGAGGCGCTGAAGGCCGGTAGTGTCGAGCCGGATGGCGGAAACGGTTTGCCTTTCCGGGATTTTCAGGGGAGAGTATTCGCTTCCCCCCGGGGTATTGGAAATCCAGGAAGTGGTCCCTTCTTCAGGGGAATACCGGGCGATGTCTGTCTGTCCGTTGCGCGTCCGGGAATACAGCAGCGTTCCATCCTCCAGGAAGGAAGGCTGATTGTCATACCCGGGGTTATTCGAAATATTTTTTGGGGAGGATACGGAAATCGTTTCCCTTCCTACCTCCAGGTTGGCGAGGTATACGTCGGTTTCCGGCTGTCCGAAGCCCAGAGAGAAACTGCAGAGGCATAAGCTAAAACACAGGGAATTTAAACGCTGGTTCATTTTTTTGTGGACAGGATGTCGAGGTGCATTTCCGCGCATGAGATGATTTTAATACAACCCCCGGAAAGTATTTATTTCAGGGGAGTTTTCCAACATCAGGAATCGTCCCGGATCAGACTTCGGCAAAACGGCGGATCAGTTCCCGGGCGGCCCCGATCCCGTCCAGGTAATAACGGGCCTGGGTTTTCATGCGGCCCACCTTGACGGTTATGGCTTCCCTGGGAAGTTCCTGAAACATGAATTCGTCCGTCCAGTCGTCCCCGATAGCAAAAATAAAATCGTAGGATTTACGGGCGATCATCCGCATGGCGGCCCTGCCTTTATTCACGTTGCTGCTCTTTATCTCCATCACTTTATTCCCGTTCAGGACACTCAGGTCGTAATTGGCAATCAGGGAAGTAAGGACGGTGTTGAGTTCTGAGGCCCGCTTCTGACCAAAATCCGGGTCTGTGTTTCGATAATGCCAGGCGAGGGAATAGTTCTTATCCTCGATAAAGGAACCCGGTGTCCGGTCGACGAAAGACTCCAGCACGGGCCGGATCTTCGGCATCCAATCGTTTTTGACATTCTCCAGCAGCTGGAAATCCCGCCCTGCCTCCGATATCCAGACCCCGTGTTCCACGATCATGGAATACTTCTTTCCGTCAAACCAGCGTCCCAGGGTATCCTTGTCCCGGCCGCTGATGATAAAGGTATCGGTCCGTTTCTGCCGGTAGATCGCATCCAGAAGCTCCATGAGTTCGGGGTCCGGACTGGCTTTCTGCGGGTCGTTCTTAAAGCCGGCCAGGGTCCCGTCGTAGTCCAGGAACAGAATGCGGTTGCTGGCCGAACGGTACTGTTCCATAAGGGTGTCGGTCAGGTCGATGGTAAGGCGGCTGGCCACATATGGGGCATCCTGTTTTTTCTGTGCCAGAAGGG
>JARRQA010000046.1:0-18911 GCA_037382325.1 Robiginitalea sp.
CCCTGCTGCAGAGTATGTATCCGGTGGGAATGACCCCTAACATCATAGAGGAACGACAACTCAATGCCATTGCCATGGACGTGTTCTCCAGACTCATGATGGATCGCATCATTTTCCTGGGGACTCCGGTCAGTGACCAGGTGGCCAATATTATTCAGGCCCAGTTACTTTTCCTGGCAAGCACGGATTCCTCCAAGGACATACAGATCTATATCAACTCTCCGGGTGGGAGCGTTTATGCGGGCCTTGGGATTTATGACACCATGCAGTTTATAAAGCCCGATGTGGCCACCATCTGCACCGGCATTGCAGCCTCCATGGCTGCCGTCTTGCTCTGTGCAGGCGAAAAGGGGAAACGCAGCGGGCTGAAACACTCACGGGTCATGATTCACCAACCCATGTCCGGAGCTCAGGGACAGGCCAGTGATATTGAAATTGCAGCCCAGGAAGTCCTCAAACTACGGGACGAGCTATACGAAATTATCGCCGCCCAAACGGGTCAGAAATTTGAGAAGATTTACGAGGACAGTGACCGGGATTACTGGATGAAGGCCAAGGAGGCCCTCGATTACGGAATGATCGATGAAATCCTGGAGCGGGATTCCGATTAAGGAATTCCCATCCGGAAGCACTGCGGCAATTTTTGCCGGTTTTGACGTTAATATACTAGAGAAGGGCTACAATTATGGCCAAGGATAATTTGGAATGTTCTTTTTGCGGGAGGAAAAAACCCGAGACCAACCTGCTGATCGCCGGGCTGGATGCCCATATCTGTGACCGGTGCATCGAACAGGCCCATGGGATCGTGGCCGAAGAATCCCGGCAGGCCCGCAATGAGGACCTCGTTTCAGAACTCGTCCTTCGCAAGCCCATCGAGATCAAGGACTTTCTCGACACCTATATCATCGGACAGGAACGAACCAAGAAAGTAATGTCCGTCGCGGTTTACAACCATTACAAAAGGTTGTTGCAACCCCCGACCAAGGATGACGACATCGAGATTCAAAAGAGTAACATCGTCATGGTGGGGCAGACGGGGACCGGGAAAACCCTTATGGCTAAAACCATTGCGCGGATGCTCAATGTACCCCTGGCCATCGTGGATGCTACAGTACTCACCGAAGCCGGGTATGTGGGAGAAGATGTGGAGAGTATCCTGACGCGCCTTCTGCAGGCAGCTGACTACAACCTGGAAAAAGCCCAGCGGGGAATCGTCTTCATCGATGAGATTGACAAAATAGCGCGGAAAAGCGACAACCCTTCCATCACCCGCGATGTCTCCGGGGAAGGGGTACAGCAGGGACTGCTCAAACTCCTGGAAGGCACGGTGGTTAACGTCCCCCCGAAAGGCGGCCGAAAGCACCCGGATCAGAAATTTATCGAGGTAAACACGGAAAACATCCTGTTTATAGCCGGAGGTGCTTTTGACAGTATTGAGCGGATTATCACAAAAAGGCTCAACATGCAGGCCATCGGCTACAGTGCCTCCAAAAAAGAGGCCACCCTGGACAAAGAGAACGTGTTGAAGTATATCATCCCGAAAGACCTTAAGGAATTCGGGCTGATCCCTGAGATCATCGGTCGGCTTCCAGTACTGACCCACATGGAGCCTCTGGACCGCAAAACCCTCAGAGCAATCCTGACCGAACCCAAGAATGCCATTATCAAACAATATGAGAAGTTGTTTGGAATGGATGGGATCTCCTTCCAGATCACCGAACAGGCCCTGGATTATATCGTGGACAAGGCTATTGAATACAAGTTGGGAGCACGGGGGTTGCGTTCCCTCTGTGAAGCGGTCTTCACGGACGCGATGTTTGAATTGCCCAGTACCGATATCACGGAATTCAAGGTGACCAAACCCTATGCGGAGCAGAAGCTCTCCTTCGAGACGATGAACAAGTTAAAAGCGGTTTCCTAAAGCTGCTGATACTGCTTTCTTAGGGCTTCATCGAGCAAATCCTTACAGACTTTCTGGATAATTTTTTCATCAGAATACATTTGCTGTCCGAAGCGGGGGATTACCTGCATGGGAGCGCCCAGTTTCAGGGCCCAGTCCCTTGAGGGCCTGTTATTCATGTATTCCCCGTAAAGCAGGGTTATCTGGCAATCCGGAATTTCAGTTTCCCGGTGCATGTGCAGGGGGGATACCGCATAAAGAGATTTCACTGGAAGGCCTTTGAGCGCTGCATTCCACACTACGGTGCCTCCGGCGCAAAAGGTAATCACTGTCCATCAGATTGCGTACGGCCCGTTCCAGGCCGCCATTATCAAAGGCAGCAGAGATCTTTTCCGCCGTGAGCAGGCTTGCTTCAAGATCAGCCAGTTGGGACGTATCGTAATAGACAATGTCGAAATACTGTTGGAGGTATCCCAGGTAGGAGGTGATCCAAAGCCCTTTTTTGGCACCCCATAAATCCGATAAGATAACGAGTCTTTCAGCCATAGTATGGAAGAATTATCGCAAAAAGTAGGTCTAAGTCCCCCTCAAGATGAAACCATCCCTGAAAACATCCTCATTAATTAGTTCAGCAGGGTCAATTCTTCGATATAGGTACGGATAAATGCGGGTTTTGGATGATTCCTGAGAGCCTTCTTATTTCAATCCCTCGGTAAACCACCTGAAAACATCCATAAACTACCCCGGGATACCGGAGCCCACTTCCCTGTTGGAAGCCAGGAGTTCTTCCAGCAGGTCCCGCTGGTTGGAAAGTCTGGGCACCTTGTGCTGCCCCCCCAGTTTGCCCCTGGATTTCAGCCAGTCGTAGAAGAGGTTTTTACGCGCCACATGGATTTTCGGGGGGTTCAGAGTCATATTCTTATAGCGCTTGGCCTCGTAATCGGAATTGAGCGATTTCAGCGCCTCGTCCAGTTGCGTACCGAAGGCCTCCAGGCTGTCCGGAGGGGTACGGAACTCAATCAGCCATTCGTGGGCTCCCTTTTCCCGGCTCGACATGAACACGGGGGCTACCGTATACTCCGCAATAGCGGCACCTGTCCTGGCGCAGGACTGCCTGAGCGCCTCTTCCGTATTTTCGATAATTAGTTCCTCCCCGAAGGCGTTGATATGATGTTTCGTACGCCCCGTGACGCGGATGCGGTATGGATCAGTACTTGTAAAGCGCACCGTATCCCCGATCTGATACCTCCATAGCCCCGCATTGGTGGTGATTATGATGGCGTAGTTTACCCCGGTTTCCACCTCCCAGAGCGGCAGCACTTTCTGATCGGGGGTCCCAAAGGTGGCCATGGGGATGAATTCATAAAAAATGCCGTAATCGAGCATTAGCAACAGGTCATCGCTGAAATTTTGGTCCTGTATGGCAAAAAAGCCCTCGGAGGCATTGTAGATCTCATAGTACTGGAAATCGTCCCGGGGCAACAGGCGGCGGTATTGCTCCCTGTAGGGGTTGAAGTTAACGCCCCCGTGAAAGTATACCTCTAACTGGTCCCACACCTGAAACAGGTTTTCCTTCCCGGTTTTCTCCAGAACCCTGTTCAGCAATACAAGCATCCAGGAGGGAACCCCGGCCAGGCTCGTGACATTTTCCCGGATGCTCTCCTGTATGATGGCTTCGAGTTTTTCCTCCCATTCGCTCATCAGGGAAACACGGTTGCTGGGGGTGCTGCTGAGTTCTGCCCAGAACGGCATGTTGTCGATAAGGATCGCTGAGAGATCTCCGAAAAAAGTGCCATTGTCCTCATACAATTCCTTGCTCCCCCCAAGGCGCAGGCTTTTCCCCTTGAAGAGCTGGGCGTTGGGATTGTTGTTCAGGTACAGGCACAAAAGATCCTTTCCGGATTTGTAATGGCAGTCCTCCAGGGCTTCCGTACTGACAGGAATAAACTTGCTCTTGGCATTGGTGGTACCACTGCTCTTGGCGAACCACTTAATTTCCGTGGGCCAGAAAAGGTTTTGTTCCCCCCTTCGGGAGCGCTCTATTAACGGCTCAAACTGCTCGTAAGTTACGATCGGCACCCTGTCGGCAAAGGTTTCATAAGAGGTAATATCCTCAAAACCGTGTTCCATCCCAATTTCGGTTTCATCCGCAAAATCCAGCAACTGCTGCAGCACTTCCTGTTGAACCTCAGCCGGGTATTTGAGGAAGAGCTCGATCTGGTGATACCGCTTCTTTAGGAGCCAGGAAGCTATGGAATGAAACAGCGGGATAGGCATTTTTGGTATCTTTGAGGGCGCCCTGATAAGGCAGCTAAAGATAGCATTTTAATCCATTTCCCTAAAAGGACCTGACATGCAATACGAAGGAGTTTTACGAAAGATGCAGACGGAACTGGAGGACCCGGTGGACTACTACCTGGTCCTCCCCGGGGATTTCATCCACGTGAACCTTTTGCTGGACCGTCAGCTGACCATCCGTTTTATAAAATACCAGTGTCTCGGGTGCGGGGAAGACCTGCCTATTTTCCGGCAGGGCTATTGCCGCAGCTGTTTCTACGAATTGCCGCAGGTGGGGGAATGGGTGGTTCACCCCGAACGCAGTAAAGCCCATCTGGGGGAAGTGGACCGCAGCCCCATATCGTTTACCTGGCCAACTCGAGCAGCGTTAAGGTGGGGGTGACCCGGAAATCACAGGTCCCGACACGATGGATCGATCAGGGGGCCCACGAAGCCATTGAAATTGTGGAAACACCCAACCGGTACCTGGCCGGGATCACCGAAGTGGCTTTGAAAGATCATGTAAGCGACAAGACCCGGTGGCGGCAGATGCTCACCAACCAACTTAAGGATGAAGACCTCTTTGCCTGGAGGGCCCGGCTCCGGCCTTATATCCCGGAAGAAGCAGTGCAATACTTTATCGAATCCACCCGGGAAACCGAGATCCATTTCCCGGTGCTGCAGTATCCCGAAAAGATCCGGAGCCTGAACCTGGATAAAACCCCCGAATACTCCGGGATCCTGAAAGGGATCAAGGGTCAGTACCTGATCTTTGAAGACGGCACCGTCTTTAACGTGCGCGGAAACGAGGGGTATTATGTGGGCCTTGATCTGGCGTAGGCAGATGAAGTTGGCAGTTGGCAGTAGCAGTTGGCAGTATGCAGTAGCCGGCCGAAGCCCATCTCCATTTTGAACCTTGAGCTTTATAACTTTGAACGGAATGCGGTATATTCCTTCCTGCCCACTGCCACTGCGTACTGCAAACTAAAATTCCAGTGGCATTTCCTCATTGAGCTTCAGGTTGAACCGCCTCCTCAGCAGGTATACGAACAAATAGAGGAACGGGGTGTCAAGGAAGGCGATCATCACCTTGAAGATGACCCCGCTGACTACCAGGCCGTAAAAAAGATCCCATGGGATCACCCCGAAGAGACAGAGCAGCCCCACTACCGTGGTGGTATCGATAATCTGGGAGGAAAACGTTGAAAAATTATTCCGGAGCCACAAAAACCGTCCGCGGGTCAGGCGCTTCCAGAAATGGTAGATGGCGATATCGACATACTGCGCACAGAGATAGGCCAGCATGGATGCCAGCACGGCAATGGGAGACAGGGCAAAGACCCTGCTGAAAATGACATCGTCCACCGGAGAGTTCTCTATGGCCGGGGCCAGGTCTGCCAAGAGAATGATCCCCATGGAAAAGAAAGAGGCAAAAATTCCGGCCGTAACGACCCTGTTCGCCTTCTTCTGCCCATATATCTCGGAGATCAGGTCGGTGATCAGAAAGGTGATCGGATAGGGCAGTATCCCCACTGAAATTTCAAAAAGCGACGACCCGAAGACCTCGACCTCTCCAAACGGGCGCCAGTAAAAGAACTTCTGGAAGATCAGGTTGGAAACCACCAGGGAGGTGATAAACAAAGCTGCCAGGTACAGGTAGATCCGGTATGCCGTCTTCTTATCGGCCGGGCTCATACTTATTTGATCTTAAGGGTGAAAGGCAGACGGGCCTGTATACCTTCCTGACGGAGTATGTTTTTAAGTTCTCTGAAGGTCTGCATCCAATCGACGCCCAGCTCGGCCTCAATCCAGCCTTCAGCTCCCATCTGGGTGCCCCCGAGATCATCCATAAGGCGTTCCAACCCGGATTTATATTTGGGAAGGGATTTCAGCCGGTACGAACTGATCCCCGCCATTTCTGCGGCAAGATCCAGGGCTTCCGGCATTCCCCCGAGCCGGTCAACCAGTCCGTTTTCCAGGGCCTCTGTCCCACTCCAGACCTTGCCCCGGGCCAGGCTGTCCACTTTCGATACCGGGATTCCCCTTCCATCTGCCACGCGTTGCAGGAAAGTGTCATAAGTCTTCTCGATACTCCCTTTCAGGATTTCGCGAAAATCCTCCCGCATGGGTTCAAAAAAGGAATATTCCATCGAAAATTTATGAGTGCCCACCTGTTCGGCATTGACCCCTATCTTGTCTGAAAGACCGCTGATATTGGGTACCGTTGCAAAGACCCCGATGGACCCGGTAATGCTGCTCGGTTCCGCCAGGATCTTATCCCCGCCCACGGCGAGGTAATATCCGCCTGAAGCTGCCATGTCGCTGAGTGAAACCACCACGGGCTTTTCCTTCCGGGTCAGTTGCAATTCCCTCCAGATGATATCCGAGGTAAGCGCACTGCCCCCAGGGGAATTTACCCTCAGGACCACAGCCTTTACATCATCATCCTCCCGGGCACTCCGAAGGGCCTTTATCATTTGACCCTGTCCGATATAATTCGGGCCGCCTTCGCCGTAGAGAATTTCCCCCTGGGCGTAAACCACGGCAATTTCATCCGACCCCTTGTGCAGGCGCTTGTTGCGTGAGTACCGCATATACCGTTGCAGCGAAATTTTCTCGGGGTGGTCTCCTGCTCCCCCACTCTCTCGAAGTACTTTATCCTCATAGACATCCAGGTAAGCAATACCATCTACAAGGCCTGCTTTGAGGGCCAACTCGGGATGTCTTCCCCCAAGGGTGTCTGCAATGTGGTCCAGGCTTTCGGGTGCCAACCCGCGACTTTCGTAGTCCTTCTGAAGGTAAAGATCGGCATACGCGTACACGAATTTTCCGGATTCCTTAAAATCGAGGAGCGCATCCCGAAGCGCCTTGGTCTGTGCCATCCCGGCTATCAGGTAGGGGCTTTTGATACTGATACCCGTAATCCGGTCATCTGATCTGGCAATGGCCAGGGCCTTTGTGATCTCATCCAGGCCCATAGCAGGGTCGAAGAAAAGGGAAAAAGGATCCTCCGGATCCAGGCCTGAGTGCTCCTGTATCGGGTATGGGAAGTCGAGTTCCAGAACGGAGTGGTCCTTTACGCGAACCTCATCCGCAGACCCGGCAAGGGTGATAAAAACCATGAACATAAAAAACAGGATTCCAAGGGCGACCAGGGTGCCCAAAACGGAATCATTGCATATATCTCCCTGGGCAGCAACCTGGGCAACCGGGCTTTCCACCTACAGAAAAGCTTGTTTTCCCTGGGGGAGCATATCGGTAAAATCTCCTCCATTAGTCACATATACCAGTCACCGGCCTGGGGGTTTGAAGGCGGGGACTTCCTGAACGCCTGTGTTAGCCTTCAGACCACCCTGCCTCCTGAGGAGCTGCTAAAGGCCTTACTGGAAATCGAATCACAGGCCGGACGCCTCAGGCACCCGGGTAAGGGGTACCACTCCCGTACCCTGGACCTGGACCTCCTTTACTACGGTAGTGAGATAATCCGGACTGCAGCCCTTACGGTTCCCCATCCCAACTTGCACAGACGGCGCTTCATCCTCAAACCCCTGACGGATATCGCCCCTCAGTTTTACCATCCGGTACTGGGGAAGGACCAGCGGAACCTCCTGCAGGAATGCCGGGATACCACCCCCGTGGAAAAACTCCCGTTTCGTTTGTATGCCACCCCCCAGGAATTTTTCTCGGCCCTGGGCTTTGTCGCCATTGAGGGCAATATCGGGGCCGGAAAGACCACCCTCGCCCGCAGAATCTCAGAAGACCTGAATGCAAAGCTCATCCTGGAACGCTTCGCCGACAACCCGTTCCTGCCAAAATTCTACGAGGACAAGGCCCGGTATGCCTTCCCACTGGAGCTTTCCTTCCTCGCCGACCGGTACCAGCAATTTATCGAAGACACCCGGCAACTGGACCTCTTCAGGAATTTTGTGGTGAGTGATTACGATATTTACAAAAGCCTCATTTTCGCTAAAATTACCCTTGGCGAAGAGGAATTCAGGCTTTACAGGAAGTTTTTCAGTTTTATGTACAGGGAAGTACGCAAACCGAACCTGTATGTATACCTGTACCAGCGTACGGAGCGCCTGCTGGAACACATTTCCCGCAGAGGTCGTGCCTACGAAAAGGAGATCCAACGGGACTACCTGGAAGAGATCCAACGGGGCTATTTCGATTTTATGAAGAACACCCGGGAACTAAACTCGGTAATCATCGATGTGGGGGAGCTGGACTTTGTGGCCCGGGAGGAAGATTATCTAAGGGTCATGGACCAGATGATAGCCCACGTGCTTAGCCCTTTCGGGTAGAATTCTGAAAAATTTATTTGGATATATGCCTGTCTTTTTATTTCTTGGGCAGTATATCTGGATACGCTAACTAACTCAAACTACTATATATCGTCTCCCCGGCTGGTTCCTTGCTGGGGTATTTCCACAACCCCCCGGCAGCTGTTGATCGCTTCCTGCGAAACCCCTTTAACTTCATGGCCGAAAACGAAGGCATATCGTTCCCTGGGATCCGGCTGGAAATCCTCCAGGGTAACGGCCCCCTCCGCCTGTTCCACAGCCCAGCATTCATGGGTTTCCCGAAGGGATTTAATCAAGTCCACCGTATTCTCGCAGTACTCCCAGGCGACGCTTTCGGTCGCCCCAAGGGCTGTTTTGCGGATGTCCTTGTGAGGTGGGGTGGCCGTGATCCCGCAAAGGTATACTTTCTCTATGCGAAAGGCATCGGCAGACCGGAAAACGGACCCCACATTATGGAGGCTTCTGACGTTATCCAAAACCAGGACCAAGGGCGTTTTGGTTGCCTCTTTAAAAGCCTCCACATCCAGTCGTCCGAGTTCTTCGTTTTTGAGTTTACGCATTCCCCTCCACTGTTTCCGGCAAAAATACAAAGAAGGGGGCGGAATCCGTGTCCGAGAAGTTTTCCATAGATATCAACACCCGTTGGGGATGCCCCGCGAATCTGCTATTTTCGTCTGAATCCAAAAAAACAATCCGTGGCTGCCAAAGGCAAAAAAACCACCCCGCTGATGAAGCAATTCAACAGCATCAAGGCCAAATACCCTGATGCCCTGTTGCTGTTCAGGGTGGGTGATTTTTACGAGACCTTCGGAGATGATGCGGAAAAAGCCGCGGGTATCCTGGATATCGTGCTTACCCAGCGCAATAACGGGGGCGACAAGACCGCCCTGGCTGGTTTTCCGCACCATGCCCTGAACACTTATTTACCCAAACTGGTCAAGGCCGGGCAGCGGGTGGCCATCTGCGACCAGCTCGAGGACCCCAAACAGACCAAAACCATTGTCAAAAGGGGTGTTACCGAACTGGTCACCCCGGGGGTATCCCTGAGCGACGAACTGCTTCAGGCCAAAGCCAACAACTTTCTGGCTGCCGTTCATTTCGGTGGCTCCCGCATGGGAGTATCCTTTCTCGATATTTCAACGGGGGAATTCTTCCTGGCTGAAGGCAGTCGGGAGGACATCGATAAGTGGCTGCAAAACTTCAGCCCAAAAGAAGTGCTGGTTTCAAAAAACCACAAAACGGATTTCGGGCAAGGCTTCGGGCCGGAGTACCACTGCTTCTTCCTGGAGGACTGGGTCTTTCATGAAGATTACGCCAGGGAGACGCTTACCGGCCATTTCAGGACCTCCGGCCTGAAAGGTTTCGGGGTGGAATCCCTGCCGCAGGGGATCATCGCCGCCGGAGCCGTCCTGCACTACCTGAAGGAGACCCAGCACCGTCAGCTGGGGCATATTACCGCCCTCAGGCGCCTTTCTGCCGGGGATTATGTCTGGATGGACCGTTTTACGCTGCAGAACCTGGAACTTTTCCAAACCCGGGAGATGCGTGGGGTTTCCCTCCTTGAGGTCATCGACAGGACAAGGTCCCCCATGGGCGGACGTTTGTTGCGGCGTTGGCTGGCACTGCCCCTAAAGCAACTGGACCCTATTCGGGAACGACATAAGATAGTCGGGTACTTTGCGGAAAACGACACCCTCTTGGAAACCGTCCAGGAACACCTCAGGCGAATGGGCGACCTGGAACGCCTGATTGCCAAGGTGGCAGCGGGCAAGGTTAGCCCCAGGGGAACGGTACAGCTTAAAAACTCCCTGGAGACGCTCATCCCCCTGAAGCACAAAATCACCCAGGCAGATGAATCAGCCCTTTCCCGGTTGGGGGATGCCATCGACCCCTGCGAGACACTGCGGGAGCGCATCAAAAAAGTACTGCTGGAAGAAGCCCCGGCAGGCATTGGCAAAGGGGACACCATCGCCCCGGGCTTTTCAGCCGAACTGGACGAACTCAGGGGCCTTGCGCGGTCCGGGAAAGACTACCTGGACCAGATGCTGGAACGGGAATCAAAACGTACAGGGATCCCTTCCCTGAAAATTGCCTCGAACAATGTGTTCGGGTATTATATCGAGGTGCGCAATACGCATAAGGACAAGGTCCCAGGGGAATGGATCCGCAAACAGACCCTTGTAAGTGCGGAACGCTATATCACAGAAGAACTCAAAGAATACGAAGCAAAAATCCTGGGGGCCGAAGAGCGCATTCTCCAGTTGGAGCAACAATTGTTCGAGCAACTGGTCGTATGGATGCAGGAACACATCCGGGAGGTACAGGAAAACGCCAGGCTGGTGGCACGTCTGGATTGTCTGTGCGGCTTTGCCCAGCTGGCAAGGGAAAACCAGTATGTGGCCCCACAGATGACAGATGCCACGGACCTGAAGATCACCCAGGGCCGCCACCCTGTGATCGAACGCCAGCTCCCCCCCGGGGAATCTTACATCCCCAACGACCTGCTGCTGAACCGGGAAGACCAGCAGATCATCATGATTACCGGGCCGAATATGAGCGGGAAATCCGCCATCCTGAGGCAGACCGCCCTGATTGTACTTCTGGCCCAGACCGGGAGTTTTGTGCCCGCGGAGGCTGCCACCCTCGGCATCGTGGACAAGATATTCACCCGGGTGGGGGCCAGCGACAACATCTCCCTGGGGGAATCTACCTTTATGGTAGAGATGAACGAAGCGGCCTCCATCCTGAACAACCTGTCGGAGCGCAGCCTGATCCTGCTGGATGAAATCGGGCGGGGCACGAGCACATATGACGGGATCTCCATTGCCTGGGCCATAGCCGAGTTCCTTCACGAGCATCCCGCCCGGGCCAAAACGCTTTTTGCCACCCACTACCACGAACTGAACGAGATGGCGGGTACCTTTCCGCGGATCCGGAATTTCAATGTCTCTGTGAAGGAATTAAAGGACAAAGTACTTTTTTTGCGTAAACTCGAACCCGGTGGCAGCCACCACAGTTTTGGCATACATGTCGCACGGATGGCCGGAATGCCGCAGGCGGTGGTCAGCAAGGCGCAAAAAATGCTCAAAAAACTCGAAAAGTCCCATTCCGGGGAGGAACTTGGCCAGACCCTTTCCACGGCCGAAGCGGAAATGCAGCTGAGTTTCTTCCAGCTGGACGATCCCCTTCTGGAACAGATCCGGGATGAAATCCTTCACCTGGATATCGACCGGCTCACCCCGGTGGAAGCCCTGATGAAACTCAATGAGATCAAAAGGCTGCTTAAAGCAAAGAAGACAGGTTCCTCCTGAAAGAACGTCGGTAGTCACAGTTGACAGTAGGGCTTATGTATCCATTCGTTCAGGGCTTTCCGGCTCTGGCAGATAAAAAGGCGCTGATTCCAATGGAAATGAACCTGCCTACTGCTACTGCATACTGCATACCCTTGTAACCTCAGCAGTCACAGCTGGCAGCAAGCAGGATACAAGATTAAATTACCCCAACATGGGATACAAAATGCCAGAGGAGATTCACCTCGGACTGAAGGAGAACTGGAAACAGTTCACGCTGCTGGTGATCATCAATGCCTTCGTGGGAGGCATGGTGGGCCTGGAACGGAGTATCTTCCCTCAGTTTGCCGAGCAATCCTTCGGGGTGACCTCCCACAGCGCCGTGCTTTCTTTTATTATTGCTTTCGGGATCAGCAAGGCCATAGCCAACTACTATACCGGGAGACTCGCCAACCGGTTCGGGCGCAGGAACCTGCTGCTGGCCGGCTGGTTGCTCGCAATCCCCATCCCATTCCTGCTTATTTATGCGAACAGCTGGAACTGGGTGGTTTTTGCCAACATACTCCTGGGGCTCAGCCAGGGGCTCACCTGGAGCAGCACGGTGGTAATGAAGATCGACCTGGTAGGAGAGAAACAGCGGGGCCTGGCCATGGGCCTGAACGAATTCTCAGGCTACCTGGCGGTAGGACTGGTGGCCTTTCTTTCGGGTTACCTGGCCCAGGAGTACGGGCTGGTCCCCTACCCTTTTTATTTAGGGGTTTTTATTTCGATCGTGGGGTTTTTGCTGACCCTGCTCTGGGTGCGGGACACCCGGGCCCATGTACAAAAGGAAAGTAAAACAGACAAGACCCGGGCCCTGGGGAACGTCTTTGTGGAAACCAGCTTTAAGAACAAGACACTCAGTTCGGTTACTCAGGCAGGGCTTGTGAACAACCTTAACGACGGTATGATCTGGGGACTGCTGCCCATGCTGCTGCTCACCTTTGCCTATGATAATGAACAAATCGGGATCCTGACAGCCATCTACCCGACGGTATGGGGGTTGGGCCAACTGGTCACCGGAAAGATGTCGGACCATTTTCCGAAGAAATCCATGCTCGTCTGGGGCATGTTACTGCAGGCCCTGGCCATCCTTGGCATTCCCCTGACCAGCAACTTTTTTCTGCTGGCCTTCCTCTCTGCCACCGTCGGGATAGGCACTGCCCTGGTTTACCCCACCTTCCTGACCGCCATTGCCGGTGCTTCTCCCCCGGATCAACGGGCTGAAAGCATAGGCACTTTCCGCCTCTGGAGGGACCTTGGGTATGCCTTCGGAGCGATTATATCCGGAGTAGCCGCGGATTTTTTCGGGATTGAAACGGCCATACTGATTACCGGGGGGCTCACGTTACTCTCGGCCGGAATTCTAAAAGTACGTATGCCTGCCTGACCAGAAACGGGAGGCGGTTGAAACCTCAGCGAACTGAATACCCGGGGGATTTTAGTACCTTACCAGAGAGTATAAAAATTTATTTATTCTAATTCATCATCCATGAAGCGCCTTCTCACCTTAATCCTTTTTCTAATCCTTTACCCCGCAACCGCCCAGCGGAACTTCGACGATGTGGAGATCCGCACCGAAAAGGTGGCCGACCAGATCTACGTCCTTTTTGGGGCAGGTGGCAACATCGGCCTGGCCATCGGGGACGATGCCGCCTACCTGATTGACGACCAGTACGCTCCCCTGAGCGAAAAGATCATGGCGGCGGTTCGGGAGATCACCGACAAACCTTTGAAATTCCTGGTCAACACCCACTGGCACGGGGACCATACCGGGGGAAATGAAAATTTTGGCACATCAGGGACCATCCTGATCGCCCATGAGGCCGTCCGGAAACGGATGGGAAGCCCCTCCGAACGGAATGGAACCGTGCGGCCGGCATCTCCCCCGGAAGCCCTGCCCGAAATCACCTTCACCGATGCCATGACCCTGCATCTGGATGAGACGCGCACCATGCATGTCATGCACGTCAATGATTCCCATACGGACGGGGATTCCTATATCTATTTTCCCCAGGACAATGTCATCCATATGGGGGATAATTTCGCGAACGGGGGGTACCCGTTTATCGACCTGAACTCCGGAGGGGACATCAATGGTTTTGTGAAGAACCTCAACATGGCGCTCTTTATCGTCAATGAGGAAACCCGCATCATCCCGGGGCACGGACCCGTGGCGAACCGTGAAGCACTAAGGGCCTACCGAGATATGGTGGAGACGCTGAGGAGCCGGGTACAGCATGCCATCGATGCCGGCAACTCCCTTGAAGAAACCTTGAAATTAGGGCTTTCCATGGAATGGGATGCCGAATTCGGCACTGGCTTTATCGATTCGGAAGGGATCATAACTTCCATCTACCGGAGTCTGGAATAACGGTTCTCCACAATCAGATATAATTTGAAATTACTTTTCCACCTTAAATTATTTCTATGAAGAAGCTCTTCTTACTATTCTGTTTTCTGGTTACCTATCCCACCCTGGCCCAGGACCGGCTTACGGGAGCGGTTTTTACGACACGGTCTGAAATCCTGGCGCGTAACGGCATGGCAGCCACCAGCCAGCCCCTGGCTACCCAGGTGGCCCTGGATATTCTGAAAAAAGGGGGCAGTGCCATGGATGCCGCTATTGCTGCCAACGCAGTCCTCGGCCTGGTGGAGCCTGCCAGCTGTGGCATTGGGGGAGACATCTTCGCTATCGTCTGGAACGCAGAAGATCAGAAACTTTATGGGTTCAACGGGAGCGGCAGGTCGCCACAATCGATTTCAATAGACCATTTCACAGAACGGGGGATGAAATACGTCCCTTTTGCCGGGCCCCTACCCGTAACGGTACCTGGATGCGTGGACGGCTGGTTTACCCTGCATGAAAAATTTGGGAAACTGCCCATGGAAGTGCTTCTAAAACCAGCGATCGCCTACGGACGCGAGGGTTTCCCGGTCTCCGAAGTAATCGCCTATGAGATGGCCAGCAACTATAAATACGTGGAAGACCAGCCTGGTTTTAAAGCGACGTACATGCCCAATGGACATATCCCGAAAAAAGGGGAAATCTTTAAAAACCCAGACCTCTCGAATACCTATGAAAAGATCGCGAAAGGCGGGCGGGATGCCTTTTACAAAGGCGAAATTGCCCGGGTCATCGATCGCTTTATGGCCCAGCACGGAGGGTACCTCTCTTATGAAGACCTGGCTGCACACACCTCCAACTGGGTGGATCCGGTAAGCGTGAACTACCGGGGGTACGACATCTGGGAGCTTCCCCCCAACGGACAGGGGACGGCTGCCCTTCAAATCCTGAACATCCTGGAAGGGTACGACATCGCCTCCATGGGCTTCGGCAGTACCGAGTATCTGCACGTGCTTACCGAATCAAAAAAACTCGCCTATGAAGACAGGGCCAAATTCTATGCTGATCCGGAATTCAATAAAATACCGCTCGCCCGGCTCCTTTCAAAGGAGTATGCCGCCGACCGGCGCACCCTGATCGATCCGGACCGGGCGGCGGACACCTATCCGGCCGGGGATCTTGAAATTGAAACGGGAAATACCACCTACCTGACCGTCGCGGATAAAGACGGGAACATGGTCTCCTTAATACAGAGCATCTACTCGGAGTTCGCCTCAGGGATGGTGCCGGATGGGCTCGGGTTTGTGCTGCAAAACCGGGGACAAATGTTCAACGTGCAGGACCCCGGCCATGCCAATGCCCTGCAACCCGGCAAACGTCCCTTCCATACCATTATTCCGGCCTTTATCACAAAAGAGGGCAAACCCCTGGTGAGTTTCGGACTGATGGGCGGGGCCGTGCAGCCGCAGGGGCACGCACAGGTAGTCGTCAATATGGTGGACTTCGGCATGAACCTTCAGGAGGCCGGGGATGCCCCGCGGATGCGGCACCGAGGCAGTTCCCAGCCCACGGGTTCGGTCATGGAAAACGGAGGTACCCTGAACCTGGAAAGCGGGTTTGACTATAAGACCGTAAGGGAGCTGCGCAAGAAAGGACACCGCATTTCCGGTGCTGTGGGCATCTACGGGGGCTATCAGGCCATTGGGGTTGATTTGGCCAACCGGGTGTATACCGGCGCCTCCGAATCCCGAAAAGACGGGCAGGCTGCCGGGTATTGAACCGACGTTTTAAGGACATTTCCTCGAAGTGGAGTACCCCATTCAAACTTCCAAAACATGTCACCACGAAAAATTTCAACGCTCTCCGGAATTGCCTACCTGCTTATTTTTATAACGGGTATCTATGCCAACTTTGCAGTACTGGAACCGTTGATTTCCTGGGAGGACCCCGGACTGACTTACCAAAACCTGAACGAAAGCCCCGGAAAATTCCGGAATGCGGTTTGGGCCTTTGCCCTCATGCTGGTCTTTGATTTCTTTCTGGTGTGGGGACTCTATCGCCTGTTTGCCCATGCCGGGAAAAAAATCGCCCTGGCTGCTTCCGCCTTGCGGCTTATCAACGTGCTGTTCTTCCTGATCGCCTTGTTGCACCTGGCAAGGGTTTCTGATTTTCTCGGACAGTCAACGGACGCCTGGGACACACCTGCCCTGACTGTTATGGGTTTATTGAAAAAATTTGATGTGATTTGGCTTGCCGGCCTCATATTTTTCGGCCTCCACCTCCTGGTCCTCTCCAGGTTAGTCGTAAAATCTGCGGTAACCCCAAGATTCATCGGTATTTTGCTGGCTGTGGCAGGTATCGGATATATAATCGATAGTGGGGCCCAATGGTGGTTGCCCAACTATGAAGACCTCGAGTTGTACTTTTCCCTGCTGGTCATCGTACCGGGAGTGGTCGGAGAACTTTCCCTAACCCTCTTCCTGTTGTTTTACGCCCGTCGATTCGACAGTACAAAAACATGATTCTCCTCAGATATTAGAAGTCCCGTTTTGTAACGGAGTACGGGAAGAAGTAGCCCGGCTGGAAGCTGAAGGTAAACTTTGACTAAAATCATTATTTTAAATTATGCTTTACGCCATAGGACGGCCTAAAGGTGCTTTTTCGTAATTTGATGAAGAAACCACCAACCCATGCTCCGCTTCTTCCGACAAATCCGTCAAAAACTGCTAACTGACAACAAATTCAGCAAATACCTGCTGTATGCAGTTGGGGAGATTCTGCTGGTCGTGATTGGGATATTGATAGCGCTTCAGGTAGATAACTGGAATGAGAATCGGAAGGCCAGCAATGCAGAACATGAATTGTTACTGAATCTCAAGAAGGAATTGATCAAGAATCGAGACTTACTGGCTGAGGCGATGTCCTACACCGACAAATCCATGAGCGGGATGCGTCAGGTTGTGGAAATTTATCAGAATGGTATCGGAAGGTATAAACCTTTCGAACTGGATTCTCTGCTCGGGATTTGTCAATGGGCCTGGACCTATGATCCCGTAATGGGTGTTCCTGTTTCAATTCGCACTACAGGACAAATCAATGCGATACAAAATACTGAACTCCGGCTTTTTGTAGCTTCATTTGAGGAGATGGTCAGGGATGTGCAGGAGGAAGGTGAACTTTTACAGGAGATGATCGTAAACAAATTTAATCCAATGGTTGGGAAATATGTTAGTTCCAACAACCGGTCACACTACATTGGCGAAGGATACGCCATTGTTGAAAAGTCCGTGTTTGAATCGGATCATAAAGGATTGTTTGCCGATAGAGAGCTTGAAAACCTTATCACCTACATGCATGTATGGAGAAATGATCAGCTGAACGAGGAAAGGGCTTTGCTGGCCAGGCTTGATAAAACCTTAAGGGTACTGAATAATGAACTTAGGAGATGGGATTAATCCTTTATTCGATAATTTCTCCGCCAGAAAATCAGAACTGAATTTAACAGATAAAAACACAACCTTTCTCCGCCATGCTTCACTTCTTCAATAAAGTCCGAAAGTATCTGATTGAAGCTTTTGTTATTTTTTTAGGTGTCATGATGGCCTTCATTACCGAAAATTGGCGCGATGACCTCCAGGATGCTGAAGACTTCAGGAGGATCATGCAAGAAATTGAGAAAGACATCCGGTTAGACTCTGTCGAAATGCAAAGCGATAAAAATCGCATTATAAGGCAGATTGACTGTATTGACCGGCTATTAAATGACAGCCTTGGTCTTTTGGGATTGCCCAAAGGAAGTCGTCCCAACAGAACATGTTTGGATCTGATCATGATCTACGATTGGCCTGATTATGTCACTACCGGATACCACCAGTTAGAAAACAGCAAGATCGTTCCCGCCGGATATGATGATAACCTGATGATGAAGATTTATGAATACTACCAGTGGATCGATTATCATTACCTGAATGTTGGTCCCGCTATTGATGATGTCCAGGAACTGCAGAAGTATTTTATTAGGATGGGATTCGCGCCAATAGAAAAGGATACTATTACCGAAAGCGAAGCCATTGCTTTTCAAAAAATACAGAAGGACTCCGTATTTGTCACCCTTTTAAAATATTTAAAGTACAACCGTAAAGAGGAGCTCAGGATATATGAAGTGATGGAAAGAAAGAGTGCTGCCCTTTTAAGAATGTTCAGAGACCCGCATTAATTCAGGGCTATAGGCTCTGTACTTAGCCCATAGATAATTACCGAGGGGGCAACATTCAAACGTTAACGAAGGCTCGGCTTTTTCCGCCAAAACCGGCCAAGACCCCCAACGGCTAATAAATTCAGAAAATACCTGCTTTATGGCGCTGGGGAGATTTTGTCGGTAGTGATTGGGATTTTGACCATGTTGCCGGTCAATAGTTGTAATTAGTTAGAAATTGTAATAAATTTTAAAAATTACCTAGCGCATATGTCAACACGATTTACCCCAAAATGGCTTGTTATTAGTATTGATTTAGCTACAGTGGCCGTTTCTTTTTTCATGGCCTACCTGATACGTTTTAACTTTAACCTGAATTTTGATCTGTCTAAATTTTGGATACAGTTGCCAGTTGTCTTACTGATCACCTTGATGGCATTTCTAGTTACGGGTTTTTACAAGGAGGTTTCTCGAAACGCCGCAGGGGACACCGGCAAAATTTTCAAAGCAACAGGTCTATCGGTCGTACTTGTCTTACTGTTGATCCTGGGCAACAGAA
>JARRQA010000047.1:0-11907 GCA_037382325.1 Robiginitalea sp.
TCAAAGAGCTCTGACTGCTTTTGGGCCAGCTCCTGCTGAGCAGCCTGCTGGGCTTCCCCGATATTCCGTTCAAACCCCTGCAACTCCAAAGCCCGTTTTTGATTCTCTTCCTGAGACATGGTACTGGCTTCGTTATTGTATTGGGTCAGTTTGTTCTTCAATTCGTCCAGCGAACTCTGAATGTCCGCGCGGTAGGTTTCCTCCAGTTTTTTGAGTTCTGCCTGGGCAGCCTTCATCTCCGGCATTTGCGATAAAAGCTCTGTCACATTGATGTGAGCGATCTTGCTCTGTGCCTGGACAAAGCTCGTAGCGGCAATAAACAAAACGACTGCTACAGCTACCTTTTTCAATTGTTTCATGATCTGTAATTTGCTAATTGAGGTTACTATTTATTGAATTATATAGTTAGTTAACGGTATCTTTCTTTTTTTCAGTGGCTTCTTTACGTTCGGCTTCCCGTGCTTTTCTTCGGGCTTCACGCTCCTCCAGCAATTTCTTCCTTCTCGCTTCATAAGCCTTGCGTCGTTCCTCCCGGAGCTTCAGCTGTTCCTCCCGCCTGTCTTCCGTGGCTTTGTTCCTGGCTGCAGCGGCCTCCTCGGACCTTTGCTGCCGCTCCAGAATCGCCTCCGAAACGGGTTCTTCAGCTTCATCTCCCTCGAAAACCTCAAGGTTGTTCTGCCTCGATTTTTTGGGGGCACTCACCCGGCGTGTCCGGGCGATTCCCCTGAGAACCAGGTCACTGATATCGTGCCTTTTTTCGGAGTACAACATTACGACATCCGCGGATTTATCGAAAATAAAATCATACTTTTTGTTCGCTCCTATTTTCTGTACCTCATTGAATACCTGGTCCTGTATGGGCTGAATAAGGCGTTGTTTCTGCATTACCAGGTCACCCCTCGGTCCAAAACGATCCTGCTGGTAATCCAGCAGTTCCTTCTCCAGGATGGCAATCTCCTCTTCCCGTTCGGAAATAAGCTCGTCTGTGAGCAATACCCGCTCGGCTTCGAGATCCTGCTTTAACTCGTCAATGCGACGCTGGCGCTCCTCCATCTCGCCTTTCCACTGCATAACCCTGGTCTCCAGCTGTTGGCTGGCTTCCCGGTATTCCTCCACATTTTCAAGAATGTACTCCATATCCACATAGCCAATACGAACACCCCTCTGGGCTATTGCCATGCCCGCAAGGAGAATCGTGAACAGGGTCACTCTAAATCTACGTCTCATCACAGAACTTTTTTATCATAGAAAATATCGTGCCAAAATTAGTATTTCTTTTAAAATGAACTACTTAACCTTTTGGCTTACTGTGTAAACGAGCCATGGGTCAGAATTGTTGCCCAATGATGAAGTGTGTTTGCCATCCGCTGGGTCCTGTGCCCACGGAAGAAGGTCTCAGGTCCTCATCGAAGCCATATCCAAAGTCGATCCCCAATAAACCGAAAGCAGGCATAAATATACGCAGCCCAACTCCGGCGGCTCTTCGTAATTCAAACGGATTAAATTCCTGAAAATTGTTGAAAGAGTTACCGGCTTCCAAAAAGGTCAGGGCATAGATGGAGGCCGTGGGTTTCAGGGTAAGCGGGTAGCGCAACTCCAGAGAATACTTGTTGTAGACAATACCTCCTTCCTGTTGCTGGGTAATCGGATCCACAGGGGTAAGCGAGTTGTTCTCATACCCCCTCAGCTGGATAACCTCCCTATACCAGTCTGCCTTGAACTTAATCTTATAGTATTCCAGCCAACGAAAGCGTTCCTGGTCCACGGCCTCGAGCTCCGCCTGCTCTGCCGGGGTCAGGGTCTGGCCCTGTTGGGCCCGCTCCACCTGCAGGGCTTCCAGTTCCTCACTCCGGGCTTTTAGGGACGCATAATCCTTGCTGTTGAAGAGAGAATACGGAGGTGTAAACTTTCCGGTGAGCTCAAAAACACTTCCCGTAAGCGGGAAAATAAGTCCCGGCCCGGCAGAACTCCTTGATATACCGAAGGTATAGGCGAGGCTGTTCGAGGTACCGTTCCCGAAATTGAACAAGCCGGTACGGTAGTTCTGAAACTTGTAATACTGATAACTCATGGCGTGGGAGACGGTAAAATAGTCGTCCGGCCACTGCACCCTTTTAGCCAGGCCTGCTGAAATCCCTGAAATGGCAAATTGCTGGTCTTTATCTACCTGAACCCTTCCGTTCCGGTCAAAGGAGGCCAGGAATTGCTGGGTCCGGGAAAGAGAGAGGTTAAACCGGACCGGTTTACGGCCGCCTAGCCAGGGTTCGGAAAAATTAAGACTGTAAACCCGGAAGGTCCGGCTGGCCTGCAGCCTGAGGGCAAAGGTCTGCCCATCTCCCATGGGAACCGGCTGGTAAGCTTTCTTATTAAAGAGGTTCTGGATAGAGAAATTGTTGAATGACAACCCGAGCGTCCCGATAAACCCGCCACCTCCGTAGCCACCCTGGAGTTCCACCTGACTGGCCCCGGACTCCACCAGGTCAAATTTAAGGTCGACGGTGCCCTCGTTTGGGTTGGGGTTTTCGATTTCAGGACGAATCTGTTCCGGATCGAAAAAACCAAGCTGGCCGAGTTCCCGAACGGAACGGATGATATCGTCCTTGCTGTATTTCTGGCCGGGTCGTGTACGCAATTCCCGGAAGATTACATGGTCATTGGTCTTGTCATTTCCGTAGACCTTTACTTCATTCAGGAAGGTTTCCTTCCCCTCTATGATCCGGATCTCAAAATCAATGGTGTCGTTTTCGGCAGATACCTCCACCGGGTTGATGCGGGAAAAAAGATATCCGTTGTTCTGATAGAGATTGGTCAGGTCTTCCCCGTCCGGTTTGGTCTCGTCGGCGATCCGCTTGCGGAGCTGGACCCCGTTATAGGTATCCCCTTTTTTGATCCCGAGCACCTGGCTTAGCTGCCGGTCGGTGTACACGGTATTTCCGACAAATTCAATGTCTCCGAAGTAGTAGCGGTCACCCTCTTCCACCTTAAAGCGAATCTCAATATTATTATCGTTTATCTGGTGAATGGAATCCGAAAGGATACGCGCATCCCGGTAGCCGTTCTCCGCATAGGCATCTATAAGAGACTTAAGGTCTTCCTGGTAGTCTGCTTCTATGTATTTGGACTTTTTCCAGAACCGGCCAAACTTTTTTTCCTTGGTATTCTTCATCGCCCGGCGCAGCTTGGAGGAAGAGAGCTTCTCATTCCCTTCGAAGACGATGTTCTTAACTTTGACCCGGTTGCCCCTGTTTACGTTAATCACCATGTCCCGGGCATTTGTCTCCGAGGTATCGACCCTGGTGGCAATGGATACATTGGCATTCAGGAAGCCCTGTTTCTGATATTTGGTCTCCAGGTAATTTTTGGTGTTAGCGATGAGGCTCTGGGTAATTTTCTTTCCCTTTTTCAGGTCTGTATCATTGATCAGATCGTCGACCTTTCGCCGCTTAACCCCGTAAAAAGTCACATTGGAAAGGGTGGGACGTTCCTCCACATGAAGTTCGAGAAAGATGTTGTCCCCCTCGATACCAGTTATGTAGAATTCCACATCGGTGAATAACTCGAGGCTCCACAACTTGTTGATAATCTGGCTGATCTGGTCTCCCGGCACCGTAATGGGCTGCCCCTCCCGCAGACCGGTATAGGTCTTCACGGTTTGCTCGTTGTAACTCTGCAGGCCGGTGACCTCGAGTCCCGCCAGAATATAGGTTTTTCCGTTCTCGTAGGATAAATCCTGGGCCGAAGTTTGAAAGGAAAGCAGGAAAGCCAGGATAAAAAGAAGACTTAGTGGTAGTACCCCCCGCATACCACTAGTTAAGTTGTTCGCTCGTTTTTCCAAATCTACGTTCTCTGTTCTGATAACTTTTGATCGCCTCGATCAGATGCGCCTCACTGAAATCCGGCCAAAAGACATCGGTAAAATACAATTCGGCGTATGCAATCTGCCAAAGCAAAAAATTGCTTATCCGGTATTCCCCGCTGGTCCGGATGAGCAAGTCTACGTCTGGTAAATCGTGCGTGTAAAGATGCTTATTTATAATGGTTTCATCAATATCCCCGGGTGAAATTATGTTATTTTTAACTTTGGTTGCCAGCGTCCTGAAAGCAGAGGTAAGTTCCTCCCTGGAACCGTAGCTCAGGGCCAGTGTCAGGGTCATCGCATCGTTGTCCCGGGTCTGCCGAATAACCTCCTCCAATTCCTCGAGTGCCTTTTTAGGAAGGGTATGGATCCTTCCAATGGCATTGAGGCGGATATTATTCTTGGTCAGCGTTTTGAGCTCTTTTCTGAGGGAAGAAACGAGAAGGCGCATCAGGGTATCCACCTCGAGTTTGGGGCGGTTCCAGTTTTCGGTACTGAAGGCGTAGAGGGTTAGGAATTTTATGCCAATCTTGGCTGCGGATTCCACAGTCTGACGCACGGCGCGGACCCCATTTTCATGACCGAATACGCGCATCTTTCCACGCTCCTTGGCCCAGCGGCCGTTTCCATCCATGATAATGGCCAGGTGCTCCGGGAGGGGCCCCTCTTTTATGGCTTCTATAGTGTTCATTCGTTAATTGCCTATTCAAAGCAATCCTGGCAGGGTTTCCTGCCAAAGGTAAAGGTCAGCGTCAGCCCGGAAAACACATACCAGTCGTCACTAAACACATTACCCAACCGGAATGCCTCATAATTGGACCCTTCCGGATTGCTGGCATCCAGGTTATCCGTAAAGGTGTACCTGGCACCGATTTCTGCCCCCAGTATCAAAAACTGGTTCAGCCGGATTTTTGCCCCGGCCGTGATGGGGATCGCAAAGGATCCCTCCCGCTGATCCAAATCGATCAGCTGGCCGGCGTCAAAATAATTGAAATCATACCTAAAATAGGTGACTCCGGTATACAGATACGGGGTGAATGCCGGCCCCAGTTTGTGGAGGTTATACTCCACAAAATTGAATTCCAGTCCAGCGGAGGCCTCCAGGATAGACTGCTCCATCCGAAGCGCCCTTTGTTGACGGGAAGTCATATCAGACTTGCTGTCGTCTGCTGTGAACTTCCCATAGATCACATGGGCACGCCAGGCATACCGCTTACTCTTGTTCCATTTAAACAGGGCTCCGAAGGCCGGGCCTGAAGGGGCAATGTAGTTCATCCTACCGATATCCCCAATATTGTTGGCGCCGCCACCGTACAACCCCACTTCATATGTCTGCGCTCCGGCCACCCAGGCCATCAGCAGGCATAGAAAGGCAAATAAGGTCCTCATCTGGTCCAAAAGTTTGCAAATATAGCAAAATCACTGCCGCACGGACAGGGAACCCACTACATTTCTTTACTCTTTTTTAACAGGGATTGGAGGTATTTATTGTCTGCCCGCACCTCAATTCCGGCGGTCTTCCCCCCAAAGCAACTTATTGCGGATGGTTTTCAGGAAACTTTCTGAAGTAAATTCCACCATTCGAATCGTGAAACCGGCCTTCCGTACCCAGATCTCCGTCTCATTGTCCAGACTGGTGATCCTGGAATCGAGGGAGAGCAAGTGTTGGGCTTCCCTCCCACTTACCTTGAGTTTGATCTCCGTCTCGTCTGAGATTACCAGGGGTCTGGCATTCAGGTTGTGGGGGGCAATCGGGGTAATAATCAGGGAGCGCGCGGTAGGCATCATCACAGGTCCACCACAACTCAGGGAATACCCTGTGGAACCTGTAGGCGTGGCAATTATAAGGCCATCGGCCCAGTAAGAAGTAAGGTATTCCCCGTTCAGATAGGTTTCCACCGTGATCATGGACGTGGTATCCTTCCGGCTTACCGTTACCTCGTTAAGAGCGAAATTCAGCTCGTCCCCGCCCGGAGACTGTCCATCCAGGCTGGCGGTCACAAGGCTCCGTTCTACCAGGTGGTACTTCCCGTCCCTGAAATCACGCAGCCTTTCCCGCACGTTTTCCTTCTGACAGGTAGAGAGAAACCCCAACCGTCCGGTATTGACCCCAACAATGGGGATCCCAAGATCCCTTATGTACGTAATCGCCCTCAGGATGGTACCGTCGCCCCCAAAACTGACCATCAGTTCAAAAGAGCTATCGAGCCCCTCCTCCAGGGTGAACTGAGGAATTTTCTCATCCAGCTCCAGCCCCTTGGCAAAGTCTTTTTCAACAGCAATGTCCGCATGGTAATTGTGCAGTTCGTCCAGCAGATCAGCTACCGGTTCCGCAATGTCCGGACCAGATGACTGACCATAGAGCGCAATTTTCATGTCTCAGACATTTAGGTATTTGTCCAGATAGTCGGAGCGTTGCCTGAGTTCTTCCAAGAACTTGTCATCAATACTGCCCGAAAGGACCTGATAGTGGTAGCGCCGGAAGGTCTGCAGTACCTCATTGATGTTGCTGTCCCCTATTTTAAGGGTAATCTGGGCGGTTTCGTTTTCGATACTGGTAATAAAGGCACCCAGCAGACGGGTATTGTTTCCCTCCACGATCTGGGCGATTTCACTGAAACTATAATCGCGAAGGGGTTTTGAAACCACCAGGATAGCCCCGGGTTCGGTGAAGAAAGGCATATCTGTGAACAGGTCAACCACATCGTTCAGATCATAGTATCCCAACACGTGGTTTTCGGTATTTACCACCGGCAGGAGGTTCGCCTCATTACGGGTAAATACCTCGAGGATGTCGAGCCAGGTAGCCTCCGGAGGCACCGAGAACACTTCCAGCTGATACCTGAATTCCTCGATCGGACTGGTCTCCTGGAAGGTATCCAGATCTGCCTCCCCCAATAGTCCCATAAAGGTGCCCTCCTCTGTAATGGCCACATGGGAATAGGTGGAGTGGGTAAAGAAATGGATTACCTCCTTGAGGGAATCCCCCATCTCGAAAACGGGGATGGTGTTAATAATGTGCTCCTGCATCTGCATGGTTCAAATCCTTAGTGCAAATTACTAATTTTTTAAACAGCAAAAGGCATACCTAATTTGTATTTTTGTGGGCAAAAGAACCGTAAATCCGGCGAAAATGGTGCGTTTGAGCGTAAATGTCAACAAGATTGCAACGTTGCGGAATGCCCGAGGGGGAAACATGCCCAACCTAGTGAAAGTGGTCAGGGATATCGAATCCTTCGGGGCACAGGGTATCACCATACACCCCAGACCGGATGAACGGCACATCCGGTACCAGGATGCCCAGGACCTGAAAAAAGTGGTGCGCACGGAACTCAATATCGAGGGAAACCCCATTCCAAAATTCATCGACCTGGTGCTGGAAGTGGTACCTGACCAGGTAACCCTCGTTCCGGATGCCCCGGATGCGATCACCTCCAATGCGGGTTGGGATACGGTGGCAAACCGGGATTTCCTTACGGAAGTCATCGGGCGTTTCAGCTCCAAAGGCATCCGCACCTCCATCTTTGTCGATCCGGATCCCGCGATGATCCGTGCCGCCTGCAAGACCGGTACGGACCGGGTGGAGCTCTACACGGAATCCTATGCCAGCGG
This sequence comes from Robiginitalea sp., assembly GCA_037382325.1. Taxonomy (GTDB): domain Bacteria; phylum Bacteroidota; class Bacteroidia; order Flavobacteriales; family Flavobacteriaceae; genus Robiginitalea. The sequence continues at coordinate 7,469 of JARRQA010000047.1, forward strand.
ATTTTCCGGGGACCCGGAAAAGGCTGTCGGGCCCTACGTGGAAGCGGCGAAGGCAGCCCGGGAGGCAGGCCTTGGTCTTAATGCCGGGCACGACCTCAACCTGGATAACATCCGTTTCTTTCGCGAGCGGATCCCCGGCCTGCTGGAAGTATCCATCGGGCATGCCCTGATCTGTGAATCCCTCTACCTGGGGCTCGAAAACGTCATAAACATGTATAAGCACAAACTGGGCTGATGGAACTCATGCATGCAAATGTCCTTGGGAAAGGAACTCCCTTGCTGATCCTGCACGGCTTCCTGGGCATGTCGGACAACTGGAAGACCCTTGGGAAAAAATACGCACAAAAAGGGTATGAGGTACACCTTCTGGACCAGCGCAATCACGGGAGAAGCTTCTGGTCGGAAGCGTTTGATTACCCTGTTTTGGCGGAAGACCTGCTGCATTACATGGATGAGAGGCAGATTGAAAGCGGTCTGCTGATCGGGCATTCCATGGGGGGAAAAACAGCCATGCAGTTCGCCTGTACCCACCCGGAACGGGTTGCTAAACTGATCGTGGCGGATATCGCCCCCAAACGCTACCCGCCCCACCACGAGCATATTCTGAGCGCCCTGGAGGCGCTGCCGCTGGAAAGCCTGGAATCCCGGACGGAGGCAGATGAGGCCCTCTCGGAGCATATCGAGAACTGGGGGATTCGCCAGTTCCTCCTGAAGAACCTCTACTGGGTGGAACCCGGCCGGCTGGGCCTTCGCATCAACCTGGAAGTGTTGAAACACAGGATGGAGGAAATTGGGGCGGCCCTGCCGGAAGGAAGTACGTATGAAGGCCCAGTCCTCTTTTTGAGGGGAGGCAAATCCGGCTATGTGACCCGGGGGGACCTCCCACTGATCCACAGGCATTTCCCAAATGCGAACCTGGAAACGCTGGAAGGCGCCGGACACTGGCTCCATGCGGAAAAGCCGGATGCTTTCCTGCAGGCAAGCCTGAAATTCATGAATTCCTAAAATCACCCCCGCTTTATTGCCTACCCATGATTTTCAGCAGGGGGATATTGCGAGTGTGATAATTTTACATATTTTTGATCGGGTGATCTCCTAAATTGGCTCACCTTCAACTAACTCTAAATGAATCCTATGAAAAAGCTACTGGCTTTACTGGCATTCTCTGGCCTTTTTTTCGTTTCCTGTAGTGATGATGATACCGTAACCGACCCGGGGGGCGGCACCCCGGAACCACCGATTGAATACACCAGCGGGAGCGCCGACCTTTCAAATTTTGTCGCCCTTGGCAACTCCCTTACTGCAGGGTTTTCAGATCAGGCCCTTTTTATAGAAGGACAGGAGGCCTCCTTTCCGAACATGATGGCAGGGAGTTTTGCCGAGGCAGGGGGCGGTGAATTCACCATCCCGTTTATGGCTGACAACCTGGGGGGGATGACCGTTTTGGGCAACCAGCTATTCCCCAACCGCCTTTACCTGGATTTTTCGACCGGGAGTCCGCTGCCTACAGAAGTAAGCGGTACTCCGGCCACTGAGGCTACCAATAAACTTTCCGGATCCTTCAATAATATGGCGGTGCCCGGGGCCAAAAGCTACCATCTGTTGGCAAATGGCTATGGCAGCCTTGCCGGGCTGCAGGTGGGAGCCGCCAATCCTTATTTTGTACGTTTCTCCAGCGGGGAAACCGCAAGCGTCATCGGGGATGCCCTGGCTCAGGGACCTACCTTTTTCAGCCTTTGGATCGGGAACAACGATGTCCTGCAATATGCCGTCACAGGAGGTGTCGGGGAAGATCAGACGGGCAATACAAACCCGCTTACCTACGGAGGCAATGACATTTCAGACCCACAGGTGGTGGGTGGCTCTATTGATGGGATTCTCGCTCAACTTGCAGGGGTCGGCGCCAAGGGCGTGATTGCCAATATTCCGGATGTTACAAGAATTCCCTTTTTTACCACCGTACCCTTTGCCCCTCTGGATCCGACGGATCCGGATTTCGGTCCCCTGATTCCGATTTTGAACGAACAAATCTTTGGAGGTTTAAACCAGGCTTTCGCATTCCTGGGGGTTCCGGAACGTTCCATTGTCTTCAATACGGATGCGGCCAGCGCCCTGGTCATCAAGGATGAATCCCTCCCTGACCTTTCTGCTCAGATCACCCAGGTGTTGATCGGCGGAGGTCTGGACGCCCCCACCGCGACCATCCTCGGTTTGCTTTACGGCCAGGCAAGACAAGCTACGGCAGATGACCTGGTGGTTTTTACAAGCCAGACCGTTATTGGTCAGGTCAATCAGAAGGCTTTACAGGATCTTTTGGATCTCGGGGTTCCTGCAGCGACTGCAGGCCAGCTTTCTGTCAACGGAATCACCTACCCTCTTGAAGACCAGTGGGTTCTGACCCCTGAAGAACAGCAGGCTGTGGTTACAGCTACCACCACATACAATGCAGCGATTGAGGCCCTTGCCCAGAAATACGATTTGGCTTTTGTGGATATGAATGCCTTTTACAACCAGGTGGAAACCGAGGGTGTCCCGCTAGCAGATGGCAGTGTGGTAACCGCAGAATACGCCACGGGCGGCGCCTTTTCCCTGGACGGGGTTCACCCATCCCCCCGGGGGTACGCCTTGGTAGCCAATGAATTCATCAAAGCCATCGAGGCCAAATACGGGGCGGTTTTACCCAGCGTGGATCCATTGGCCTATACCGGGCTCTATATCAATTAATCACGAAATTTCAACTATATTTAAGGGTGCCCCGCTCATCGGGCACCCTTTTTTTATCAACCTAACTCCTGTCCTATGAAATTTATCCTCCGACTTTTACTAAGCGCCCTGGCGGTGGTCCTGCTGGCTAATGTCCTGCCCGGGGTTCATGTGGCCACCTTCGGGATCGCCGTAATCGTGGCGCTGGTTCTCAGCCTGCTAAACTTCCTGGTGAAACCACTATTGATCATCCTGACCCTCCCCGTGACGATCATCACCTTCGGGCTCTTCCTGCTGGTGATCAACGCCCTGATTATAATGATGGCCGGAGGGCTGGTCTCGGGTTTTGCGGTAGACGGCTTCTGGTGGGCCCTGCTGTTTTCCCTCCTGCTTTCCCTGGTACAGTCCATTTTGTTTGCCTTCCTGAAAGAAGAGGCTTAAAGGGAAGTTAAAGATTGAGATACAGGGGGTTAAAAACTTGCCGCATATCTTTAAATGCGCTACTTTTGCACGTCCTGTTTAAAACACAATTCATGAATATTACCAAAGAGCAGATCGACGCGCTGAATGCGGTTCTGAAAGTTGAGATTACCCGGGAAGATTACCAGGAAAAAGTGGATAAAATCCTGAAGGATTACCGGAGAAACGCCAACATCCCGGGATTCCGGAAAGGACAGGTTCCCATGGGGCTGATCAAGAAACAATACGGCAGGGCTGTACTGGTCGATGAAGTCAATAAACTGCTGCAGGATAACCTGAACAGGTATCTGGTGGAGGAAAAGCTGGATGTTCTGGGCAACCCGCTCCCCAAACAACAGGACAACTTCAACTGGGATGCCGAAGAGCTGGCTTTTGAGTTTGAACTCGGTCTGGCCCCCGAATTTGAGGTTTCCCTTAAGACCAAGAAGGCGATCCCACATTACAAGATTGTCGCCGACAAGAAAATGATCGACGAACAGGTCGCCCGGATCCGCAAACAATACGGAAAACTGGTTTCTAAGGATACTGTGGAAGCCGATAATGAAGTGACGGGTACTTTCGTAAACGAAGCGGAGGAAATAAACCATAAGACCACCCTGGAACTCTCAAAGCTTAAAAGCAAAAAGGCCCTTTCCGCTCTGAAAGGCAAAAAGGCAGGCGATACAGTCACCCTGAAGACCAAAGGACTGTTCAAAGAGGATTATCTCCTTCCAAGCAGCCTTGGGATTTCCCAGGAAAAAGCTGAAGGACTGAATATCGAGGTGGCCTTTGCCATTGAGGAAATCAACGAGCGCCAGCCTGCAGAACTCAACCAGGAATTGTTTGACCGCCTCTTTGGGCCGGACCAGGTACATTCCGAAGAAGAATTGCGGGAGAAGATCAAACAGGATTCCGAAGGGCAGTTTCAACAGCAGTCCGACCAGAAATTGCTGAATGATGTCACTGAAAAACTCATAGAGGCCACACCGTTCGAACTCCCTACCGAATTCCTTCAGAAATGGATGCAAACCACCGGGGAGAAGCCGCTTTCAGAAGCCGAAGCCAAAGATGAGTTTGAACGCTCCGAAAAAGGCCTGCGGTACCAGCTCATCGAAGGGAAACTGGTCAAGGAGCACGGGATCGACATCCAATTTGAGGAGCTGAAAGATTTCACAAAGGAATTCATTCGCTCGCAAATGGCCCAATACGGACAGACCAACCCGAAAGAGGTGGATCTCGTGGGTATCGCTGCCCGGGTAATGAGCAACCAGGATGAG
>JARRQA010000048.1:0-14231 GCA_037382325.1 Robiginitalea sp.
TCACTGGTGCGCGCATCGATGATTTCCTCGACCTTGTCCCGTTCGCAGATGATGCTGGAGTAAAACACCCCATCCACAAGTTTATGTATGATTACCTGTTTGATGACGATCTGGAAGCGATCAGCGAAATTTTTGAAAAGGTCGTGGGTCAGCGGTCGGGGGGGCTTGATTTCCTTTTCAAGGGCGATAGCAATAGACTGCGCCTCAAAGGCCCCGATTACAATAGGGAGTTTTCGCTCTCCTTCCACCTCATTCAGAATGAGCGCATAGGCCCCGTTCTGGGTTTGACTGTACGAAATACCTTTTATTTGTAACCTGACAAGGCTCATAGATGAATTTAAAGCATGAAAAGGCTGTTAAACAACAGGGAGTCCGGTTATTTAACAGCCCCTTTAAAAGGACAAATTAACAAAAATTAGCCGTTTTCTGCCTTAAATTCCTTTAATTTTTCGATCAATTCAGGCACGACTTCAAAGGCATCTCCCACCACGCCATAATCAGCTGCCTTAAAGAAGGGGGCCTCCGGGTCCGTATTGATCACCACCTTGGTTTTCGAGGCGTTTACCCCTGCCAGGTGCTGGATGGCCCCGGAGATTCCAATGGCGATATAAAGGTTGCTGGCCACGGGTTTCCCTGTTTGTCCCACGTGTTCGCTGTGTGGCCTCCAGCCGAGGTCGGAAACAGGTTTTGAGCAGGCTGTCGCCGCGCCAAGGACATCGGCCAGTTCTTCGATCATTCCCCAGTTCTCAGGCCCTTTGAGGCCACGCCCCCCTGAAACCACTATTTCAGCATCCGCAATGGTCACCTTGTCGGTAACCTTGTCCACGGAAACGGAGGTAATCCCGAAATCCGAATCGGAAAGCTCGGGAGCGAAATCCTGTACCTCGGCGGCAACCTCGTTTTCGATGGTGCCAAAGGCATTGTTTGATACCCCTATGATAGCCGGTTGCCCCTTGAGTTCTGTAAAGGCAAAGCCTTTGTTACTAAAAGCGGTCCGTTTTACCACCAGGGGTTCTGTACTCTCCGGGAGGCTGACTACGTTATTCACATAACCCGCTTTGAGCATTCCGGCCAGCAGGGAGGCCATATATTTGGCATCCGTGCTTGAACTGGTTACCAGAACCGAAGCCCCGGTTTCTGAAGTGGCCTGCCGGAGCAGGGATGCTGTGGCCCTCGCATTAAAGGGGCTCAGCCGCGTTTCGCTTACCCGAAGCACCTTCCCGATGCCATAGGTTCCCAGGACTTCCGGATTCTTCGGATTGACGGCAACGGCAATGGCGTCCGTGCCCATGCTCTCGGCCAGCTGACTCGCGTAGCTCGCTACTTCAAAGGCATTCTTTTTGAATTCTCCGTTTTCAGTTTCTGTATATACAAGTACTGACATGTGCTGTTTTTTGAAATTAAATTACCTTGGCTTCTTTGTGGAGCAGATCGATCAGTTCGTCCAGGTTCCCGGGGTCCACAAGTTTCACAGGTCCCTTGGGAGCTGGTTTTTCAAAGCGGATATCCCTTGTTCCCTCAGCGCCCTCAACCGGAGGAACCACCGTTAACTTTTTCTGACGGGCCATCATGATACCCCGCATGTTGGGGATCCGCAGGTCGGATTCCTCCACGAGGCCTTTCTGGCCACCAATGATCAGAGGCAGGGTGGTTTCAAGGGTTTCCTTCCCGCCATCGATTTCCCTTACAGCGGTGGCTTTGTTGTCTTCGATTTCAAGGGAGATACAGGTGTTGATGAAATTCATATCCAGCATGGATGCCATCATTCCGGGGACCATCCCTCCGTTGTAGTCAATGGATTCCCTTCCGGCGATAACCAGGTCGTATCCGCCATTTTTAACGACCTCCGCAAGTTGGCGGGCGACAAAAAGACCATCCACAGGCTCCGCATCGATACGGATCCCCTCGTCTGCCCCAATGGCCAATGCTTTCCGGATGGTAGGTTCCACCGTGGCAGTTCCAACGGTAGCCACATGAACCGTGGCCCCCTGTTTTTCCTTGAACCACATGGCACGGGTCAGCCCGAATTCATCATTGGGATTAATGACAAACTGAACTCCGGTAGTGTCAAAGGCAGACTGGTCCTCCGTAAAGTTGATTTTTGAAGTGGTGTCGGGCACATTGCTGATACAAACCAAGATCTTCATATACAGGTGGATTTAAAGCGTTTCAAGATGGCTGCTAAGATAGCCAATATTTTTCAAAAATACTATGCATGCATAATAAAAAGCTGAAAACTTTTAGTCCCTGTCCTCCCGGTTATGAGGGATATTTTTCTATTTTTGTGGGCATTTCGAACCGAACGAAACACCTGAGATTAAAGCACATTCATGAAGACCATACAATTCAGAGAAGCGATAGCAGAAGCAATGTCCGAAGAGATGCGGCGTGACGACTCCATCTACCTGATGGGTGAGGAAGTAGCCGAGTACAACGGAGCCTACAAGGCCTCCAAGGGCATGCTGGACGAATTTGGCCCCGAGCGGGTCATCGATACGCCGATATCGGAACTCGGTTTTGCGGGGATCGGTGTCGGGTCTGCCATGAACGGAAACCGGCCGATCATCGAATTCATGACCTTTAATTTCTCTCTGGTTGGGATCGATCAGATCATCAACAATGCGGCAAAAATGCGACAAATGTCCGGGGGACAGTTTAACATCCCTATTGTGTTCCGGGGGCCCACAGCTTCCGCAGGGCAGCTTGCGGCTACCCACTCGCAGGCTTTCGAGAGCTGGTATGCCAACTGTCCGGGCCTGAAGGTGGTGGTACCCTCCAACCCGAAGGATGCAAAGGGGTTGCTTAAATCTGCCATCCGCGATGACGATCCGGTTATCTTCATGGAATCTGAACAGATGTATGGGGATAAAGGGGAGGTCCCGGAAGGGGAATACACCATTCCACTGGGAGTGGCTGAAGTAAAACGGGAAGGAACGGATGTCACTATCGTTTCCTTCGGAAAAATCATCAAGGAGGCCTATGCAGCAGCTGAAACCCTCGAGAAAGAAGGCATTTCCTGTGAGATCATCGATTTGCGGACTGTTCGTCCGCTGGATCACGAAGCCATCCTGAAGTCCGTACGGAAAACGAACCGCCTCGTCATTCTGGAAGAGGCCTGGCCTTTTGGGAATGTCGCCACGGAAATCACCTATCAGGTTCAGGATAAAGCTTTTGATTATCTGGATGCCCCAATTGTAAAGATCAATACAGCGGATACTCCCGCCCCTTATTCCCCGGTGCTGTTAGAGGAATGGTTGCCAAACAGTGAGGATGTGATCCGGGCCGTTAAAAAAGTCTTGTACAAATAGGAAGCTTCCAATTGTAACTTTAGTATCGCATTCCCGACCAATGGGGGTGTACCCTGAAAAAGATAACTATCCGATCCCAGTACTACTCCGGAACCCTTTTTACCAAAAAATCCAGTAGCTTTTTGCCCTGGTAAAACCTTTAATGCTTTCACAGATGCAGAGACTGCTTCCGGTATTGCTATTTTGGGTGGCGTCCCTGTCATTGGCTCAGACCAAAGTGGGCGGGGTAGTGGTGGATGAGGCCGGGGATCCGGTGGCTTTTGCTAATGTACTCTTCAAGAATTCCAGCGAAGGGACCATTACCAATGAAAACGGGAATTTTTATCTGGAATCAAAAACCCGTTATGATACCCTTTTGGTATCCTTTGTGGGGTATGCCAAAAGAGAAATCCTACTGACGCGGCGGGTCAGCCTGGACCTTGAAGTTGTTCTTACTTCAGGGGAACAACTGGATGAAGTGGTCCTTTTTATGGGAAAACAGCCGAAAAAGAATAATCCGGCCATTGATATCCTCCGAAAGATCTGGGCGAAGAAAAAGGAAAACGGCCTTAGCAAGTTCCGCCAGTATCGTTACGATGAGTACGAGAAGATTGAATTTGATCTGAATACCATCGACAGTGCCCTGATGAAAAGCCGTCTATTCAAGGGGATGGAATTCATCTTCGAGGACCTGGATACCTCCCGAATCACTGGAAAGACCTACTTGCCGGTCTTTCTGAACGAAAAATTCACCAAGGTATACGGGGATAATAAGCTCGATGTGGAAAAACGGGTACTATTGGGCAACCGGAATTCCGGGTTTAGCAACAACCAGGCTATTATTGCCTTCGTACAGGACCTCTATGCCCCTTATGACATTTATGACAATTATCTGAAATTCTTTGACAAGAGTTTTACCAGCCCCCTTTCCCGAACCGGGATCGACACCTATAATTACGTCCTGGCCGACAGTGCGTTTATTAAAGATAAGTGGTGCTATAACATTATCTACTACCCCAGGCGGAAGAATGAACTCACTTTTAAAGGGGATTTCTGGGTCAACCTGCAGGTCACCAAAAGTGCCAACATCAACTGGATTAAGGAGATCTATATCGAACAGGAGTTCGACGTACTTTCCGATTCTGTATTCCTCCTGAAGCGGGACTATATGCTTACCGATTTTGCCCTGAACAAAAAGGAGAAGTCCAAGGGGGTTTATGGCAAGCGCACCACCATTTATGACAATTACACCTTTGATCAGGTGCGCCCCGGCTCCTTTTACGAACAACGGACGGACCCGTACAATCCTCAGGTCCTTGAAAAGGATGACGCGTTTTGGAAAAGCACCCGTTTGGAACCCCTGAGCAAAGACGAGAGTGGCGTCTACGCCATGCTCGATACCCTGAAGACGGTGCCCCGGTTCCAGACCTATTACTACCTCGCCAGTGTACTGGGATCCGGCTATATAGAGATCGATAAGTGGAATGTCGATCTGGGAGACATTTACAGCTACTTCGGGTATAACGATGCCGAGGGGATCCGCCTGAGAGGGGGGGTGCGTACCTATTTTGGGCAGAACGATCCCTGGCGCCTGCAGGTCTATGGCGCCTATGGTTTTATGGACCGCAAGGTTAAATACGGGATATCCGGCAAAATACTCCTGGACCGGAGAAACCGTTTGATTCTCTCAGGGGGAAACCGAAGGGATATTGAACAACTGGGGTTGAGCCTGACCTCGACGACTGATGTGCTGGGAAGGAGCATCGCTTCCGGAAACATCCTCACGGTGGGTTCCAACGACCGCCTGACGAATATCAACCTGAGCACCCTTATGCTCCAAATGGAACCTGTTCCGAATCTGCGGATGCGCTTCGGGACGTCTTTTCGAACCCTTAAATCTGCCCTTCCGGATGCCTTTAGCCTGGATTATCTGGACCCGGAAGCCCCGGGTGGGGTCTCCTCCGAAATCAAACAGTTCGATCTGATCACCACCCTTGTGTATACCCCCGGCAGGCGAACGATCGGGTATGGGGTGGAACGCAGGGATGTGAACGACGATTACAGCACTCTGCTGCTCAATTACACCCATGGGGTGAGAGGCTTCCTGCAAAGCGATTTCGACTATAAAAAATTGCAGTTTTCCTATACGCAACCCTGGCAGATCGGCGGGTTCGGCAGGCTGACCAGTTCGGTGGAGGCGGGTAAAACCTTTGGTGCAGTACCCCTTGGGCTGCTTAATGTGGTGCCGGGAAACCAGACATTTTTTACCATCTTCAATACCTTCCCCAACCTGGATTTTTATGAGTTTGTAACAGACACCTATGTATCGCTCCACCTGGAACACAATTTCAACGGACGTCTATTTTCCCGCATCCCCCTTTTACGGGACCTGAACCTCAGGGAAATCGTCGGGTTCCGGGGGGTCTGGGGAGAACTCTCCCCCGAAAACCGCCAGCTAAGCAGTCCGACCAATATCCCGTTGGTTGCCCCGGACGACCAGATCTACTGGGAATACTCCTTCGGGATCGGGAACATTCTCAAGATTTTTCGGGTTGATTTCAACTTCAGGGGAAATTACCTGGAGAATCCCGATGCCAGAGCCTTCAGTATAACAGGGTCTTTCGGGATTCAGTTTTAAGCAAAACACGAGGAACGAGGTTTGCCGGGAGGAGGTTTTCCCGGGGTAGTCCGGTCAAAAAAAGTGCTTTTATATTCCAACCCCTTTTCCTACTTTTGCAGCCGTTTAAATCAACTAAATAACTGACATGATGGAACAAATCGTGAATTATTTATGGGGCTTCGGTATTCTGGGTCTAATCTACGTGTTCGTAAAGAATGCATGGGTTTCCAGGCAGGAAGAAGGAGACCCGAAAATGGCCCGGATTGCGAAGAACATTGCCGATGGGGCCATGTCCTTCCTGAAGGCCGAATACAAAATTCTGGCAATTTTCGTAGCAGCCGTTGCGGTGCTCCTGTTCTTTAAAGGAGAGAGTGAAGCCGGTTCCAATGGAATGGTTGCCGTCTCCTTTATTGTGGGTGCGATCTGTTCTGGCCTCGCCGGTTTCATCGGCATGAAAGTGGCCACCAAGGCCAATGTGCGTACCACCCATGCTGCCCGGACCTCCCTTGGGAAGGCTCTTGAGGTTGCCTTTGCAGGTGGCTCCGTAATGGGGATGGGCGTAGTGGGCCTCGGTGTGCTTGGGCTCAGCGGTTTGTTTATGTTATACAGCTCCTTCGGCTGGGCCGGGGGCACCAGTAGTGCGGATGGGATTGCCATGGTGCTCAATGTGCTTTCCGGATTTTCATTGGGAGCTTCTTCCATTGCCCTTTTCGCCCGTGTGGGTGGCGGTATCTACACCAAGGCTGCCGACGTGGGGGCCGACCTGGTAGGTAAGGTGGAGGCCGGTATCCCGGAGGACCACCCCCTGAACCCTGCTACCATTGCAGATAATGTGGGAGATAATGTGGGAGACGTTGCCGGAATGGGGGCCGACCTTTTTGAATCCTATGTGGGCTCCATCATCGGAACCATGGTTCTGGGGGCTGCCTTTGTCGGGCTGCCGGAATTCCAGGAAGCCTTTGGCGGGCTGGGTGCGGTATACCTGCCGCTGGCCCTTGCCGGCGCCGGTATCGTAATGTCCATCATCGGTACCTTCTTCGTAAAAGTCAAGGATGGGGGGTCCCCTCACAGAGCCCTGAACATAGGGGAGTTTGGTTCAGCGATCCTTACGCTTATCGTTTCGTATTTTTTGATTACCAACATGTTGCCTGAGACCTGGACCATGGGAGGAAAGGAGTATACCTCCTTGGGCGTTTTCTGGGCTACGATCGCTGGTCTTGTTTCCGGCTTGCTGGTCGGTAAGGTCACAGAATACTATACAGGTACTGGAACCAAGCCGGTTTCAGCCATCGTACGCCAGTCCGAAACCGGATCGGCTACCAATATCATTGCAGGCCTGGGCGTAGGTATGATGTCAACGGCCGTTCCGATCTTGTTGATTGCCGCTGCGATCCTGGTTTCACACAGCCAGGCTGGCTTGTACGGTATCGCCATTGCTGCCGTGGGAATGCTTGCCAATACAGGAATACAGCTGGCCGTGGATGCCTATGGTCCGATTTCCGACAACGCTGGTGGGATCGCCGAAATGTCAGAGCTTCCCAGTGAAGTCCGTGAGCGCACCGATAAACTGGATGCGGTAGGAAATACAACGGCAGCCATCGGGAAGGGATTTGCGATTGCTTCTGCTGCCCTGACCGCCCTTGCGCTCTTCGCGGCTTTTATGCAAACAGCCAATGTTACGGCAATCGATGTTTCCAAGCCCAAAATCATGGCAGGCCTTTTGATCGGCGGGATGCTTCCCTTTGTTTTTTCGGCCCTTTCCATGAACGCGGTAGGGCGTGCAGCCATGTCTATGATCGAGGAAGTGCGCCGCCAGTTCCACAGCATTCCCGAGTTGGAAGCAGCCTTGAATGTGATGCGCAAGTACGACTCCGATATGAGCAAGGCCTCAGAAGAAGATCGCAAGATTTTCGATGCAGCTGACGGCAAAGCAGAGTACGATAAATGTGTGGAAATCTCCACCAAGGCCTCAATTAAGGAAATGGTGTTGCCAGGTTTGCTTGCCATTGCCGTACCCGTAGCCATAGGGTTTATTCCCGGGGCGGGGGCTGAGATGCTGGGTGGCTTGCTGGCCGGTGTTACCACTGCCGGGGTGCTGATGGCGATTTTCCAATCGAACGCCGGGGGTGCCTGGGACAATGCCAAGAAAATGATCGAGGAGCAGGGACGTAAAGGAACGGATGCCCACAAGGCCGCCGTAGTAGGTGACACGGTGGGGGATCCCTTCAAGGATACTTCCGGACCTTCTCTGAACATCCTGTTGAAGCTGATCTCCGTGGTGGCCCTGGTGATTGCCCCAAGTATTGCCATCTCTTCGGAATCCATGACCGCTTATTCAGGGGAGGAAATAAACAAAGAGGTACAGGTTGAGGTGGCTTTCGAACAGGAAGAAGGTGATATGGCTACCGCAGTTATTACAACCACTACCTCTGAAAACGGCGTTGAATCTGTGGATGAGCAGGTCATTTCCGGGACCATGGAGGAAATAGAAGCGCAGATTGAGAAACTTGCCGAGGCGGATGCCAAGGGGGGGAAGGTGATCAAGGAAGTTAAGATCAGGAAAGAGAAGGAATAGCACTCCCTATATTCTAAAAGTACGAGCCCCGGGTAACAAGCCCGGGGTTTTTTTATGCGCTCCGGAGGAAAGAGCTAATTTGTACTTTAGCAGTATGGGATGGTTTGGCAAAAAAGATCCTTTGCAAATTATCGGGTTCCAGACGTACGGAACCCGGGACCACCTCTATGCACGTGGCCGGGCACTGGAGGATGACACCATCGACCTGGCGCAGAAGGGGGCGCTGAAGTTGTTCATCAACAGCTGGAGGCGCTTTGAAACAGATGAGATCCGCCAGGCACCGCTGAGGTTGCATCTGAGTGATGGCAGGAGCTTTGAAATGCAAACCGATTCCCACGGCTATTTCCTCCTGGACAAAACCGTCGGGAACCTGGGCCCTTTGGTAAATGAGGAAGGCTGGCTCCCCTATGAGATTTCCTTCGACTTCAAAGAGAAGACCCGGCATACGATCCTTGGCAAAAACCGGTTTCCGGGATCCCTTCTGATTCCGGACGGGCAGACCTCCTTTGGGGTCATCACCGATATAGACGATACGATCCTCCACACAGGGGTCACCTCCTACATGAAGTGGCAGGTTATTGCCAATACGCTTTTCAAAAGGGCGGACCGGCGCATCCCCCTGCAGGGAGCAGCCCGCCTTTATCATATGCTGCACCGGGGCAGGGGCGGCAGGGAAGCCAATCCCGTATTTTATGTCAGCCACAGTCCCTGGAACCTGTACCGGTACCTGGAGTTCTTCCTTCATAATCATGGCTTTCCCAAAGGCCCGATCCTCCTCCGGAGCATGGCCAGCGTACTGGGCAGGACGGTGGAAGGGCATATCCCGCAAAAGGAACACGAAATCCTGAATATACTGAGGACGTATCCGGAAAAACCCTTTATCCTGATTGGGGACAGCGGGGAGCGGGATGCGGATATTTATCTACAGGTGGCCCGTCAAAATCCAGGTCGGATTCTGGCCATTTACCTGCGTTCGGTCCGGCACCGGAAAAAAATGCATCGGGTCCGCAGGATTATATCGGAGGAAATGACAGTCCCGGTGGTCCTGGTGGATCACAGCGAGGAGGTCCTCAAGCATGCCCGTGGGATGGGTATTGTTTCCTGATCGAAAGCGGGTTTAGAACAGGCCGTGGATCTCGGCGTCAATGCGGTTGATCACTTCCCCCAGATGTTCGGGGTCATCCACAAAATCCAGATCGTCCACATTTACAATCAGTAGTTTTCCACGTTCGTACCCCTCCACCCAGGCTTCATACCGCTCGTTCAGCCGACTGAGGTAATCGATGGAAATAGAACTTTCGTATTCCCGGCCCCGTTTATGGATCTGGTTGACCAGGTTAGGGATGGAACTACGGAGGTAGATCAGCAGGTCCGGGGGTTGCACCAGGCTTTCCATGAGTTCGAACAGGCTGATATAATTCTGGAAATCCCTGTTGGTCATAAGCCCCATCGCATGGAGGTTAGGGGCAAAAATAAAGGCGTCTTCGTAAATGGTCCGGTCCTGAATGACGTTTTTACCACTTTCCCGGATTTTCAGGATTTGGCGGTAGCGGGTATTCAGGAAATAAATCTGCAGGTTAAAACTCCAGCGAGCCATCTGGGTATAGAAATCATCCAAATAGGGATTATCCACCACATCCTCAAAATGGGCTTCCCATTTATAGTGCTTCGCGAGCAATTCGGTAAGAGTGGTTTTTCCTGCGCCGATGTTTCCGGCCACCGCAATGTGCATGCTTCTGAATTTTTAGCAGTTCCTGTTCGCCCATAGGGAGTGGGACAATATACGAAAGTATTCCTCCTTTCAGAAAAGATGGTTGGTCAAAAAAACGGAGGATGAATCCGGTTTATCTAAATTTGGTTTTACGCGATTTTTCAGGATTATTTTGCCGTAACGAACCAATGTTCTATTTTTGGCCTTCAGCAACGAGGATAGATTTGACTGATTGCAACCTCGGGCTCCGGATATCCGGATCGAAAAAAATGCTAAAGCAGTATGCTTCGCCCCGGGGCGATAGCTGCAGAGACTGTCCCGCATTTTTTCTCCCGAAGTCAGCTATCCCTTAAGGAATAAAACAAATGTCCTATTTATTTACATCGGAGTCCGTCAGTGAAGGGCATCCGGATAAGATCGCAGATCAGATCAGCGATGCATTGCTGGACCATTTTCTGGCCTTTGATCCGGAAAGCAAGGTAGCCTGTGAAACCCTGGTCACCACCGGACAGGTGGTTCTGGCCGGGGAGGTGAAAAGTCATACTTATGTGGATCTGCAGAATATCGCAAGGGAAACCATCAACCAGATCGGCTATACCAAGGGAGAGTACCGTTTCAGCGGGGATTCCTGTGGGGTGATTTCTATGATCCACGAGCAATCGCCGGATATAAGCCGGGGGGTGGACCGCGGTAAAAAGGAACTACAGGGGGCCGGGGACCAGGGAATGATGTTCGGCTATGCCACCAACGAGACGGATAATTACATGCCCCTCGCCCTTGATATTTCCCACCGCATCCTCAGGGAACTGGCTGAGATCCGGAGGGAGCAGAAAGAAATCCCTTATCTGAGGCCCGATGCAAAGGCACAGGTGACCGTGGAATACTCAGATGACCACAAACCCCTGCGTATAGACACCATTGTGGTTTCCACACAGCACGACCCCTTCCACGAGGAGGAGGCCGTAATGCTTGAAAAAATTAAAGAGGATGTTCAGAAAATCCTCATACCCAGGGTCATCGCCGGGTTGCCTCAGCGGATCCGGGGACTCTTCGGAGATGATATCACCTACCATGTAAATCCCACCGGGAAATTCGTTATCGGGGGTCCCCACGGGGATTCCGGCCTGACAGGCCGCAAAATCATCGTGGATACCTATGGGGGCAAAGGGGCCCACGGCGGAGGGGCCTTCAGCGGCAAGGATACCAGTAAGGTGGACCGGAGTGCGGCCTATGCTGCCAGACATGCCGCCAAGAACCTGGTGGCAGCCGGGGTGGCGGATGAGATTCTGGTGCAGGTAAGCTATGCGATCGGGGTAGTGGAACCGACCTCTTTTTACGTCAATACCTTCGGGACTTCGCGGGTAGCCCTTTCAGATGGGGAAATTGCCAGGCGTGTGGCGCAGATATTCGATATGCGCCCGGCCTTTATCGAAGAACGGCTTAAGCTCAGAAACCCCATTTACCTCGAAACGGCTGCCTATGGGCATATGGGCCGGGAACCAAGGTGGGTGGAAAAGGTGTTTGAATCCCCGTATAGCGGCCGGAAAGAGTCCCGGGTGGAGTTGTTTACCTGGGAGAAACTGGATGCCGTGGAATCGATTAAAGACGCCTTCGGGCTTTAATCCCCTTAAATTATAAGGGGTGCCCCATGGGGGCATATGTTCAGATTTTTATTGTGTTGTTATCGAGAAAGGTGGAGGGAATAGACCCTGTGAAGCCTTGGCAACCCTCTTTCCCTAAAGGGAGGAGAAGGTGCTACGTTCTACCCTGACAATCCGGTCATGGACAGATAACCCCTGCAGGATCCCTGCAGTATCTCCTTCCTTTCCTTTAACGCATTTATAATTTTTTCGCCCTGCTTCCGTCTTACGGCGGAGGGAGGAACCAATACCTGTGTATGCATGGAAGGAATTGAATTACATAAAATACAATGGGCGGATTTTACGACCCTCAGTGGCGTGCGTCAGCCAATTACACTGTCCTACCAGGTTTTCGGCAGGGAACTGCACACGGCGCCGGTAGTCCTGGTCAACCACGCCCTCACAGGCAATTCCAACGTGGCCGGGAAAGGTGGCTGGTGGGCTTCCCTGGTAGGCCCCGGCAAATGTATCGATACCCGGAGATTCACCGTCCTGAGTTTCAATATTCCCGGGAATGGTTTTGACGGTTTCCTGATCGAAAACTACCGGGATTTTGTCGCCGCGGATATGGCACGGATCTTTCTTTGGGGGCTTGAATCTCTCGGGATCTCTTCGCTCTACGCCATTATCGGGGGTTCCCTGGGCGGGGGGATTGCCTGGGAAATGGCAGCCCTTAAACCGCAGTTGGCCCGGCACCTGATCCCGGTGGCCTCGGACTGGAAATCCACGGACTGGCTTATCGCAAATTGCCAGATTCAGGAGCGCTTTCTCCTGAACTCAAAAGATCCGGTGCACGATGCCCGCATGCACGCTATGTTATGCTACCGGACGCCGGAATCCTTCAAGGAGCGTTTTCAGCGCAGCACGAATGAAGAGCTGCAGGTTTTTAACGTGGAGAGCTGGTTGCTCCACCATGGAAAGAAGTTACAGGAGCGTTTTCAGCTGGCGGCCTACAAGCTTACCAACCAACTCCTGAAGACCATTGACATAACCCGGGAAGGGGGCGGGCGGTTCAAAGCGCTGCAAGAGAGCGATACCCACATCCATATCATCGGGGTGGATTCCGACCTGTTTTTTACTGCCTCAGAGAACCGCGAAACCTATCGGCAACTGGCCCGGGCACAGACCAACGTGACCTACGGGGAAATCCGTTCCCTTCACGGACACGATGCCTTCCTGATCGAACACACTCAGATGGAGGAACTCCTGCGACCCGTATTCCAGGCCGACAGGGAGGTCGCCCCTTTGAAGGTCCTCAAGTTTGGCGGGACGTCCCTCGCCAATGGGAATGGCCTGGAACGGGTCCTTGAGATCATACAGGAGAAGCACAAGCAGGGCGAACGTCTGGTGATAGTATTGTCGGCCCGGGAGAAGGCCACCGATCAGCTATGGGAAATGCTGGAAGCTGCGGCCCGGGGCAAAGACTACAGGGAGCTTTTTAAGGCGTTTGTGAACTACCAGCAACATACCTTTACCGAAGTGGACCTTTCGGACGCCTTCCAGGGCCTGGAACAGCTCCTGGAAGGCGCCCGGTTGCTGGGAGACTACAGCCCAAAGGTTCGCGACCAGGTCTGGGCTTTCGGAGAGCTGATCGCGTCCCGCCTCCTTGCGGAATTGCTGGGGCAGCGCGGGGTGCCCTCTGAGTGGGTAGATTCCCGCGAGCTGCTCAAGACGGATGCCTGCTTTGGGGATGCGCATATCCTGGAAAACCTTTCGAGGGAGAATGTCCTGAAGCGCTTCTCAGGTTTGCCTCCGGATACAGTTCCGGTGGTTACAGGGTTTATCGCGTCTACAGAGAATGATGAGACTACTACCCTGGGGAGAAACGGGAGTAATTATACCGCTTCCCTCCTGGCGAATTTCCTGAACGCGGATGAACTCGAGAATTACACCCATGTGGATGGGATATACACCGCCAATCCGGATTTGGTAGCCGATGCGAGACGCATATCCCACCTTTCCTACAACGAGGCCAATGAACTGGCCAATTTCGGGGCGAGTATCCTTCATGCCAAGACGATCATCCCGCTGCTGGAGAAAAATATTCCCCTCCGGATCCGAAATACGTTTGACCGGGAAAGCCAGGGGTCTCTCATCAGTGCGGAACCCAGTACCGGAGGCGTGCAGGCGCTGTCGGTCATTGAAGACGAAGCTTTGATCCAGCTGGAGGGCAGGGGCCTTTTAGGCAAGGTGGGGGTAGACGCCCGTATTTTCCGGGCCCTGGGCCAGAGCGGCATCAGCGTGGGAATGGTATCCCAGGGCTCCTCGGAACGGGGGATCGGCCTGGTAGTCAGGGCATCGGACGCGAAAAAAGCCCGGCAGTCCCTGGAAAATGAATTTGAAGCGGACCTCCAATCCCGGGATCTCAGCCGCATCACCATCACCCCGGATGTAGCTG
>JARRQA010000049.1:0-13137 GCA_037382325.1 Robiginitalea sp.
CCGACAAACCAGTGCTGTACGTCTGCAACGTGGAAGAACAGGCTGCCCTGAGCGGGAATGCCTATGTGGAAAGCGTACGCAAAGCGGTGACAGGGGAGAATGCAGGGGTTCTGGTCCTGGCCGTGGCTACCGAGGCAGATATCAACGAGCTTGAAACCTATGAGGAGCGGCAACTTTTCCTCGAGGATCTGGGGCTGGAAGAACCGGGGTCCTCTAAACTGATCCGGGCAGCTTATCAGCTCCTGGACCTGCAAACCTATTTTACAGCCGGAGAAAAGGAAGTCCGTGCATGGACGATCCCGGTAGGTGCGACGGCACCCCAGGCTGCCGGGGTCATCCACACGGACTTCGAAAAAGGGTTTATCCGTGCGGAGGTTATTTCCTATGACGACTACGCTTCCTATGGTAGCGAAGCCAAAGTCCGGGAGGCCGGGAAGATGCGGATTGAAGGGAAGGAGTACGTGGTCCGGGACGGGGATGTAATGCATTTCCGTTTCAACGTGTAATCGGGCTGCAGCCTTGAGATGACGGGCGCTGCGCTATCAACATTTTCAGGGTTTTATTGTTAATTACTTTAACGTCCCCTGATTTTGATTTCTTAACCTAAATTTTATATTAGCAGGGGTAACTCCCCATTTATGGCACAAACACAGTATACAGAAGAGAATATCCGTTCCCTTGACTGGAAAGAGCATATCCGGATGCGACCCGGGATGTACATTGGAAAGTTAGGAGACGGGTCTTCACATGACGATGGCATCTATATCCTCCTGAAGGAAGTGATAGACAACTGTATCGATGAATTTGTGATGGGGGCCGGGAAAACCATTGAAATATCCATCCGGGAAGACCGGGTGACCGTCCGGGACCATGGAAGGGGAATCCCCCTGGGAAAGGTCGTCGACGTGGTTTCTAAGATGAACACAGGGGGGAAGTACGATACGCGGGCCTTTAAAAAGTCCGTAGGTTTAAATGGCGTGGGGACCAAGGCGGTGAACGCCCTTTCGTCTTATTTCCGGGTTGAATCAAACCGGGACGGGCAGTCTAAATCAGCCGAATTTGAACGAGGGGAACTCAAAGAGGAGGAATTCCTGAAGGAAACCTCCCGCAAACGGGGTACCAAGGTTTCTTTCACGCCGGATGATCAGATCTTCAAAAAATTCCGGTACCGCAGCGAGTACGTCGAACGGATGCTGCGGAATTACGTCTACCTGAACCCGGGGCTTACCATTGTTTTCAACGGAGAAAAATTTCACTCTGAAAATGGCCTTAAGGACCTCCTTGAAGATTATAACAACCGGGAAGATTTCCTGTACCCGATAATCCACCTTAAAGGGCATGATATCGAGGTGGCGCTTACCCACAGCAGAACCCAGTACAGCGAGGAGTATCATTCTTTTGTGAACGGGCAGTATACCACCCAGGGAGGGACCCACCAGTCTGCCTTCAGGGAAGCCCTGGTGAAGACCCTCAGGGATTTTTATGGCAAGAATTACGATGCATCCGATATCCGTAAGAGTGTTATCTCCGCCATTTCCATCAAGGTTATGGAACCGGTCTTCGAGAGCCAGACAAAAACCAAACTGGGCTCCACCGACATGGGCGGGGACCTGCCTACCGTACGCACCTATGTAAATGACTTTGTCGGACGAAACCTCGACAATTTCCTTCATAAAAACCCCGAGACCGCCGAAAAGATACAAAAGAAGATCGTGCAGGCCGAAAAAGAACGGAAGGAGCTGTCCGGAATCCGAAAACTCGCCCGGGAGCGGGCCAAGAAGGCCAGTTTGCACAATAAAAAACTCCGGGATTGCCGCATCCACCTGGGGGATATGAAAAAGGACCGTCGTTTGGAGTCTACCCTGTTCATTACCGAGGGGGATTCCGCCTCCGGGTCCATTACGAAATCAAGGGATGTGAATACCCAGGCTGTTTTCAGTCTTAGGGGCAAGCCGCTCAATTCCTATGGGATGAGCAAGAAAATCGTCTATGAGAATGAGGAGTTCAACCTGTTGCAGGCAGCCCTGAACATTGAGGATTCCATCGAGGACCTGAGGTATAACAATATCGTGATTGCTACGGATGCGGATGTGGACGGGATGCACATCCGGCTGTTGCTGATTACCTTCTTCCTTCAGTTTTTCCCGGAACTCATCAAGGAAAACCATCTCTACATTCTGCAGACCCCCCTGTTCCGGGTCCGCAATAAGAAAGAAACCATTTACTGCTACAGCGAGGAGGAGAAAAAGGATGCCATTGCCAAATTGTCCGGAAAGCCTGAAATAACCCGTTTTAAAGGGCTTGGGGAAATTTCCCCGGATGAATTCAAACACTTCATCGGAGATGATATCCGCCTGGAACCGGTTATGATGGATAAGGCGATGTCCATCGAGGAACTCCTTAAATTCTATATGGGAAAAAACACCCCGGACCGGCAGGGATTTATCATAGAAAATCTCCGGGTGGAGCTGGATCTGGTGGAAGAAAACCAAGTGTAAAAGCCCGAGCGCTTTACTTTTATGGAAGAGAACGGATCAGAAAACGAGTCACAGCAGGAAGAACACAAGGAGGAAGCGCTGACCCGTGTTACCGGTATGTACAAGGACTGGTTCCTGGACTACGCCTCCTATGTGATCCTGGAACGGGCCGTCCCGGCCATTGAAGACGGGTTTAAGCCCGTTCAGCGCCGGATCATGCACGCCCTGAAGGAGCTGGATGACGGCCGGTACAACAAAGTCGCCAACGTGGTGGGTCACACCATGCAATACCACCCCCATGGAGATGCCAGTATCGCGGATGCCATGGTGCAGCTCGGGCAGAAAGAACTGCTGATCGACACCCAGGGAAACTGGGGAAATATCTTGACGGGGGACGGGGCGGCAGCCCCCAGATATATTGAAGCCCGTCTCTCAAAATTTGCCCTTGAAGTGGTCTTCAGTCCTAAGATCACCGAGTGGCAGCTCTCCTACGACGGGCGGAAGAAGGAACCTGTTCACCTCCCGGTAAAATTCCCGTTGCTGCTGGCCCAGGGAGCCGAGGGAATTGCAGTCGGGCTTTCCACGAAGATCCTCCCGCACAATTTTAACGAGCTGATCGACGCCTCGGTCAGGCACCTGAACGGCAAGCGTTTTACCCTGTACCCCGATTTTCCGACGGCCGGAATCATAGATATTACCAACTATAACGACGGGGTCCGTGGCGGCAAGGTCCGCGTGAGGGCCAGGATTGTCCAGGAAGATAAAAACATCCTGAAAATAAGTGAGATACCCTATGGAACCAATACTTCCAGTTTAATAGATTCCATCCTCAAGGCCAACGACAAGGGGAAGATCAAGATCAAAAAAATCGAGGACAACACAGCTGCCGAGGTGGAAATCCTGGTACATCTGCCCAGCGGTATTTCCCCGGACAAGACCATCGATGCCCTCTACGCCTTCACAGCCTGCGAGACTTCGATTTCCCCGCTTGGATGCGTCATAGAGGACAACAAGCCGTTGTTCCTGGGAGTCAGTGAAATGCTTCGCCGGTCCACAGACCATACAGTGGAACTGCTCAAAGCAGAACTGGAAATACAGCTAGGGGAGCTGGAGGAGCAATGGCATTTCGCCTCCCTGGAGCGCATCTTTATTGAGAACAGGATCTACCGGGAAATTGAAGAGGAAGAAACCTGGGAAGGGGTGCTCAAAGCCATTGACAAAGGGTTAAAACCTCATATTAAACACCTGAAAAGGGCCGTAACTGAAGAAGACATTGTGCGGTTGACGGAAATCCGCATCAAACGGATTTCCCGCTTCGACCTGGACAAGGCACAGCAACACCTCGAGAGCCTGGAAACTCGCATTGAAGAGACAAAACATCACCTGAAGCACCTGGTTGCGTATGCCATCAGCTATTTTGAGGAGTTAAAAAAGAAATACGGGAAGGGACGGGAGCGAAAATCCGAAATACGGGTCTTCGATGAGATTGAAGCCACAAAAGTGGTGATCCGGAACACCAAACTCTATGTGAACCGGGAAGAAGGGTTTATCGGAACCTCCCTGCGCCGGGATGAATACGTCACAGATTGCAGTGATATCGATGATATTATCGTCTTCACGCAGCAGGGGGAAATGATGGTTACACGGGTGGACAGCAAGACCTTTGTGGGGAAGAATATTATCCATGTCGCTGTTTTTAAGAAGAAAGACAAGCGCACCACCTATAACATGATCTACAAAGATGGCCGGGGTGGGGCCAGTTATGTCAAACGGTTTCATGTCTCTTCCATGACGCGGGACCGGCTTTATGACCTGACCAAGGGAAAAGCAGGGTCTCAGGTCTTGTATTTTAGCGCGAACCCCAATGGGGAGGCAGAGGTGGTCACCGTCCACTTACGTCAGAAAGGGAGTATCAAAAAGCTCAAGTGGGACCTCGATTTTGCGGACGTACTGATCAAAGGCCGCAATGCGAAGGGAAATGTAGTGACCAAATATCCGGTTAAGCGCATCGAACTTAAGGAAAAGGGGTTGTCCACCCTGAAACCCCGTAAAATATGGTTTGACGAGACGGTACAACGCCTGAATGTTGATGAGCGGGGGGAGTTGCTTGGGGAATTCACCTCAGAGGACCGCCTGTTGATCATCAATCAGAAAGGGGAGGTTAAAACGCCCATACCTGAATTAACCATGCATTTCGATCAGGATATGATCGTGCTTGAAAAATGGAAGCCGAATAAACCCATTACGGCCATTTACTGGGAGGGGGAGAAGGAACTGTTCTACGTCAAGCGCTTTCTGATTGAAAATCCCGATAAGGATGAAAACATCCTTACGGACCATCCGAAAACGTATTTAGAGAAAGTTTTCACGGACTACCGCCCGGTGGCTGAGGTCGTCTTTGCCAAAAAACGGGGCAAGGAGCGCAAGCCGAACCTGGAGCTGGATCTGGAGGATTTTATAGCCGTCAAGGGTATTACCGCTATGGGCAACCAGCTGACCCGGGAGAAAGTTCTGGAGATCAATGCCCTGGACCCCTTGCCCTATGATGAACCGGTTCAAAAAGACGCCCGGGATATGGAGGTGATCGATGAGGAAAACATCACCCCATCGGACGGGGACAAGAAAAAAAGAAAAGGTGGTAAGTCCTCCGATGACGACCAGCCCACCCTTTTCTGATCCTACCAATTAGCAACTTCCGGAAGCTCCCGATTTTCCTGATTCAAAATATGAATTAAGGATTTTAACGTCTCAAGGTTAAATGCCTTTTTGTTGCTTTCCCAGACCTAAGGGGCAATTCTATAAGCCGTGCCCCGTGAGCTTTTGGAACTCCCCACCAGCTTGTATTCGAATGTATAGGAATTTTCACCGGTGGACAGGATTTTCATGTGGATGGGTTTTTCTTCGGCCTTTGTTTTGGGGTTCAGGTTGGTCACAATGTATTCACAGTCGTTAATCCACCGGATGCTGGCCGAATCTTTCTTGCCGAGATACTCGGAAACCTCCAGATCCTTGCTGCGTGTAAATACCGTGGCTTGTTCCACCCCATCCACAGTAGCCTCAAAACGGAAGGTTCCCTCGTGGAATTGAAGGCACTCCCGGGCGGGGGCGTTACAACTACCCATTAAAACTAAAAGGGCAAAAAGCAGGAGAAATCTCATGCTTCAAAGATACAATTTAGGTGGGTTTATAACCCAATCAGTGGGGGAGGTATTCCCTGAAGCTCCCGTCTGAATAGAAGACCACGATTTTCTCAACCGCCCGTTCTTTACCCTTTATTCCCTTTTCTTCCATCGTGTTGGGAATAGCAGGGGAGGGGGGTGTTTGTTCTTTTTTCCCTGGAAAACTGCCCTTCCCGTTAAGCAACCAGTACAAATTGACTTCGGGGAACCGCTGGACAACTTTTAACACAAAGTCCAGGCTTGGTTTGTTGCGGCCGCTCAGGAGGTGTGAGATGCTGGAACGCTGCACACCGATCTCTTCCGCAAAGGCAGTCGCGCTGAGGTCGTAATACTTCAGAATAGTTTCCAGGCGCTCCCTGAAGGCAGTAGTGTTTACCATGGTAAAATGAAGATTTCAGATCCCGTCCGACAAAGGGTGCTATCCGGTCGTATACCGGGGAATAAAATTTAAACTTATAAGCAACTTAAAATTGTGTAATAAAATGATAAACAATGTATTATAGTTAAAAATGACCTTATGTTTACAAAAGTAACAAACATAAGGCTTCCCAGTCTATTGGGTGTTTACAAAAGTAACACTATCTATTACATCTGTAATAAAAAATGGACCTAACTTTGTGAAAAATTCTGCATATGACAGAACGCACAGCGTATGAACGCATCAAGGCTTCTGGATTTGAAGGCAGGTATTTGCCCCCGGATAGGTTGGAGGTGTTTTTAACCTCGCATTTACCTAAATCAGCGGTTGAGGTGCTGGGCTATTCCGTCGAAAAAAGGCCGGTTTTTGGGGTGCATTTGGGAAATGGTCCCATCAGGGTGCTGATGTGGTCTCAGATGCACGGGAATGAATCCACTACTACCCGTGCTGTTCTGGACCTTATCAGCAGCCTTAACAAAAAGGGATTTCAGGGCCAGGAAGCCCTGGAGTTCCTTTTTATCCCGATGTTGAACCCGGATGGGGCCCAGGCTTATACGCGCCAGAATGCAAATCAGGCAGACCTGAACAGGGATGCCCGGCTCCAGAACCAGCCGGAAAGCCGAATCCTCAGGAAGGCATACGAGGAATTTGCGCCCCATTATTGCTTTAACCTTCACGATCAGCGGACCATTTTCAGCGCAGGGGACAAGCCGCAGCCTGCCACGCTTTCCTTTCTGGCCCCTGCCGCAAATGTCCAAAAGGAATATACAGACAGCCGCAGGGCCGCTGCCCAGCTCATTGCCGCGTTGTCGCGCCCCTTGCGCGATTTGATCGGAATCGGAAGGTATGACGACACTTTCAATCCGGATTGTGTGGGAGATTTTTTCCAGGCAGCCGGAACCCCGACCTTGTTGTTTGAAGCTGGTCACTTCCCCGGGGATTATGAGCGGAAAGAGACCCGGTTTTATGTTTACCAGGCCTTGCAAAACGCCCTGAAAGCGATACAGTCAGGCGACTACAGGGACGCGTTGGTTTCGGATTATACGAAGCTCCCGGAAAACAAATCCAAATTCCTGGATATACTTATCAGCAATGCCCACCTCCTGGATGAGACATATAAAGTAGGGGCCGGGGTTGGTTTGCAGTATACCGAAGTCCTGGAGAAAGGGCGCATCTATTTTCGTCCCGACATCGTCCACAAGGGTACCCTGCAGGGATATTATGGCCATGAGTGCTGGGATGCCGCCAGACCGGACCACCTCCGCCAGCTCAAGGCCTCAGAGGATCTTATGAGGCTTTTTTGACTCACTTCTTTCTGAATTGTTGCACATAATGCAAAAAAATACGCCTTTTGTTACACAATATTCCTTTATAATGTATTTTAGCTAAAAAATTATTTAGAATGGCGAAAGTTAAACTGGATGAAATCGATCACCAGATCCTGGATATGCTCATTGACAATACCCGAACCCCCTTTACGGATATTGCGAAAAAATTGTTGATCTCCGCGGGCACGGTTCATGTCCGGGTGCGTAAAATGGAGGAGGCCGGGATCATTAAGGGAAGTTCCCTGACACTGGACTATGTGAAGTTGGGGTATTCCTTTATCGCCTATGTCGGAATTTTTCTGGAGAAGACCCATCAGACGAAATTCGTCCTGGAGCGTCTAACCGAGATCCCCTATGTAACGGTAGCCCACATCACTACAGGGAAGTTTAACATCTTTTGTAAAATAAGGGCACAGGATACCACACATGCTAAAAACATCATTTTCCAGATAGACGATATTGAGGGAATCAGCCGAACAGAGACCATGATTTCACTGGAGGAGAGTATCAATGATAAAAAACGGCTGATGCATACCATTTTTAACGAATTATAAAAGGCAACCCCTGACCCTATGAAACTTTCCGAAATTCGGGACGGAGATTGCCCGGCCTATTATCAACCTTACCTGGGGACCCTCGGAGAGGCGACGTTACTGGAATTGATGGAGCGGCAGATGGGGAATTTCCCCGAGTTTATTAATAGCATTCCCGAGGATTTATGGAATTACCGTTATACTCCTGAAAAATGGACCGTTGCAGAGGTATTGATCCATGTGTTGGATACCGAACGCGTGTTCCAGTATCGGGCGCTCCGTTTTGGAAGAAAGGATTTCACTCCGTTGCCGGGATTTGACCAGGATGCTTACGTTCCGATGAGCCAGGCCGCTGAACGTACCAGGGCCTCTGTTGTTGAGGAATACCAGGTAGTTCGAAAATCTTCCCTGCTCTTATTCAGCAGTTTTCCAAAAGAACGCCTGTTCTGGAAAGGAAGTGCAAGCGGGAACCCCATGAGCCTCGGGGCCATGGGATTTATTATCTGTGGCCATCAAAAACACCACAGGAACATCCTCAGGGCTCGTTATCTGGGGCGTTGATCACTCCTCCAGGCTGAGTTCGCCTTCAAGGGACCCGTCGTATTCCTTTTCGATTTCGTCAAAGGTAAACCCGTTTGATTCCTCCAGGGAAAACAGGAGGCTGGCAAGCCGCTTGGAGATCTTAACTAAATAGAGGGCTTCCGGCGTCTGCAGTTCCACGGCTTCCACCCATTCCCCACCTGGGGCTTTAAATACAATCAGGTCCTCATCCCCGTAGCCGTTTGGGAATTTTTCGAGCAGGCTCGCCGCCAGGGCGGGAGTCAGCTTTTTGTGGTCGATGATGATTCTTCTCATGGTGTGCACGGTTTGGTTGATAGCTAATCGCTATTCCGAATCTAAGGAATTACCCCAGCCGTGCTACAAAAGAGTTGTGAAGGTGTAAATTTCTGTAGGTCAAAGGCCTAATCCATGTAGTAATCGAAGGCTGCTTTCAGTTGTTCCGCAGTTACTTCCTGATTGATACAGGCATTTCCGATACCGTGCAGGAGTGAAAAAAGGACTTTTCCACTGGCATTCTTTTTGTCGTATCGCAAAAGTCTCAGGATCGGTTCCCGGTCTTCCTGTTTGAGGATTGTTTTAGGGAAAAACCGTAGGAAGACTTCTTTGATCTCATCGCATTCCGCCCTGGTCATGCCGCATGTTTCCACAGACAGAAAGGCTTCAAGGATCATCCCTATGGCGATGGCCTCTCCGTGTAAAAGGGGCTTTCGCGGGCTATTGTCCAGGAAATAGGATTCCAGGGCGTGGCCCAGGGTATGGCCGAAATTCAGGATTTTTCTGCGACCATTTTCGTTAGGATCCGTGGTGACAACCTCGTTTTTGATCAGGACGCTTTTGTATATCCAGCGATCCAGACCATCCAGATTTTCAAGGGCTTTCAGGTGATTCCAGTACTCCCGATCCATAATAAGCCCGTGTTTGAGCATTTCTGCAAAACCACTTCTTACCTGTCTTTTATCCAGGGTTTCCAGGAATTCGGGCCGGATGAGAACGAGGTCCGGGTTGCGGATGACCCCAATCTGATTTTTCAGAGTTCCCAGGTCCACCCCCGTCTTGCCGCCCACGGAGGCATCCACCATGGAAAGCAGGGTTGTAGGAGTGTTCACAAAGGAAATTCCGCGTTGATAAGTCGAGGCCACAAACCCCCCTAGATCCGTGACAACCCCTCCCCCCAGATTAATCAGGAGGCTCTTCCGGTCTGCCCCATGTTCGGAGAGTTGTTTCCAAAGCCCCATACATGTAT
The DNA here is from genome assembly GCA_037382325.1 of Robiginitalea sp. Lineage (GTDB taxonomy): Bacteria > Bacteroidota > Bacteroidia > Flavobacteriales > Flavobacteriaceae > Robiginitalea. The sequence continues at coordinate 9,740 of JARRQA010000049.1, forward strand.
CGAGGTTCTTGTGGATCTCCCCGGGGGGAATGCTTAAAGGGAAGGCATCAGATACTTCAGGATGTTGTTTCTTAAATACGGGAAGGCAGTGAGCAGCCGTGTTCGAGTCGGTCAGCAGGAAAACACTGGAAAACCTTTTTTTGCCCAGGTAAGCTTTAAGGGCAGTATGGGATGGTTCCCCGAAATATACAGTGCATGATCCGCTTTTAACGAACTCGAACGAGCGTACTTTTTATTCAAGTTGATTTCCATTGAACCCCTTGTTAAAATAGGCACGGGAATTACAAATTTTGCCATCAAGGCGAAACTCCCGGTGGAGGGACTGATACGTACGACCGTCTTCGACCATTTTTGTGGGGGGGTCAGTGAAAAGGATTGTATGCCGGTGGTAGAAAAGATGTGGGAAAAAGGGGTCAGTACGATCCTGGATTATTCTGTGGAGGGAAAGGATACCGAGGACCCTCTGGATGATGCCCTGGCGAAGACCCTGGAGATCCTGGATTTTGTCAAACAGAAAGAAGCCATTCCCTTTGCGGTTTTCAAGCCTACGGGTTATGGCAGGCTTGCCCTTTACGAGAAAAAGGGGAGTGGGCAAAAACTCACTCCTGCGGAGGAGGCAGAATGGGAACGGGTGGTTCGCCGGTATGAGAAAACCTGCCAGAAGGCCTATGACCTTAATGTGCCGCTACTGATAGATGCCGAGGAGAGCTGGATGCAGGATGCTGCCGATAATCTGGTGGAGCAGATGATGCGAACTTTCAACAAGAAAGCCCCCATCGTCTGGAATACCCTACAGATGTACCGGTGGGACCGGATGGAGTATTTAAAAGGATTGCATGAGCGGGCACGGGAGGGATCCTTTAAGATTGGACTCAAATTTGTACGGGGGGCCTATCTCGAAAGGGAGAATGAACGGGCTGAAGAAAAGGGATACCCCACGCCCATGTGTGCCTCCAAGCGGGAAACCGATGAAAATTTTAACCAGTCCATCTCTTATTGCCTTGAGCATCTGGAGGATATTTCCCTCTACGCGGGCACGCATAACGAACAGAGCTCCTATCTGTTGATGCAGGAGATGGAGGAGCGGCAGATTTCCAAAAATGATCCCCGTGTCTGGTTTGGCCAGCTCTACGGCATGAGCGACCATATCAGTTTCAATCTGGGATCGGCCGGGTACAATGTTTCCAAGTACCTGCCCTTTGGCCCCGTCAGAGATGTGATGCCCTACCTCATCAGGCGGGCGGAGGAAAACACTTCGGTAGCCGGACAGACCAACCGCGAGCTGGAACTTTTAAGAAAAGAAAGGGAACGCCGGAAACTATAAGTGTCAGGGGTGCTCCTCTTCATACTCCGTCAGGAGCGTATAGGAGTCGCAGTTTTCGATGGTGATACGCAGGGTCCTCTCTTCTTTAGAACCGCTGATGCGATAGATCTTACAGGGTTCTGCCCGAGTGTCGCTTTTGCTGAAGTCCACATCCCCTTCTTGTAGCAAGTACTTTATCAAGAGGCTGTCTGTGTTTGTTTTAAGGGACGTATCAATCTGCATGGGTTTTGACCGAAGTTCTTTTAACACCCTGCAATTAGGGAGGTAACAGAACTCCGTGCCTGTTTCATCCGTTTTTCTCTTAAGGAACAGGGCCAGAAAAATCAGGCCAATGGACAGGCCTATGAGAAAATAACCCAGTCGTTTTAAGAAGGGCATGACCTAGAAAATAAGGAAATTGATATCACTGAACTTCATATCGAACCAATCCCCTACGGTGCGGTTGGTCAGGATACCGTGATACATATACAGTCCGTTTCTGAGGCCTTTGTCAAATCGAAGCGAATTTTCGAGCCCTCCGTCCTCTCCGATTTTCATCAGGTAGGGGGTAAACATATTGCTTATCGAGATTGAAGAGGTTTTGGGGTAGCGGGAAGGAATATTGGGGACCGCGTAATGAATCACTCCATATTTTTCATAGGTGGGCTTGTCGTGGGTGGTGACTTCGCTGGTCTCAAAGCACCCGCCCATGTCAATGCTGACGTCGATGATCACGGCCCCTTTCTTCATGTGTTCCACCATCGTATTTGAAACCAGAACGGGCGCCCGGTCCTTTCCGCGGACCGCTGCAATGGCCACATCGCAACGCTTCAGGGATTTTAAAAGATTTTTTGGCTGTACGGTGGAGGTATAGAGGGTCCGGTTCAGATTCCGCTGAATATTTCTGAGCTTGGTCAGGGAATTATCGAAAATCTTGACATTGGCTCCGAGCCCAAGGGCGGAGCGGGCGGCAAACTCTCCCACGGTTCCCGCGCCCAGGATAACGACTTCTACCGGAGGGACACCGCTTATGTTACCAAACATCAGCCCGTTCCCTTCCCGGGCAGCCATAATCTCAGCAGCGATCAGTACAGAAGAAGTCCCCGCAATCTCACTCAGTGCCCTGACAGCAGGATATTTCCCTTCGTCATCCCGGATGTATTCAAAGGCAATGGCTGTGATCCGCTTTTTTGCCAGGGTTTCAAAATACGTTTTGCTCTGCATTTTGATCTGCAGCGCTGAAATCAGAATACTCTGCGGATTGATCATTTCGATCTCCGCGAGGGTAGGGGGCTCTACCTTCAGAATAATAGGACAGCCGAATACTTTTTTCGGGTCCCTTGTAATGGTGGCGCCCGCCTGGGTATAGTCCAGGTCTGCAAAATTGGCATCTTCCCCGGCGCCGGATTCTATCAGGACCTTATGGCCGTGTGCCACCAGGGCGTTAACGGCATCCGGTGTCAGGCAGATCCTGCGTTCCTGATACTGACTTTCCTTTGGGATACCGATAAACAGTTCCCCTTTTTGTTTCAGGACTTCCAGTTTTTCTTCCTGCGGAAGTAATTGTTGTTTGCTGAATGGGGAAGCGGGCTGGTCCATAAGAGGTCTCTCGTAATCTGAAGTACGGCTGGTCTTTCAAATGTACGATAAATTCAAAAAAAGATTTCCGGGAATACCTCAAGAAAAAAGCCTCTGTAAGTCAGAGGCTGAGAATGCTGCGCATCGCTTGCTGTAGTTGCCGCATCAGTTCGTTGAGGGTACGTTTCGGGGTTTCATTTGAAAGGTCTTCTGCAACCTCTGTCGCGGTAGGGGCTTCCATTTTAATGCCCGCCTTCTTGAGTTCTGCTTTTTCCTTGTTTTTATAGTACTCGAGCTCGGCATTCATTGCTTCAACATCAATGCCATGAACGTATTTATCAAAGAGTTTTAAGCGAATAAAGTAAACAAAGGTGATCACTACCATACAAACCGGTAATAGCCATAAAATATTTTCAGTATCCACAGCTGCATCGTCAGTATAAACCGCTTCAAAGATTTGAAAAGCGTACATACAGATGGGAATCAGCAGGATATGATACCACCAGTGCTTGCAGGT
>JARRQA010000050.1:0-11952 GCA_037382325.1 Robiginitalea sp.
CTCCCGGAGCAACAGCCTCGAAGAGCGGCTTTTCTTCTCGTTCCCTGCCGGCGGCTTTTCCTTCAGAATGTGAAACCTTAAGGATTTGATTGGCTGCAACGTCCCTGAGAACGACCTGCGTTCCATCGGGCCAGCGCACGATCAGGCTGTCTGCCCGGGTGGTTTTGCCCAACCCGAAATGGGCGGCGGGTTCATGGGACGAACGGTATCCACGCACCCTTCGGGTTTCAATAAACTGTTGGGTATCCCCGTGGTAGAGGGTCACCGAAGGAAAAGCTTCGGAGGTAGCCCCTTCTGTGACTATTTTAAGGAAATTGCCGCGTCCCTGTTCCACCGACTGATTCCGGTAAATGAAGGCGTTTTCATCCATATTGTTGACTACCAGGTCGGGGTCCCCGTCATTGTCCAGGTCGCCCATGGCCGCCCCATTGCTGAAGGTGAGGTCGCCCAGCCCCCAGTTTTTTCCTTTCTCCTCAAAGGACAGCCCGCCCTTGTTCTCAAACAGGAGGTTAGGGAGTTTTTCCGAGGGCATGCTCCTGTAGAGCTCTGTTTTTATCGAAAGGGGCACCTGATTGTTGTATTGCTGCCTGGCCTGGAAGACACGCTGCTGTAAGTCGTTATCCAGGGCATACCTGCGGTATCCGTTCGTAACGTAAACATCTTTGTCGGCATCCAGGTCAAAATCCGTCATCAAAACAGACCAGCTCCAGTCCGTACTTGCCATGCCGGTTTGCTGGGCGACATTGCTGAAATGATTTTGCCCCAGGTTCAACTGTAGGGAATTGTACATGTACTGATAGTGAAAACCTGCCCTCCGGGTGAGGTAGTCAAAGCGGGCCACATCCATGGACGCCATGAGCGTTTTTGAACGATAGTGATCACTGGAAGCCATATCCAACACAAAGATGTCCTGAAGCGCATCGTTGTTTATATCGGCGATGTCGATCCCCATCCCATAATATGAGATTTGCTGGGTATATTCCTCGATTTGGTCGGAAAAAGTGCCATCGCCCTGGTTGATGAACAGGGCATCGGGCAAATAATAGTCACTGGCCAGGTAGATGTCCGGCCAGCCATCCGCATTGATATCGCTAACGGAGAGGCCCAGTCCGAAAATGGGCCTTTGGATCCCTGCCTCCTTGCTGACATCAGTAAAGGTTTCCCCGTCATTCCGGTAGAGGTGGGAACTATTAAACCAGGGCGCTTCCGGGTTTTGTTCAATAAGGCGGTTCAGGAGGATGGGGTCAGCCCCGTAATATTCGTTTTCATTCATGACAATACAGTCCAGATCCCCGTCCTTGTCATAATCAAAGAAGGCCGATTGGGTGCTGATGCCCATATCAGCCAGCCCCAGGGCTTCGCCGACCTCCGTGAAGGTGCCATCCTGCTGGTTGAGAAACAGCAGGTTTTTACGTTTCAGCCGAGGGTTCGGGCCACCCTGTGAGATGTAGATATCCAGCCAGCCGTCTGCGTTTACATCGGCGAACGCCACCCCGTTGGACCATTGCTTCCCCTGGTTGATCCCTGCGGTATCCGAGACATCCTCAAAGACCATATCCCCTTTATTGATAAAAAGTTTGTTGGGAACCTGGTTCCCGCAAAAGAAGATGTCCAGAAGCCCGTCGTTATTCAGGTCGGCGACGCCGGCCCCGGCCCCGTTGTAGAAGTAGTCAAAATCAAAGAGGTTCTCCAGGGTGGAGAGGTTTTCCTGGATCCGGTTCTCGAAACGAACCCCGCTTTGGTCCGGGGAAACCTTTGTAAAAACGGGTGCGGCTATTTCCGGGGTCACTTCCGCTGTATCCCCATTGGTCGGATTCTCATCCTTGCAGCTAATCCAAACTGAAGCAAGGGCCAACAGAATTGGCCATCGGAGAGGCTTCAGGGACTTCAAAGTTTTCAGATTTCCTATTTCACGCCGCATAAGTCACTATATTTTAAGGCGGTAAAGGTACTAAATTGATCGGTATGGAAGATGGATCACTCAGTACATCTGGAATATATTCCTTGGGCCCAAAATCAAAAAGGCCACCTCACAAGAGGTGGCCTTTAAGAATCTGATTATATATCAGGTAATCCCTGAATTTCTATTCAAAACAGTAATTGATATCAATAATACCTGCTTCTGTGGAGGTACCCACATCGGCAACCACATTACCATTGGGGGTAATGATCTGGAAGGAAATCTCGCCACAGTTGCAGTTCCGGATGACCCATCGTTGGGGGTACAATCCGATCCTCCGAGGAACGTTCCTTCAGCACTGGTATAAGGGGAACAAAGCCCAACCTCGAATACTGTACCATCATCAAGTGTAACGGTTAGACCATCCCCTCCGCTTCCGGTATTGGTCTGCCATCCGTCACCATAGCTATCTTGCATTTCAATGGTCCACACACCTGGAGTGGGGGCCCTGACGGGGCAAACAATCGCAGGCGTATAAAGGAACTGAGAACTGAAGAAGGATCCCGTCAGTGTTCCCGTGTTGTCATCAAAGGAATATCTGCGGCCATCATTCAGTACAAGTTCAAAACGGATCTCGAACTGATCCCCGCCATTTACATCTGTATCGCTAAGTCCCAGAACAGCACTCATCTCGCCCACGGTGGCGGAATAGGTAAAACGCGGATATCCGAATTCACCCGTGGTGAATGTAGAACTGTCTACTGTTTCAGCGAGGACCTGGTCCTTACTGAGGTCCGGGGCTCCGTCTTCTACAGTGTTATCCCGGAAGCCGTAATAAACTTCCACAAACTCCACTAAGGTTCCGTCTTCTTCACTTTGCACCTCAAGTTCAACTTCAAAGGTGGATTCCGGGTCCCCAATTGGCAATTCACCGGAAATAATATTGACGGTCCTCAGAATGGCCCCACGGGTCTCATTTTCGAAGACTTCATCAATAACTTTATCCGCCTCTGCACAGGCTGAGAACAGCAGGGCTGCCCCAGCCAGAAAGGTCATTATATAATTGTTTGTATGAATTTTCATGTTCATCTCCTTTATTTAGTAGCGTTTAAATCAATAACAGGTTGGACATCCTCCCTGGTTCCAGAATACTGGGCTGTCAAGAGAAGTCTTCTGTGTCAGGTTGGGATTCGTCACCACCTCGTTTTGCGGGTATAGCAACGTAAGCGGGAATGGACCTGGCTGTGCTTCCCAGTTTGGAGGAACTGTGTTCGGATATCCTGTCAACCTGTAATAGTTCCATGCTTCGGTACCACCTCCATAAAGGGTGATGAAATATTGCTCAGCGTAAATATTGTTCTTGGTTTCCGCATCCCCCGCATTAAAATCATCTACTACAGACTGGATGTAGGCTGCAATACGGCCGGCATCCGGCTCGAAAGACGTGTCTGCATTTACATCGAGGTCACCAAAAGTTTGTACGGTCGCAATGGATTTGGTAAGACCATCCTCCAGGGCTTGTGCCTTGGCCGCATCATCTCCCATATAGCCGATCCAGAAATCCACGTAAGAGGACATAAGGATCGGTTCGATACCTGCTCCGCCTCCTCCGAGACCCAGGCCTACCGTGCCAAAGCTGTTGTCGTCAAAACGACCTCCGGCCGGGTAAACGCCCACCGCGGTACGGGTGAAGTTATCCGGAGGGGTACCCTCGTTGTTTCCGTGGGTACGGCCCCAGTATCCATTGGGTACAGAACAGTACGTGAATCCACCATCGACGAAGTGCTGTGGCGGTTGTGCCAGGGAACATGCAAGGGTTTCCTCGTTTGGATCCGAATCGGCCCCGGGAGTCGCATCTACCTGACGGTAGAAATAGTACCTGATCCTGGGGTCGTTCTTCTCGAGCATGGTTTCCATTATCCAGTTAGACTGATAGATGTTCGCCCCGGAAGGAGTGTAATCCTGCGCGTAATCAGGATGCCTGCTGTCCGGCTGCAATTCGCTCGTGCCATACTGGAGGAACAAATTATCATCTTCAGATGAAATGTAATTAGCCGGATTGGAGGCAATAGCGTTGAATTGTGCTGTATTGCCCTTCATCATGTGGTATTTCATCTGCAGGGTTCCGATGAGCTTTTCCCATTTCCCGGTATCTCCGGCATAGAAAAGGTCAGGTGCACCAAGGTCATCCGGTCCGGATCCCATAAGGTTGGCCGCTTCCCCGAGGAGCGCAAATGCCGCATCGTAGACGGATTCCCCGCCATCCAGGGTGGGCGCCGGGAATTCACCAGGGTTTCCAGCCTGTGTGTATGCGGCTTCGCCAATAAAATCGACGAGTTGCATCAGGGAGTGCGCATAGAGGGCTTTCGCAACCCCTATATGGAAGGAATAATCGATGTCAGGATTTGCCTCGTCAATGGCCTCCAGGGTCTGGAGGTTGGTAAGGATCCCGACAGATACTCCGTCTCCAACACCATTCCCGCCACTACTGTAGGTACGTGACCAAACCCCGTTAAGGGTGGATCCAGGATAGTTGTTGAAATAGTTCCGGCCGAACATATAGTCGATCCGGGTGAGTTCCTGGGATACGTCGCTGAAAGTCTGCTGGTTGGTCGCATAGGCCAACTGAATACTGGTCAGCAACAAGTTCGGATCGGCCTGGTCTGAGGCCAGAGCGTTCGGACTCGTTCTCAGTTCCAGGTCTGTCGTCTCACAGGATTGCGTTAAGCCTCCTGCAATAAGGACAATCGTAATGTATTTTAGAAAACTTTTCATAATAGCTATATCATTAACAATTTTTATTAGAAGGACGCTTTGATACTAAATCCATATCGCCGCGAACTCGGACCGTTGATAAAGTCAAATCCTCGTCCGTTGTTAATACCAACCCCGGCCACGTTCGGGTCAAAATTGGCACCGTCAGGCGTATTGTAGGCATCATACCAGAGGTTGAAACCCTGGGCGGTGATCGTAAGGGCACCGAAAGGTGTCTTGTCCAGGAACTTCTTCGGGAAGCTGTACCCTAAGGACAGCTCCTGCAGACGGATTACAGAGGCATCGTAGATACGAAGCTCGGTGGGTCCGAAGAGAATGTTGTTGAAGAAGTACGTGGAGTTGTTGATCTGCTTGTTGTTGGGCTCTCCGGTTGACTGGCTTACACCAGGCAGCACGAAGGTGTTCAGACGATCAGCAGTCTCAACAATCAGCCCCCGACCTAACAGGGTGGCAACCGTACTGGAAAGGATATCTCCTCCTTTGATATGGTTGATCTGGAAGCCCAGATTCCAATTCTTGTAACGCAGGCTGTTGATGAAGTTCATGGTGTAATCCGGAACGGCATCCCCGATGATCGGGACATTCCCATCAAGGTCCTGCTCGACGATCACGTAGTCCCCTCCGTCATTCACAAGCAAATTCCCGGCTTCATCCCGTCCGACAGCGGTACCGACAATGGTACCCAGGGATTCTCCTTCAATCGCGGCGTTAGACCCGCGGAAGAGTCCACCACCTACAGCCAGGGAACCGGCAAAGGCGATGAAATCCTGCTCCTGTTCGGTCACGGTCTCGTCGTTGGTGAAGAAATTCACTCTGGAATTCCAGGTAAAGTTCTCCCCGCGGAAGATGTCGATTCCGAGGTCCGCCTCGAATCCTTTGTTCTGGATCTCCCCAACGTTGCTCTGCGTAAAGCTGAAACCGGTGGAGGGAGAAAGCGGCTCTGTAACAATCAGGTCATTGGTGACCCGGTTGAAGTAGGTAGCCTCAAACTGAATCCTGCTATCCCAGAAACGACCCTCAATACCCGCTTCATACTCCTCGAGGAGCTCGGGCTTCAGGTTCGGATTGGCCCGGAAGTTGTCCACCTGGTTGGTGGTCAGCAGGGCTCCGGAGGCCGGATCTACAAAGCGTTGTGTATTCTGCTCGATTACGTTGACTACCGGATATCCAGTAGGGAAGGTTGCAGAAGTACCGTAGCTGGCACGTAGTTTCAGGTAATTCATTTGAATGGCGTCATTCCAGGTACCGTCAAAGGCATTGATCGGCAGGAAGGACACGCTGACACCAGGATACGTCTTACTGTTGTTCTCGGTGGTCAGGTTGGAAACCCAGTCCGTACGAGCCGAAACGTTCAGGAATAGGAAGTCATCATAATCCAGGGTGGCCTGTCCAAGGATACCCACGATGTTCCGCTTCTGGCTGAACTGGATCGGACGCTGGTTTTCGAAGTTGAAGTGGCGCTTCACCCCGAATACGATCTGTCCGGAACTGGACACCCCTGATCTGTCATAGTAATCCTGACGGGAGGTGGCACCAGCTGTAAAGGTCATTCCGAGCTTCTCGGAGATATCGTAATTCCCGTTGATAGAGAAGAAGTGGTCCCAGATGGTGTTGTTGTTATCATAGGTATCGTAGAACCCGAAGATAGCACTGGTGAATTCCACACCTCCTTTGTTGGAGCCATTCTCGTTGCGCTCGTTGTAAAAGTCAAGACCGGACCTCCAGTTCAGTGAAAGGTTGTCATTCAACTGGTAGGTCAGCTGAGCCGTCCAGTTTACCCGGTGGGTCAGCTGCTTGTATGTTACGTTCTTGGCGGTCCACCTCGGGTTGATGATATCGTTACCGTTACGGTAGTACACGCTGGAACCGTCAATTGGGTTTTCGAAAGGCAGTCCCATCAGGTCCACGGAACGCGGTGTAAAGAACACGTTACCAAAGACAGACAGACCATCTGTACCGTTACCCCTAGAGGAGGCAATCGGAGGCGTGCGGTAGTCCGTACGCGCAAAGTTGGCCGTGGCCTGCACAGTGAATTTATTGGATAACTGAGAACGTCCACCTACAGAGAGGTTGAAACGGCTCAGGGAGTTACCCGGGGTAAACCCTTGGTCATCAAGATACCCGAGGTTGACGTTGAAGTTCGTATTTCCATCATCAGTTCCCCCGGCGATATTCACGTTCGTGTTGGAAACGAATCCGGGACGGAAAAATTGACTAAAAGAGTCGTAAGGCTTCCAGGGGTAACGAGCTCCCTGCAATTCCGGGAAAGCTGCCCGTGTGGAAGCTACGGCTGTAGTGGAGTATGGGTGCTCCAGGGTCCCCTGGTCGTCGATGGCAGGTTGGTTGCCCCATCCGGCAACACCATCCCTCTGGAAACTGGGTCCCCAGTTAGAGAAGAACCAACCGAAAGACTGGTCGAAACCGTTACCATAGTCATTCTGATAGTTAGGTGTAGAGGCAATCTCATTCGTAAAGAACGACTGGTTGATGGTGATTTCGGTTTTCTTGGCACCTCCTTCGCCGGAACCGGCTTTGGTGGTGATCAGAATCACACCGTTTTTACCACGTGTACCATACAGGGTGGCAGCCGCCAGCCCTTTAAGTACCTCCACACTCGCAATGTTATTCGGGTCGAGGTCGAGGAACCGGGAGGATCCCACGTTACCCCCGATAAAGTCACCCGTAGCGTTGGTATCGTTACTGAATGGAACCCCGTCTACGATAAACAGGGCCTGGTTACTCCCGCTAAAGGAGCTCAGCCCACGAACCGTAACAGCGGTACCAGATCCGGACATACCACCGGCAGAGGTGATCTGTACCCCGGAGGCCTTACCGGCCAGCACCCTGGCGACGTCGCCTTCCGCTCTTTGTTCCAGAGCTTCTGCGCCTACCGATGATACGGCATAACCCAGGGCTTTCTTTTCCCTCTTGATACCTTGGGCTGTCACCACCACTTCTTCAAGTGCCTGGGCATCTTCGACCATTTGGACATTGATTACGTCACCCGCACCAACTGTTCTCCGCTCGTTCTTCTGCCCAATATAGGTGAAGAGTAACACCTGTCCAGGACTGGCCTGGATTTGGTAATTACCGTCGAAGTCGGTTTGGGTACCCGTAGTGGTGCCCTCAACAACAATGTTAACTCCAGGCAAGGGAAGGCCATCCTGATCGGTGACCGTACCTGAAATCGTCTTTTCTTGTGCAAACGAAATCTGCACAACGAACGCTAGCAACAGCGTCAAGATTCCATTCAATTTTGTTCTCATTGTTTAATTATTTGAATTAGCTAATTGCGAAAATCTTAATTTCATGTTAATAATCCAAACTTATTTTAATAAAACTTTAAGCAGGTTCCCGTTAATTGAGGTTCTTTTTCCCTGTCCATTCTTTATTGTGAAATCATCAGTTAGGTGGTTCTTAGATTGTTGAATCCTTAAAGCAGTTACCCTTTTGAGATTTTTGTCTGCCGTGCGGGTCAATAAAATAAAAGTGAGGATTGGGGAAAGGAACCTTCGATGCCCCCTGAAATTCCGGTGTTTATTCAGCTCAGATGACCATTGCTGTATCCCGCCACCGGGGGCCTTGGCTGTTTTAGCCCGGAATTAGTAGTATATATATTAAGGTATAAATCGCAATTTGGAGCGGACCCTGATATGATGAAGGGCATTTCCAAAAGGTCCCGAAAACGGCATAATCCGCCATCTTCCAATAAGAGATTGCTGTCTTGGTTTCGCTTTGGGTGCAGGTGAAGATTTCTTCATCGGAAAACCGGACGGAAAAATTCCTTCAAAATTAATGGGTTGGGTTTGAATTATAGGGAATAATTACTACATTTGCCGACCCTTAAACGGGGCTAGATTTTTAATTTACAGTATGCCAACAATTTCACAATTAGTACGAAAAGGAAGGGCCACAATTACCAAGAAGAGTAAATCGGCTGCTTTGGATTCGTGTCCACAACGAAGGGGAGTTTGTACCCGGGTGTATACAACAACACCCAAAAAGCCGAATTCCGCCATGCGGAAAGTAGCTCGGGTACGGCTGACCAATGGGAAAGAGGTGAATGCCTATATCCCCGGAGAAGGACACAACCTCCAGGAGCACTCGATAGTATTGGTAAGAGGCGGAAGGGTGAAAGATTTGCCGGGTGTAAGGTACCACATTGTTCGCGGGGCGCTGGATACCGCCGGAGTAGCGGGAAGAGCGCAGCGCAGATCTAAATACGGTGCAAAGCGCCCTAAGAAGTAATTCACGAGTTTAAGAAGCAGTAATGAGAAAAAGACCGGCAAAAAGAAGACCGCTGTTGCCGGATCCGAGGTATAACGACCAACTGGTAACGCGCTTTGTAAATATGATGATGTGGGACGGCAAGAAATCCGTCGCATTCAAGATTTTCTACGACGCTTTGGATATCGTGGAGCAGAAAAAGACCGACGAGGAAAAGTCTGGTCTGGAATTGTGGAAAGAAGCCCTTTCCAACATTATGCCTCACGTGGAGGTGAGAAGCCGTCGGGTGGGAGGTGCAACCTTCCAGATCCCGAGGCAGATCCGTCCGGACCGTAAGATTTCCACAGCCATGAAGTGGCTTATCACTTTCTCGCGCAAGCGGAATGAAAAATCCATGGCCCAGAAACTGGCTGCCGAGATTCTGGCAGCGGCCAAAGAAGAAGGCGCTGCTGTTAAGAAAAGGGTAGACACGCACAAAATGGCGGAAGCGAACAAGGCATTCTCTCACTTCAGATTTTAAGCAACATGTCCAGAGATTTAAAATATACCAGGAATATAGGGATTGCGGCTCACATCGACGCCGGAAAAACCACTACCACGGAGCGTATCCTCTTCTATACGGGGGTGAGCCACAAGATCGGCGAAGTGCACGATGGGGCTGCGACCATGGACTGGATGGAGCAGGAACAGGAGCGGGGTATTACCATTACCTCTGCTGCCACTACCTGTACCTGGAACTTCCCGCTGAAAAACGGGCAGCCCATAGATGAGACCAAGCCCTACCACTTTAATATAATAGACACTCCCGGCCACGTGGATTTTACGGTGGAGGTAAACCGGTCTCTCCGGGTTCTGGACGGACTGGTATTCCTCTTCAGTGCGGTGGATGGGGTAGAGCCCCAGTCAGAGACCAACTGGCGCCTGGCGGACAATTATAAAGTCCCCCGGATGGGATTCGTAAATAAAATGGACCGGCAGGGTTCCGACTTCCTGGCTGTATGCCAGCAGGTGCGGGACATGCTGAAATCCAATGCGGTGCCAATCGTATTGCCGATCGGGGACGAAGCTGATTTCAAGGGAATTGTGGACCTGGTCAAGAACCGCGCCATTATATGGCACGAACACGACATGGGGTCTACTTTTGATGTGGTGGATATCCCTGAAGAAATGAAGGAAGAGGTGCATCAGTACCGGGCCGAGCTCATCGAGGCGGTAGCCGAGTACGATGAAAACCTGATGGAGAAATTCTTTGAAGACGAGGACTCTATTACGGAGGATGAGGTGCACGCTGCACTTCGCGCTGCCGTGATGGATATGAGCATCATCCCGATGGTCTGTGGTTCCGCCTTCAAAAACAAAGGGGTGCAGTTTTTGCTGGACTGTGTGTGCCGGTACCTGCCTTCCCCTCTCGACAAGGAGGCTATTGAAGGAATGAATCCAGATACAGAGCAACAAGTTCTCCGCAAGCCGGATCCCAAGGAGCCTTTTTCGGCCCTTGCCTTTAAGATTGCCACGGATCCCTTTGTGGGACGGCTGGCATTTTTCCGCTGCTATTCCGGAAAACTGGATGCGGGATCCTACGTGTTGAACACCCGTTCCGGAAACAAAGAACGTATTTCCCGTATCTACCAGATGCACTCCAACAAGCAGAATGCGATTGAATCGATCTCTGCAGGGGACATCGGGGCTGCGGTAGGATTTAAAGATATCAAGACAGGGGACACCCTCTGTGATGAGAAACACCCCATCGTCCTGGAGAGTATGATCTTCCCGGACCCGGTAATCGGTATTGCCGTGGAACCCAAGACGAAGGCGGATGTAGACAAACTCGGCATGGCACTGGCCAAGCTGATGGAGGAAGACCCTACCTTCCAGGTAAAGACGGATGAGGCCAGCGGGCAGACCATTATCTCCGGAATGGGAGAGCTGCACCTGGACATCATCGTGGACCGCCTCAAGCGCGAGTTCAAGGTGGAAGTGAACCAGGGGCAACCCCAGGTGGAGTACAAGGAAGCCATCACGGCTTCCAACGACCACCGCGAGGTCTATAAGAAACAGACGGGTGGACGTGGTAAATTTGCCGATATCATCTTTACCATGGAACCTGCGGAAGAAGGTGCCCAGGGGCTCGAATTTGTCAACGAGATCAAAGGGGGTAACATTCCCAAGGAATACATTCCTTCTGTGGAAAAAGGATTTAAAGAGGCCATGAAGAACGGTCCTCTGGCCGGATTTGAGATGGACAGCCTGAAGGTGACCCTCAAGGATGGCTCCTTCCACCCTGTGGATTCGGATTCCCTGTCCTTTGAACTCGCGGCAAAGCTCGGATATAGAGAGGCGGCCAAAAACTGCCGTCCGGCACTGCTGGAGCCCATCATGAAACTGGAAGTACTAACTCCGGAAGAGAACATGGGGGATATCGTGGGTGACCTTAACCGGCGCCGCGGCCAGGTAAACAATATGGCTGACAGAGCTGGTTCCAAGGTAATCAAGGCGGAAGTACCGCTTTCGGAGATGTTTGGATATGTAACCTCCCTGAGGACGCTTTCTTCAGGCCGGGCCACATCCACCATGGAGTTTTCTCATTATGCGGAAACGCCTGCCAACATCGCAGAAGAAGTCATTAAAGCAACCAAAGGTGTAACCGCTTAATTTTCGTCAAGGATGAGTCAGAAAATCAGAATAAAACTCAAATCGTACGATCACAACCTGGTAGACAAGTCTGCCGAGAAGATTGTGAAAACGGTTAAGACAACCGGAGCGGTAGTCACCGGTCCGATTCCTCTTCCCACACACAAAAAAATATTCACTGTGTTGCGTTCGCCCCACGTGAATAAAAAGTCGCGGGAACAATTCCAGCTCAGTTCATACAAGCGTTTGCTGGATATTTACAGTTCTTCGTCAAAGACCATTGATGCGCTGATGAAGCTCGAGCTTCCCAGCGGAGTTGAAGTGGAGATCAAGGTCTGACGAAAGGGAAGCGGGTCCTGTGCGGAAAGCGCATGGGATACGAAGAAATCAGGAAGGTGCGCCCTTCCACGACATGTCCG
>JARRQA010000051.1:0-9881 GCA_037382325.1 Robiginitalea sp.
ATTCAGGCTGAATGTTAGGTACGTAATCGGCTTGCCCTGATCCAGGAACCCCTGTTCGTAAAAGGTCTGAACCTGCATCGCATCCTCTGGGGCGCCACAGTTGTGGTAGATATCGTGGTTGGCATAGGTGACCGGAATTCCCGACCCATGAAGGATCCCCAGGGTGTACCCGTGCATGAATTCGCTATCCGTCTTGAGGTGGACCTTTCCGTTTGGTGCCAGGATAGCGCGGTATTTATCCAGGAATTCCAGGTTGGTCATCCGGTGTTTGGTCCTCTTGTATTTGATTTGCGGATCCGGGAAGGTAATCCAGATCTCGGAAACTTCTCCAGGGCCGAAAACCCGGTCGATCAGTTCGATCTGGGTCCTGAGGAAGGCCACGTTCTCCATCCCCGCTTCCAGGGCTGTCTTGGCACCCCTCCAGATACGGGCCCCTTTGATGTCCACCCCAATGTAGTTTATCCCCGGGTTTTTGCGGGCGAGGGCAAGGGTATATTCCCCCTTTCCACATCCGAGTTCCAGCACAATCGGGTGATCGTTTCCAAAGAAACGACGCCATTCTCCTTTATAGGGAAACGCACCCGCCAGAACCTGATCCCTGCCAGGCTGGACCACATTGGAAAAGGTTTCATTCTCCCGGAACCGTTTGAGTTTGTTTTTACTTCCCATGCAGAAGTCCACTTTGTGACCACAAAGCTACTAAAATAGAATGCCAAAATCAGGCTTCCCCGGAGCCATGGGCTTTTTCCAGGGTAAAGGAAAATTCAGACCCGACATCCAGGACGCTTTCCACGTAGATCTTCTCATTGTGGGCCTCAATAATATGCTTAACGATAGCCAGCCCGAGGCCTGACCCGCCTTCCCGCCGGCTTCCACTCTTGTCCACCCGGTAAAAGCGTTCAAAGAGGCGGGTGAGATGCTCCTCCTCAATCCCCTCCCCGTTGTCGGTCACCCGCACGATGACCTTATTCTTGATCAGGTTTTCCACGCTGACCTCCGTCGTACCGTCCTGCTGTCCGTATTTGATGGAATTCACCAGTAAATTGGTAAGTACCTGCTGAATTTTATCCTTGTCCGCATGTACGAAGACGGGATCGGGATAATCCATGTCGAACACCAGGGAAATACGTTTTTTCGAGGCTTTCATCTCCAGGAGGTCGAAGACGTTCTGGATGAGTTCGATGATGTCAAAATCCTCCATCTCCAGATGAAGCTCCCCGATTTCCAGTTTGGTGATCAGGTCGAGGTCCTTGATGATGTAAATAAGGCGTTCCACCCCTTTGGCGGCCCGCTGAAGGTATTTCTTGCGCACCTTTTTGTCTTCCATCGCCCCGTCCAGAAGCGTATGGATATATCCCTGCACCGTAAATAAAGGGGTCTTCAATTCATGGGAAACGTTTCCGAGGAATTCCTTGCGGTACTCTTCACGAATCTTCAGGGTATCGATTTCAATTTTCTTGTCCTTGGCGAATTTTTCGATTTCCTCAGTCAGGGTTTTCATATCCGTGGTGATCGGCCCGGAGGTAAAAGAGGTTGATTCCAAAAGGGAAACATCGTCGTAAATCTGTTTGATCCGCTTGTATATAAATTTTTCAACCCGGGTTTGAAGAATCAGGAAAGAGGCCAGGAAACTAAGCAGGATAAACAAAAGGAACCAGGGCCAGTACCCTTCCAGTAAATGCTCGTAATACAGAAAAAGGAAAACGCCCACAGAAAGGGCAATGGTGATAAAGAAAGAAGACCGCAGCGCAAAGCGGTAAGATTTACGGAGCTTAATGGCCATTACTGCACATACTTATACCCCACCCCTTTAACCGTTTTGAAATGATCCTCTCCGATCTTTTCCCGCAATTTCCGAATATGTACGTCGATAGTACGGCCGCCCACGACAACTTCCTGCCCCCAGACCTTATCCAGGATTACTTCACGCTTGAATACCTTATCCGGCTTGGAAGCAAGTAGGGCCAGCAATTCAAATTCCTTTCGGGGCAAAACCATCTCCTCCCCGTCATTGATAACCTTGTACTCCTCCCGGTTGATCACGAGCTTGCCAACCTTGAGGATCTCATCGGTAGCATCTTCTCCTTTTTTAAGGCGTCGCAAAAGGGACTTTACCTTACTCACGAGCACTTTTGGCTTGATAGGTTTGGTGATATAATCATCTGCACCGGCATCAAAACCGGCTACCTGTGAATAATCCTCATTCCGGGCTGTGAGAAAAGCAATGATCGTATCCTCAAGTCCCTTGGTTTTCCGAATGATTTCACAAGCTTCTATGCCATCCATCTCGGGCATCATCACATCGAGGATGATCAGATGGGGGTGTTTCTTTTTGGCCTTCTCAATAGCCTCCACGCCATTTTTGGCTGTGTAAACCTTATATCCCTGAGATGAAAGGTTGTAACTCAGGATTTCCAAAATATCCGGTTCGTCATCTACCAGCAAAATCTTGATGTCCTGCTTTTTCATAAAGCGTTCGTGGGTTGATTCATCCAAAAATAACCAATATCGCGGGAAGCCCCCGTCAGTTAACGTCAATTTAATACAGCTAACCTTTTGGTAACATTTGGCAGCAGTCTTAAATTCTGTAGGATTTCTCTCCTTGCATTTCATCGAATTTTCCTGAAATTTTAAGAGGTCCGGAAACTTGGCGGTATTCAAAAATGCTATATTTGTGTCATCCCTTTCGGAATTATTTGAATATGAAGCACTTCTACGTCCTGTTTTTCTTCCTTATGATCAATTTGGGCTTCGGGCAACAGACCTCCGACAAAGGGGAAATTGAGGGCTTTAAATTGTACCCAAACCCCGTTACGCAGGGCCGGGTTTATATTGTCACCGCCCAGAACAGCCCCAAGAAAATTCGGGTTTTTGATGTATTGGGCACCCCCGTCCTCCAGACCACTATCCTGGGGAACGAACTCAATATTTCCGAATTGACCGCAGGTATCTACCTTATACAAGTCTATGAAAAGGACAAGGTGGCCACCCGGAAACTGATCGTCAAGTAAGACCTGCTTTTTCCACAACCGCCTTCGACCAAATACCTGTTTTATCGATAAAAGGAAAGGGCTTTTCGCTTCACCTACAATATTTAGAAATACACAACAATTAGTTCCCCGGGGAATCTGTATAAGGTATCTTTAAAGAGTTGATCCCAAATCAATTGCCCTCGATGAAGCAACTATTCCTACTGATTTGCTTTATAGGTTCTTTTGTCATTTCCGCCCAGGAGCCCCCGGCCAATATGGGGAAAGAAAGGGTGGAATTCAAGTTGAACCCCAACCCCGTCTACGATGGGGTGGTCTATATAGAATCCAACCTGAAGGGACCCAAAACCGTACGTATTTACGACCTGTTCGGAAAAGCAGTCCTTGAACGACGCATTGACTCTGAAAAACTTCACCTCGGCTCCCTTGTCCCGGGGGTTTATATGGTACAATTGAGTCAAAAAGGACAGCTGGCTACCAAAAAACTGGTCATCCGCTAGGAACGTCCATTTGTGCCAGCAGGCGGGGAACGAAAAGGCAAAGGCCGCAATTTTGGTTATTTTTGCGCCAAGCCTACAACATGGAACCTCGCCGAATTTTCGGGATCGCAAACCCGGGGGAATTTGAGACCTGTGCCCTGGAAACCTTCCGGGAGCAATACCGCCAGGTACCCGTATACAGGGAGTTTTGTGACCTTCTGGGAAAAAACCCTACAAATGTGCAGCGCCTGGAGCAGCTTCCGTTCCTTCCGATAGAATTCTTTAAAACCCGAAAGGTCTTGCGAAAGGGAAAGGAGGCGGTGACTATCTTCCGAAGCAGCGGGACCACTGGCAGCGTCCTAAGCAAACACTTTATCGCGGACCTGAACTGGTATCGGGATAGCTTCCTGAAAGGCTTCGAATACTTTTACGGATCGCCAAGGCGTTACTGCATCCTCGCCATGCTCCCCTCCTACCGGGAGCGCCCGGATTCTTCCCTCATCTACATGGTGTCTGATCTGATCGAACGGAGCGGACACCCCGAAAGCAGGTTCACGGGAACCGATCCGGAATCGCTCTACAGCATCCTGGACCAGCTCGAAGCCTCAGACAGGCAGGTGCTGCTTTTGGGCGTGTCTTTTGCCTTGCTGGATCTGGCTGCAGAGTATCCGAAACCCCTGAAGGGTACCGTCGTGATGGAAACCGGAGGAATGAAAGGACGCAGGAAGGAAATGGTGAGGGAAGAACTCCACGAAATCCTGTGTAGCGGCTTCACCCTGGATTCCATCCATTCTGAATACGGGATGACCGAACTGCTTTCGCAGGCGTATTCAAAAGGAGGAGGGCTTTTCAAATGCCCGCCCTGGATGCAGGTCCGTACCAGGGATCCCGAAGATCCCCTCTCTCCCGTGGGCTTCGGGCGTACGGGGGGAATTAATGTGATCGATTTGGCCAACCAGGACTCCTGCTGCTTTGTGGCCACACAGGATCTGGGGCGATTATATCCCGATGGAAGCTTCGAGGTTCTGGGACGTTTTGACCATTCAGATATCCGGGGTTGTAACCTGATGGCCCTTTAGGCTTCTTGAAGCCGGTTATTCCACTACCAGTACAAAATAATTCTTTGTCCCCCGCTGCAACAGGACAAAACGGTTCCGGATCAGGTCGGACTCCGTAATAGTGTGGGATTCATCTACTTTGGTTTTGTTCACGGAAATAGAGCGTTGCTTCAGTTCCCGTCTCGCTTCTCCATTTGACTTTAAAAACCCGGTTTTGGCTGACAGGGCTGCTATCATGTCCAGCCCTTCCTCCAGTTCCTGCCTGGATATCCGGGCCTGGGGAACCCCATCGAAAATTTCCAGGAACAAGTCCTCGCTCAGGGCCTTCAGGGACTCCGCCGTGGATTTCCCGAAGAGAATTTCACTGGCCTTTTCAGCACTTTCCAGGTCCTGGGCCGAATGGACCATGGTGGTCAGCTCTTCTGCAAGGCGGCGCTGGAGCTCCCGCTTATGGGGTGCTTCCCTGTGGGCCGACACCAGGCTCTCTATTTCTTTCCTGGAAAGGAAGGTGAAAATCTTGATGTACTTTTCGGCATCCAAATCCGAGGTATTCAGCCAGTACTGATAAAATTTATAGGGGGAAGTCTTATGGGCGTCCAGCCAGACGTTTCCTCTTTCTGTCTTCCCAAATTTGGTCCCGTCGGCCTTGGTGATCAGCGGGCAGGTAAGGGCATACCCTTTACCCCCGTCAATACGCCGAATGAGCTCTGTCCCGGTGGTCATGTTGCCCCACTGGGCACTCCCGCCCATTTGCAGGGAACACCCGTATTTGCGGTACAGGTACAGGAAATCGTAACCCTGTACAAGCTGGTAGGTAAACTCCGTAAAGGACATACCTTCCTTGGATTCCTCTGACAGCCGTTTCCGGACGGAATCCTTGGCCATCATATAGTTAACGGTAATATGCTTCCCGACATCCCGGATAAATTCCAGGAAGGTGATACCCTTCATCCAGTCGTAGTTGTTGACCAACAGGGCAGCGTTGTCTCCATCCCTGTCAAAGTCCAGGAAGCGCGAAAGCTGTTCCTTTATAGCCTCCTGATTAAACCTCAGGGTAGTTTCATCCAATAGGTTCCGCTCGGAGGACTTCCCTGAAGGATCCCCTATCATCCCGGTCGCCCCTCCTATCAGAGCTATGGGACGGTGACCTGCAAGCTGCAGGTGCCGCAACATCATAACCCCAACCAGATGTCCGATGTGCAGCGAATCAGCCGTGGGGTCAATCCCGACATAGGCAGACTGCATGCCA
This sequence comes from Robiginitalea sp., assembly GCA_037382325.1. GTDB lineage: Bacteria > Bacteroidota > Bacteroidia > Flavobacteriales > Flavobacteriaceae > Robiginitalea. The sequence continues at coordinate 5,777 of JARRQA010000051.1, forward strand.
CTCATGAGATGTGCTTCCGTTCCCGGCATAATGTCATGCAACATCCCTCTCCACTTTAGTTCCTCAACAAAATTTGAAACCATGTAATCCAGAAGTTTGGAGCAAATATAGTCAAAACACCCCTCCTGAATCGACGCCTGCAGAAGGGATTAACCCAGAATGGCTTATTTTTGGGCCATGGTATTCGTAACGGGTGGAAGCGGCCTGGTGGGCAGTCATTTACTGCTGGATTTACTGCGTTCGGGACAGGAGGTCAGAGCCCTCTGCCGCCCCGGGAGCGACCTGGACAGGGTGCGGGATTTGTTCCGGTGGTATGGCCCTCAGGAAATGGCGTTGTATGAAAAGATCGAGTGGGTTCCGGGGAACCTCACAGACCTTCCTTCCCTCGATGCCGCCATGGAGGGGGCTTCCGTGGTCTACCACTGCGGAGCGCTTATTTCTTTTGACCCCCGGGACCAGGGCCGGCTGCTGAAGACAAATCAGGAGGGCACCCGGAACATTGTAAATCTCTGCCTGCATAAGGAAATTCCACGGCTTTACTATACCAGTTCCATAGCTACCATCGGCGGAACCCAGGGCACCTTATCCGAGAAAGACCTTTGGGATCCGGTCCATACCAATGTCTATGCCACCAGCAAATACCTGGCAGAAATGGAAGTCTGGCGCGGGGCACAGGAAGGCCTGCAAACGGTTATCGTCAATCCGGGCGTCATTTTAGGACCTGGATTCTGGTCCGGGGGAAGCGGGAAGTTCTTCTCAGGCGTTGCTGCCGGACTTAAAATAGCGCCTCCGGGAGGTACAGGCTTCGTAGGAGTCTGGGATGTGGTAAGGGCCCTGACGGCCCTGGGGGATCATCAATGCCTGTGCGAGCGGTTCGTCCTGGTAACTGAAAACCTGGAATACGCAGTTTTACTTGAAAAAATTGCCCGGCTGCTGGAGGTGGCTCCCCCAAAATCCGTCCTTAAAGGCTGGCAACTGGAAATTCTATGGCGTTTGGACTGGATGCGATCCCATCTGGGCGGGAGAAAGCGACGTCTCAGTAAGGCGATTGCCCGTTCCCTTCAAATGCCGGTTCAATACAGCAGTGAAAAAATAAAACAGAGGATCGGGTTCCGGTTCCAACCCCTGGAGCAGGTGTTGAGGGAATGTGCCGACAATTTCAGGAATGCCCTTTAGCCGAACTACTCCTAATCGTCCTCCTTTGCCAGGCTGTCCGAAGCCTGGGCACTCCCCTGTTTAATGATCTCCGAAACGCTGTCCCGTTTTCGGGTGAGCCGTTCCTCAACGGTTTCATATATTTTTTGATACTCTACTGGCACAGAAGCATAATAGAGATCGCTTTGGACAAACTGCAGACTGTCAATCCCGTGCTTTTCATACAGGAACTCCATTACTTTCAGGTCGTTCTCTTCCAGGACCTGAGGATAGCTGTTATCAATGGCGTCCAGAAGGGCCATATCGTACAGAATCTCCGACATTTTTTCCCGGGGGATAAGGTTGTCCGGTTCCTCCATCAGTTTCTTTCCACAGGAAAGGGCCCACAGGCAGCAAAATAAGATAAGGTACCGTACTTTCATCGGTCAAATGTAAGTCTGCGGGCATGCCTTTCGTCTGAAAGCCTGCCGAGTTCATAGGCCGGGTGGCCATTTACAAAGGTGTAAAGTACGCGGGAGTGAAACGCCTGCCCTTCAAACGGTGACCATCCGCATTTGTAGAGAATGTTCTCCTTCTGGACCGTCCAGGGCTGGTCGGGGGCAACTGCGGTAAGGTCCGCGTAATAGCCTTCCCGGAGATATCCCCTTTTGTCGATATCAAACAGGATGGCCGGGTTGTGGCACATTTTCTGAACGATGGTTTCAATGGAAATGACGCCATCCCGAAATTTCTCCATGAGGGCCGGCAATACATGTTGTACCAACGGCCCGCCTGAGGGGCACTGGGTATAGGGTCGCTGTTTCTCCTCCAGGGTATGGGGGGCATGGTCGGTGGCGAGGATATCGATGCGGCCGTCCAGAACAGCTTCCCATAGCTGTGCCCGGTCTGATGTCGTTTTTACCGCGGGGTTCCATTTGATCAGGGAACCTTTTGACTTGTAATCCGCATCCGAAAACCATAGGTGATGTATGCAGGCCTCTGCTGTGATTTTCTTCTCAGAAAGCGGAATGTCATTTCGCAGGAGCTCTGTTTCCTTGCCGGTCGAAAGGTGAAAGACGTGCAGTCTGGCCCCTGTTTTCCTTGCCAGGGAGATGGCATGGGAGGAAGAGAGGTAACACGCTTCCCCGCTGCGGATGGCAGGGTGGTATTCCATAGGGATGTCATCCCCGTAGATTTCCCGATAGTGTGCCAGGTTCCTGCGGATGGTGGATTCATCTTCACAATGGGCGGAAATTACCATCTCAGTACTACGGAAAATCCGCTCCAGGACCACTTCATCATCCACGAGCATATTACCCGTAGAGGAACCCAAAAAGAGTTTGACCCCGGAACAGGCTTTTTTGTCCAGCCGCTTGATCTCCTCAAGGTTGTCGTTGGTGCCCCCAAGGAGGAAGGAATAATTGGCGTAGGCGGATTGGGCAGCCATTTCGTGTTTCTCCTCCAGCCTTTCAAGGGTAGTCGTCTGCGGGTTGGTATTGGGTTGTTCCATAAAACTGGTAACACCACCGGCCACGGCAGCACGGCTTTCCGATGCAATATCCCCCTTATGGGTGAGGCCGGGTTGCCGGAAATGCACCTGGTCGTCAATCAGGCCCGGCAGAAGGTAATTTCCTTTCAGATCGATAATCCGGGCATTTTCTTCCAAAAGGTCCGGCCCGATCCGCCCGATCCGATCTCCTTCAATAAGCAAATCCCCTTCTGTAATCCTGCCCTCATTTACCAGGCGGGCATTTTTTAACAGTATCTTCTTCATCCTAAAATCCGTTTTTTCTGAAAAGACTGCGGATTTTCATGCTGACTACTCCAAAAACAGCCTCCCAGATAATTGTTTTACTCATCTTGGATTCTCCCTTTTCCCGGTCCGTAAAGATAATGGATACCTCCTGCAGCCTGAATTTTTTAATGTATGCCCTGAATTTCATCTCGATCTGGAAGGCATAGCCGACAAAACGAACCTGGTCCAGGTCGATCGCTTCGAGGACCCGCCTATTGTAACAAATAAACCCGGCCGTCGGATCATTTATTTTCATCCCGGTAACGAGTTTTACATAAATGGAAGCCCCGTACGAAAGAAGTATCCGCTTCAGGGGCCAGTTGACCACGTTGACTCCCTTTTTGTACCGGGAACCGATAGCGACATCGGCCCCGTCCAGGCAAGCCCTGTGCAGGCGGGGAAGGTCCGTGGGCCTGTGGGAAAAATCAGCATCCATCTCGAAGATATACTCGTAGGGACGCTTCAAAGCCCATTTAAATCCGTGTATGTAGGCTGTTCCGAGACCCGTTTTGCCCTTGCGGACTTCGAGGTGCAGGGAGTCCGGGAATTCCAGCTGGAGCTCCCTGACCCTGTCAGCGGTCCCATCCGGGGAGCCATCATCCACAATGAGCACGTGATACGTACGGGGCAAATCGAAAACTGCCCGGACAATTGCCTCGATATTCTCAATCTCGTTGTAAGTAGGAATAATGACAAGGCCTTCCGCCATAATTGTCCCTGTTTGCGGCAAAAATACCATTTTTGAGCGGGCCAAATCCCGAATTCCCCTTTTTTAGTGTTCCGGCAGCGGGAAATGCCACCCTCATATTTTGTACCTTTGACCCGAATGCCAATGTCTATGAGAATATCCCTTCCCAGGCCATTGACCATATTTTTGGGGGGCTTGCTCCTGATTAATCTGATACAAGCCTATTCCACCCAATTAATTTTCGACGAAGCGTATTACTGGTACTATGCCCAAAATCCCGCCTGGGGGTATTTTGACCATCCGCCCATGGTTGCCTGGATGATCGCGCTGGGGACCTGGCTTGTGGACAATGAACTCGGGGTCCGCCTTCTAAGCTGTCTCCTTGGGGTGGGGACCTTCCTGCTGCTCTGGTCCCTGACAGAAAACCCTAAAAAAAGAGCCTATGTCCGGGAATTTTTCATCTGGGTCCTTTCCATCACCCTGCTGCA
>JARRQA010000052.1:0-19504 GCA_037382325.1 Robiginitalea sp.
CCAGGCAAACCAGTTTGGTCCCTGCAGAGCGTGGCGTTCCAATGCTTTTCCAGGCCTCACCCCCTTCACTGATGATATAATGAAGGGCTGCCAGGGTTTCCACATTGTTGACAACGGTGGGTTTATTGAACAACCCTCGCTGGGCCGGATAGGGCGGGCGCACCCGAACCTCGGGTCGTTGCCCTTCTATGGAGTTGATCAGGGCTGTTTCCTCCCCGCAAATATAGGAACCCTGGGCCTGGATGATCTTGAATTCAAAATCGAATCCGCTACCCAGTATATCGCGTCCGGCAAGGCCTGCACCCGTTACTTCTTCTATGGCTTTTTCCACCGTTTGAACGGCTTCCGGATACTCCGCCCGGATATAAAGGATCCCATGGCGGGCCCCGGTGACATATCCGCTGACCAGCATCCCGAAAAGAACGGAATGGGGTTGTTGCTCCAGCAGGTACCGGTCCGAAAAGGCTCCCGGATCTCCCTCGTCTGCATTGCAGATAATGAATTTAACCGCCCCTTCTGCTCGCCGGCAGAACTCCAGTTTGAGTCCCATCGGGAATCCGGCCCCTCCTCTTCCCCTCAAACCGGAGGTTTTGATCTCCTCCAGCACGACCTCGGCATCCCGTTGCAATACTTCCCGCCAGGGCTTGTAATATTTCCCTATCTCCCCAAAGGGTTTCGTCAGGATGGGCTCATGGCTCGCATCCACATGGTAGGTCCCGGAGTCGAAATCGGTATCCTCCTTGAGGATTCCCGGCAGGGCCTCGATGGCAGCCCCGGAATAATTCTTCCCCTTGTAATGGAAGGCTGCATTTTCATGACACCGTCCCAGGCAGGTCATATGCCCGATCTGCTCCGGACTGAAATGGGTTTGAAGTTTCCTCAGGACTTCAGGCTGCGTGCCCGCGCATTCGCAAGCGGTCCCATTGCATACATAGACTTCCTTCCCCCTGTTTTCGGGTTTGAGGAAGTCGTAAAAGGAGGCCGTTCCAAAGGTGTTGGCCTTGCCGATCAGGAATTCCTCTGCCAGCAGGGCGAGTTCCTTCTCATCCGGGCTGCCTGCCGGTCGGGCCAGATTCCCCAGTTTGTCAAAGAGGTTTTCTTGCAGCCCTTTTCGGCCAAGGAGTTCGCTTAAATTTTCAGACATGCTAACGTACTTTAGGTTTTAGGGAACGGGAACGGCGGTTGTCAATCCTGTAAGGATGTGCATAACAGGTAGCACGGCCCTCCCGGCAAAATCCCATCAGGGTAATCCCAAACTCCTTGGCGTAATCCACCGCCAGGGAAGAAGGGGCTGAAACAGCCGCCAGAAAGGGGATCCCGGCCTTAAATGCTTTAATGGTTATTTCATACGAAATCCTGCCGCTGACCGTCATGGCCCTGGCCTTGTCCAGTTTCTCCTCCAGCAACAGCCATCCGATCACCTTGTCCACGGCGTTGTGCCGCCCGATATCCTCCCGGATTGCCAAAAGGGAACCTTCGGCATCGAATACGGCTGCCGCATGGGTGCCTCCTGATTGCTTAAAATCGTGCTGTCCCCGGTTCATGGCGGTAAACATCTCGGTAAACTGACCCGCAGAGAACCCGGCGGAGGCCCTGATAGCCTCCCCCTTAAAGGCATCTTCCCCCAGTTCCGTCTTGCCGCAGATTCCACAGGATGAAACGGATAAAAGGCTCCGGCTGTTCGAATAGCCGCTGCCGAGATAGGATTCCGGGATTTCCAAATCCACCACGCTGACCACCCCTGCTTCATTCTCTTTCGCCGGGATTACCCGGGGATGGAAACGGGTTGAATTGACGATGTCCTCGCTGTGAAGGATCCCACGCACCAGCTCTGTATCAGCCCCCGGGGTCCGCATGGATACTGTAAAAGGCGTTCCATTGATCCGAACCTGCAGGGCTTCCTCGATTGTCAGGGCATCCAGGACCAGGGACGTTCCGTCCAGATCAAATTTCTTCCCCTCGTAATTTCGCGTCGCCATGCAGCACTTACAATTTCAGGCCGGAAGCCTAAGTCCTTATTAAAGATACTGGTTTTTGAATAAATCAGACCGTGTCGCCATGGATCGGAACTCCAATTTACCCGGATGGTTTGAACCAGGAAGCGTACGTTACATAACTGGCAGCAATGCGTTCGATCTGGCCCTCGCTGAGCTCCGGGCTGATGTCTTTGATCTTCCGGGCAGGCGTGCCCGCAAACACAGAGCCTTCCGGCACTACCGTGCCCTGGGTCAGAACGGCTCCGGCCGCGATAATGCTGTTGCTTCCCACTACACAGCCATCCATGATGATACTTCCCATACCCACCAGCACATTGTCCTGAAGGGTACAGCCGTGTACGATGGCGTTATGCGCAATGGAGACGTTGTTTCCGATCTCGGTGGGCGCCTTCTTGTAGGTACAGTGGATAATGGCACCGTCCTGTACATTTACGCGCTCCCCCAACCGTATATAGTGCACATCCCCGCGGATAACCGCATTGAACCAAATACTGCACTCATCCCCCATGATGACATCCCCCACGACCACAGCGTTCTCCGCTATAAAACAATCTTTACCAAAAACGGGGGATTTGCCCCGTACTTCCTGTATAATCGGCATACTCAAATACTTTAATGACTTAAAGGTATAAAAACAGATGCCTCCGCCGGAAGCCGGTCCGGCACAGAAGTTCAATTAAATTCCCTGAAGAAAGGAAGTACCTGCCTAATAATTGACCGCAGGGCATTTACAATCGTACCGTTTGGCCGAGATTTGGCCAAAGTCATATCCAAGGGTAATCTGGTGGAACCCTCCGTTGTCCAGGCGGATATCCCCGGACTGGTACGAATAGTTGTAAGCAAACATGAAGTTGCCGACATTGACCCCGACAAGGGGCGTAAAAAGCTGTAATCGCTGTTCCCCTGATGATCCGTCGATCAGAAATTGCGCCCCGTTGAAACTCCGGCGGTAGGACAACCCGGCCCAAACCGTCCCGAAACCTACTTCCCGGTATACCTTGGCATTGATATCCAGGGTCCGCTCCTCTGTAAACTCGGTCATCTGAAGGAGTACAGAGGGCTCGAATTGCCATTCCCCCTTTCCAAAAACGTACCCTACCGAAAACAGGTAACGCCTCAAATTATCAAATTCGATGGCCGTATACAGATCACGGCCACTGCCCAGCAGATTCAAAATACTGAAATGTGCGTAAAATTCAAGGTAGCTGTAGGACATGCCCAGGTCCACATTAAAGTAACCAACACTGTTGCGCCCGCCTGTGACAATCGGGTCCGCGATGATGGAACGGAACTCCGTTTCATCCAGGCTGCTCTGGATATATCCGGCACTCAGGCCAAAGGAGAGTTGGTTCAGGGCCCGATAGTCCGAACTAAAGGGCAGGTGGTGGGCATAGCTCAGTTTGAACCCTGTCTGGGAGTGGTACCCGTTGGCATCATTGAATACTATGGCACCGACCCCACTTCGGGAATAAGGGATCCGGTAATGGAAGCTCAGGGTTTGCAGGTTTGGCGCCTCGTCTACGCTAAACCATTGTTTGCGGGCCGTGAGCCGTATCTTTCCCCCTTCCCCGATCCCTGCCATGGAGGGATGTACGAGGTAATAATTATCCGTCAGGTAGTCAAAATAAACCGGGATACCTTCCTGGGCCCTTAAAACAGAAGTGCCCATTGCCAGCAGGCAAAAAAGAAATAGGGAGAGTTGTTTCATTCGAGAAGGTCGGTGTGCCTTTATCGATAAGGCGGTTTAACATAGTCTATAACGACGTATGCCCTACATTATTATATGGCGGTTTCCGCTGAAAATACCTTATTTTTGCCAAAAATTTCCATCTATGAAAGAGTATGTGATCACAGTACAGGAAACGAACCATCCGGCCATTCTGAAATTCGAGGCGAACCAGCCGCTGGTACAGAGTGGGAATTACGAATACAAGAACATAGATGAGGCCAGCGATTCGCCCCTGGCACAACAGCTCTTCTACCTGCCCTTTATCAAGACGGTCTATATTTCCGGCAATTTCATCGCCCTGGAGCGGTTTGACATCGTGCAATGGGGGGAGGTAAAGGATGAAGTAGCCCAGCAACTCGTGGAATATCTGAATTCCGGTGCCCCTGTAGTCAATGAGGAGGTACGCCAGGCCAAGGTGGCCGTTACCGTATATGCGGAGGTGACCCCAAACCCGGCGGTAATGAAGTTTGTAGCGAATAAAAAGCTGGTTCCCGGGGTTTTTGAATTCAAGAATATCGATGAGGCCGCTGATTCGCCCCTTGCTCAGAAACTGTTTCAATACCCCTATGTCAGAGAGGTCTTTATGGACCTGAATTACATTTCGGTCACTAAATACGAAGTAGCTGACTGGAATGAGGTCACCATGGAGTTAAGAGAAATGATCCGGGAGTATCTGGCAGACGGCAACCCGGTCCTTAAGGAAGGGGCACAACCCAAACAACCTGAGGGGGCTGCTTCCAGTTCAGCAAGCGATCCGAATGCCGACCCGACCTCCCGGGAAATCATCAATATTCTGGAGGAATACGTTAAGCCAGCGGTAGCGAGTGACGGTGGGAATATTGTCTTTCAGTCCTACGAAGCAAAGAGCAAGACGGTACATGTCATACTTCAGGGGGCCTGCAGTGGGTGCCCTTCCTCTACCTACACCTTAAAAAACGGCATACAAACCATGCTGCAGAACAGGATGGGGGACAAGGTTTCCGAGGTCGTGGCGATCAACGGGTAAATTATCGCTAGGGACTTGGGATTCCGAGGCCAAATTGGTACCTTATAGGAAACTAAATTTTATCCCATATGTCACTTTTAAAAGTTATCGAAATACTCGCAAATTCGGACAAGAGCTGGGAGGATGCGGCCCAGAACGCCGTGGACCATGCCTCTAAATCCATCAAGCACATTCGCTCGGTGAACGTCCAGAACCAAAGCGCTACTGTTGAGAACGGAAAAATCATGCAGTACCGCGTCAACGTCAAGATCTCTTTTGAGGTTGAATAACCCTTCCTATTACCATTTATTCCGGCGCCCTTTTCAGGGCGCCTTTTTTAAGCAGCGACCATTGTGAAAGCTTCTGAACCAAACGCCCTTATCCACGAAAGCAGCCCCTACCTGCAACAGCATGCCTATAACCCCGTTCAATGGGAAGGCTGGCACGACACGACCCTGGAACACGCACAAAAATCGGGCAAACTCCTGCTGATCAGCATTGGCTATGCGGCATGTCACTGGTGCCATGTAATGGAGCGTGAATGTTTCGAGGACCCCGAAGTGGCAGACGTTATGAATGCCCATTTCATCCCCATAAAGGTAGACCGGGAGGAACGGCCGGATGTGGACCAGATATATATGGACGCCCTGCAGGTCATGAGTGGGAATGGCGGCTGGCCCCTGAATATCGTAGCCCTGCCAGATGGAAGACCCTTTTGGGGGGCTACTTACGTCCCTAAAAAAGACTGGATCCGGGTGCTCATGCAACTGGCCAAACTCTATCGGGAAGATCCGGATAAGGTTGTGGAATATGCCTCGGACCTTACTTCCACGCTGCACCGCCTCAACCAGCAGATCCCTCAGGATAAAAGCCGGAATATACCGGGCATGGCAGAAATGACATCCTGGGTGGCATCCTGGAAAAAGGGTTTTGACATGAATTTCGGGGGGAAAGGGGGGTCCCCGAAATTCATGACGCCGTCAGTGGAGACAACGAGGTCCGCCAACATGTTCAAACGACCCTCCGGGGTATGGCCTTCGGAGGCCTCTTCGACCAACTTGGGGGCGGGTTCTCCCGCTACTCCGTGGACCCGCGGTGGCATGTACCTCATTTCGAGAAAATGCTCTATGACAATGCGCAACTGCTCAGCCTTTATTCAGAAGGCTATGCCCTTTACGGGGCGGATCTGTACAAAGAGGTGGTCGTCCAAACCCTGGAATTCCTCGACCGTGAATTAAGCCGTCCGGAGGGGGGGTATTATGCTTCCCTGGATGCCGATAGCCTCAATCCAAAAGGGGAATTGGAAGAAGGGGCATTCTATACCTGGGAGGGGGCAGACCTTGCCAACCTCCTCCGGGAAGATTTTGAATGGTTTCAGGAGTATTACAACATAAACGATTTCGGGTTGTGGGAAAAGGGTCGTTACGTTTTGATCCGAACAGTATCCGACCAGGACTTTGCCAGCAAACGGGGATGGACCCTGGAAACGCTCCGGGAACATCGGACACGGGTCCGTAATCGCTTATTGGAGGTGCGGGATAAAAGACCCCGGCCACGTCTGGACGATAAAGTAATTACCTCCTGGAACGGCCTGTTATTAGGTGGGCTCTGTGATGCATACCGCTACTGCGGCCTGGAGGAAGCGCGGAAGAATGCCCTTTCGCTCGCAGAATTTATACAGGATTCCCTCTCCCGGCCTGACGGCGGATTACTTCATTCCTTTAAGGAAGGAGGGAAGTCCGTGAATGGCTACCTGGAGGATTACGCGGCCGTTATTCAGGGATATGTGAAACTCTATGGCATTGTACAGGATCCGTCCTGGATGGAACGGGCCCGGGACCTGGCAGACTACTGCCTGGAGTATTTTTCCGAGCAGGACCAGCCGCTGTTGTATTTCAGCTCGAGCCTGGACCGCGCCCTGATCCGGCGGACGCTTGAGGTAAATGACAGCGTAATGCCTGCTTCAAACTCCTTAATGGCCAAGAACTTTTTCACCCTGGGAGCGTATTATTCGGAAAGCCGCTACAGGGACCGCGCTAAAGAAATGCTTGCAGCCGTGCAGGGTTCCCTGCAACGGTATCCGGGCCAGTACAGCAACTGGTTGCACCTGGCCCTTTGGCTGGATGCCCCGTTTTACGAAATGGTCATCACGGGCCCTGAGGCCCTGGAAAAACTGGCTTCGCTACAGAAACACTATACGCCGAACGTACTGCTGGCAGCCAGTGCAGCACCGGTAGCCGAACCGCTTTTTGAGAACCGCCACAGCAAGGATGCCACGCGGATCTTCATTTGCCAGTTCGGGCAATGCCGTCAGCCCCTCGAATCGGTGCCGGAAGCGCTGCAGGCAATTGAATTAAAACCAAATAATTAGGAGCCTCCTGTTAATTTACAGGCAGGGTTTCTATTTTTGCTTAAGTACACTGAAACAAACTCTTATTAGAATGGAACAATTAAACGACTATCAGGAATACCTTAAAAAAGGACTTGACTACCTTCTGGAATTTCTACCGAACCTGATCACAGCAGCCATCATCCTGCTGGTAGGGCTCTGGATCATCCGGATGATCAATAAGGTGGTACACCGGTTTTTTGAAAAACACGATTACGACCAGGCCCTGGAAACCTTTCTCCAGAGCCTTATTAAAATGGGACTCAAACTACTGCTCTTCGTGCTGGTGGTCATGCAACTCGGGGTTCCCGGATCTTCCCTGGTTGCCATGGTGGGTGCCGCAGGACTTGCGGTGGGCCTGGCCTTGCAGGGATCCCTGGCAAATTTTGCCGGAGGGGTACTGATCCTGCTTTTCAAGCCTTTTAAAGTGGGGGACTGGATTTCGGCACAGGGAGTGGACGGATCCGTAAAGGAAATCTCCATCTTTACCACCAAGATAAACACCTTTGGAAACCAGGTGGCCATTATCCCCAACGGACAACTCTCCAATAATAATATCGTCAACTACAACGCCGAATCCACGCGCCGGGATAAAATTGATGTGGGGATCGGCTACGGTTCCAATATCAAGAAAGCGAAGGACCTTCTCCTGGAAATCTGTGCTGCAGACAAACGCATTCTAAAAGATCCTGCCCCGGAGGTTTACGTAGGGGCACTGGCTGACAGCTCTGTCAACCTGACCCTTCGGTTCTGGGCGAAAAATGAAGATTTCTGGGGAGCCCACTTCCATGTGATGGAAACCCTTAAGCTCCGTTTCGACGAGGAAGGTATCGAAATCCCGTTCCCTCAGCGAGACATCCATATGAAAAAGGATGCCTGAGGCTCAGCCTTTCTTTTTTGTAGCGATAAAATCCTTCAGGTAGAAGGGTTCGAAATAGGCCAGGTCTTCGATCTGGCCTTTTTTATACCGATCGGCTGCCAACAAGCCCAACTCCCTGGCAGAGGGCTGAATTTCGGTGTGGAACCTGAAATTTGGATGCCTGAGCACCTCCCTGCATTTTTGAGCCCCGTTACCCAAAACGTGTACAGGGCCGGCAGCTGCCCAGCTGGCAAAGGAATCTTCTGTGATGATTTCAGCCCTTGTGGGAGCCACCTCCTTCCGGGAGCTGTTAAAGACCGCTGCATATACTTCCATCCTGCGCGCATCCAGCATGGGGATAAGGACCCCCGACTCGATTTCGAGCTGAGTGGCCATACTTTCCAGGGTGGGGACGGCAATCAGGGGAAGGTCCAGGGCAAAACATAGGCCTTTGGCAGCAGCCACCCCAATGCGAAGCCCCGTATAGGATCCGGGGCCTTTGCTGACGGCAACGGCATGCAGGTCTGTAGCCTTCAGACCCGCTTCCTCCAGGGCTTCCTCCATAAAGACATGTAACAACTCCCCATGGGTATATTCAGGAGAGGGATCTTCCCGAAGGGCGATCAGTTTCCTTCCTTCATAGATACTCACCGAGCAATTCGTGGAGGCAGTTTCAAGGTTGATGATCCGAGCCATAGGCCACAAAGATAACGACCTGACGGCTTATGATTCCCGTCAGGTCGTTTCATTCATTCATCAAAGTATTAATTCAACGCAATAGGCAATCCGAAATAGAATTCGATCACCTTGATCCGGAAAATATAGAAGTATTTCGTACGAATCACTTCTGCCTTGGCATTGTCCACACGGGCCTGGGCTACCCCAAAATCAAAGGCATTGAGCAATCCCACCTCGTAGCGTTCCTTAGCGTATTCAAAGGAGAGCTCCCTGGCTTCCAGGGTTTTTACGGCCGCCTCGTAATTTTTGGCGGCATTCAACACATCCACATAGGCCTGGTTTACATTGGTCTCCAGTTCCAGCTTGTCCTGCTCCAGTTGCAATTCCGCCCTTTTCACATCTATCTGGGACCGTTTGATGTTGTTTCGGGTGCTAAAACCATTCAAAAACGGAATGTCGATCCGGGCCCCATAGGAAATCCCGTCCAAAATCCAGAGCTGGTCTCCGAAATCCGGGGTATAAGAGCCTCCCGGATTATCCGGGTCCGGCAGCACAAGATTGCTGGAATACCGGGTATTGTACTGAAAGAATGCTCCCAGGGTCGGGGACTGAGCGCCCTTAGCTATTTGCAGGTCCTTTTTGGCCAGCTCCACATTCAGCTCGGAAAACTTGATGTCCTTCCTCCAGTCCAGGGCTTTTTCATAAATCACCTTGGGGGAATTCTCGAGCACAGCCGAAGGCGGGACGTCGTAATCCTCGTCGGCAATGTCGAAGTTCTGATAATCCGTTATCTGTAACAATTGCGCCAGGGCAATCCTGGAAAGCAGCACCTGATTTTCATTGTTGATGATCTGTTGTTCCTGGTTCGCTGCGGTCGCCTGGACCTCCAGCAGGTCCCCTTCCGGCAGGACCCCTTCCTCCACCTGGGCCTGGGTGCGTTCGAGGTCTTGCTGGGTTGCGGCATACTGGGCCCTTGAAACCTTCAGGGTCTCCTTATTGGAGAGTACCTGAAGATAGGCTACCGCCACGTTCAGTCGGATATCATCCTTCAGGTTCTGCAACCTGTACTCGTTCGCCAGGGCATTCATTTTTGCCCGACGCAGCCGGTTGATATTCCGGAGTCCGTCGAACAGGTTTACCGTTGAGGTAATGCCACCGTTGGCTGTGGTGATTGCTTCTGTGGTCGGCCGGTTCGAGGAGGGGTCAATGGTAAAACCCTTGTTTCCCCCGCCGCTGAGCTGTCCGTTCAACCCGGGAATAAAATTCCCGATGGCGTCGGATTTATCAATTTCGGCATTTTCCAGATCCAGTTCGAATTGCTGAATGGTCAGGTTGTTATCCTCCGCGTAGCGCACACATTCTTCCAGGGTCCACTTCCGGACCTGCCCGGTCAGCATGCCTGCCGTGAGTATACACAAGGCGGTTATGATTCGAAGTTTCATGAGTCGTTTTTTGATGGTTACTATAGTGGTTCGTTCAGATGATGGTTATGGCTTATTCGGACTCCCCTTCTCCTTCTTCTTCATCCTCACCCCGCTTTATGGGCTCGGTTTTGTTCCAAACCTTTACTTCATCCTCCATTTCCAGACCGGAGAGGATCTCGACATTGACCCCGTCTGAGATACCGATTTCTATTTCCCTCCGCTCGAATTGCTGATCCCCGGTAGCGACCTCCACATAAGGCTCGTCGGTTTCCCTGTCAAATTGCAGCAGGGCCTCGGGAATCACCATAATACTGTCTTTTTTCTCTAGGGTAAGAGAGGCATTTGCACTGTATCCGGCCCGGATCAGGATGGTATCATTTACGGCCACGTCCCCTTCGATCTTAAACTTCACAGCACCTGATTCCTCAACCCCCTTGGGAGCGATAAATTTCAATATGGCATCGAAACTTTGATCTTCCAGGGCGCCCAGGCTAATCTCCAGTGGCATGCCCACGCTCAGCTTTCCAACTTCCCCTTCATCTACCTGTCCTTCAAAGATCATTTTTCCAAGGTCCGCAATGGTGGCTATGGTGGTCCCGTCGTTGAAATTGTTGGACTGGATCACCTGATCGCCCACCTCGACAGGTATTTCCAGGATGGTACCATTTACTGTGGCCCTGATATTGGTATTGGCGCTGGTAGAGCCCCCGGCGGATCCTTTCAGGATGATGCGGTAGTCCGCCCTGGCATTTTCCAATTCCTGTACGGCCTGGTCATACTGCAACTGCAGATTGTTGAAATCCTGATTGGAAATCACGCCCCGGTCAAACAGTTTTTTGTTCCGGTCGTACTCGATCTTGATGTTGTTCAGTGCCAGCTCGGCATTGCGCACCCGCCCTCTGGACTGGTTCAGCGCCTGCTCATTAGGCACCACGCGGATAGTGGCAATAAGGTCCCCGTTGCGTACATCGTCCCCTTCTTCCTTAAAAATCTTGTCAATGATCCCGGAGATCTGGGGTTTGATCTCGATTTCCTCTTCCGGAATTACCTTGCCGGTCGCCACGGTCTTCAGTTCGATGGTCGAGATAAACGGTGTCTTCGTATCATAGGAGACGGCGGACTTGCTGTTGGTCTTGATGAAATAGGTAGCAGCCCACATGGCCCCCAGTACCAGGATTGCGATCAATCCATATTTAACGAACTTGTTCATTGCTAATGTTGGTATTAAGTTTCTCTGTTAATGGTTTATTCTTCTCGTAATGCGTCAATGGGTTTAATACTCACGGCCCGCTGTGCGGGGATGAGTCCGATCAGGGTGCCGAGCACCACCATTACCAGCAGGGCGCCAATAACCAGTGGGATCGGCACGGTGGGGTTGGTATATGGAAAATCGGTATTATCTGCTGTCATTCTGTTGATGATGCTGAGAACCCCGGCGCCCAGGATGATCCCGATTATCCCTGCCAGCATGGTCAGGAAAACGGACTCCAGCAGGATCAGCGAACGCACTTCCCCGGGGGTTGCCCCAAGGGCACGTCGGATACCCAGCTCCTTGGTCCGTTCTTTGACTGAGATCAACAGGATGTTTCCAATGCCGATCACCCCGGCCAGGATCGTGGCCAGTCCCACGATCAGGGAAAGGAAGGTAATCCCACGGGCAAAGCCCATGATACGGCTGAAAATTTCCCCGAGATTAAAGGACCCAAAGGCGCGTTCGTCATCCGGGTGCACCCGGTGGATGTTCTTCAGTATTCTTTTAACATCTTTTTCTACCTGAACCACATCGGCATCGTCGTAGGCAGCTATCGTAAAGAATTGTGCATTGTCCCCGGTATTGTACAAATTCCGGAAGGTGGCAAAGGGAATATAGATATCCCCGTCAGTCCCGAAAGGGGTAGTCTGAGTGAATTTATGCACCCCAACCACCTGGAAATAGACTCCGTCAATCCGGATATACTGGCCTACCGGTTCCTCGTCTTCCTCGAAGAGTTCCTGTTGCACCCGTTCGCCGATCACGCAAACCTTGCGGGTGTTATCCATATCCTCTTCATTGATGAAACGGCCGTTGTCGTAAATTTTCTGCGTCGCCATCTTGGCAATGTCGGGCACATACCCGTATACCGGGTAGTTATTGGACGTCAAATTGCGAACCGTCTGGGCGCCTTCTCCCCCGAATACCCCCTTGGTATTGACCGGCGCGATATACTCTATCTCCGGGATCCGGTTTTTGAGCACCTGTGCATCCCCGACCCGCAACCGGAGGCTGCGGCCAATTTTATAGCCTGCATAGGGGATACTGGTCCGCTGTGACCAGGCCCAAAGGCTGTTTTTGGCCACCGTCTCAAAGTTTCGTTCAAATCCGTTATCCAGTCCTTTGGAGGCTCCGGCCAGGGCGATATAGATGAAAATCCCCCAAAGCACCCCAATGACCGTAATGATGGTCCGGGTCCGGTTCTTTCCTATGGATCCGAAAATCTCCTGCCAGGTATTTTTATCAAATAAAAATCGCATACTATTCGTCTCTAAGGGCTACTATGGGCTTTATACGGGCCGCACGACGCGCCGGCACATAGCCCGCAATCCCCCCGAAAAATATCAGTATAATGGTCGCAAATACCGCCACTCCCATACTGATATACGGATTGGTGATAAAATAATCATCCTTCAACCGGTTCCCCAGCCAGCTGAGCAGTCCCACCCCGATCAGCATGCCGGTGAATCCCGATACGGTTGTGATAAATACGGATTCCAGGAGGATGGAACTAATCACATTCAACGGGGTGGCGCCAATGGCCTTGCGGATTCCAATTTCCTTGGTGCGTTCCTTGACCACATAGACCATGATGTTGCTGATACCTATAATCCCGGCGATGATGGTCCCGAAGGCCACGATGGTGACAATCAATTGCAGCACCCCGGCAAAATCCTGGTTTTGCTTTAGTTGCTCGGCCACATTCCGTACAAAAAAGCCGTTCTGGTCATCGGGACTGATAAATTTTTTCTCTTTCAGAAACCGGGTGAGGTTCCGCTCAAAGGCCATTGCCCCGGCATACCCGAGTTCCGGCTTAAACTGGACCACGATCTGGCCGATTTTGTCCGTGTTCTTTTCAATTAACTGCCGGGTCGTGTAGGGAATGTAGATCTGCCGTTCCTCGTTGTCACCCCCGTCGTCCTGGAAAACGCCCACCACCTTGAACACACTGCCCCCGATATCGATGTATTTCCCAATGGAATTCCTGCCCCCGAAAAGGTCGATCTCCACCAGGCGGCCGATGACTGCATTACGGGTCTTCTCCTCCACATCGCGCTGGTTGATATAGCGCCCCTTCATGATGATGGTTTCTTCGGGAAACTGTTGGCCCCAATCCACGCCAATGGTAGTGTAGTTATTGGTTTCCTCCCCGTAGATAACATCCGCTGAACGGAATATCCGGGGGGAGATGTTCTCCACGAACATCGGGAAGGTCTCCTCGATATCCCTGAGGTCTGAATTATCAAATTCAATGGTCCGGTTGGACTTGTATCCTTTATAGGGCATGGTAGTCCGTCCGGGGAAAATGTAAAAAACGTTGGTCGCATCACTCCCGAAGGCCTCGTTGAAGGTGTTGACCAACCCGTTGCCCATGCCGTAAAGGGTAATGAAAATAAGGATCCCCAGGGATACGGTAAATCCTGAAAGGAAGGTCCGGAGTTTGTTCTTCCGGATCGTCGTGAATATTTCCCGCCAGGTATCCCTACTGAACATACTCAGAAGCTCTTACCTGCTCGATTTCCTTGTCCTCGACAATGACCCCGTCGCGGAGGTGTACAATGCGCTTGCACATGTGGGCGATATCGTCCTCGTGGGTCACTACCAGGATGGTGTTCCCCTGGTCGTTGATTTTCTGAATCAAATCCATCACTTCATAAGAAGTTTTGGAGTCCAGGGCCCCGGTAAGCTCATCTGCAAGTAAAACCTTGGGTTCCCCAACCATGGCGCGCGCTACGGCTACACGCGGTTTCGGGCCCCCGGATAATTCGCTGGGCAGGTGATGGGACCACTCTTTCAGGCCTACCTGTTCCAGATATTTAATGGCTTTTTCCTGCCGTTCCTTCCTGCCCACACCCTGGTAATATAAAGGGAGTGCAACATTCTCCAGGGCGGTTTTGTAGTTGATCAGGTTAAAGGACTGAAAAATAAAACCCAGGAACTTGTTCCGGTAATTGGCGGCTTTGGTTTCGTTGAGGTTTTTGATGGGCAAGCCGTCGAGATGGTACTCGCCGGAATCCGCCACATCCAGCATCCCCAGAATATTCAGCAGGGTGGACTTGCCGGATCCCGAGGATCCCATAATGGCGACGAGTTCCCCTTCCTTAACACTAAAATTGATTCCTTTCAGGACATGCAGAGAATTGCTGCCCATTTTATAGGATTTGTGAAGCTCTTTAATCTCAATCATGGTTGGTAAGCGCTTTATCCGCTCTGGGTGTTAGACCGCGAAGTTGTTAAATTGTTACAGATGTAATGTAAATTTTATGTTAAAACCCTTCAGGCTCCGGATTCTTCAGAAGCCAGGGCATTCCAAACCTTAATGGCATCCCCCTCTCCAAGTCCGGACTTCACCTCCACATAAATCCCGTCACTGACCCCGAGTTCGAGGTCGCGACGTTCAAACTGCTGGTCTGTGACCATTACCTCCACATAGGGGTTTTTGGTTTCGTCGTCAAATTGGACCAGGGCTTCCTTGATGGTTAGCACACTGTCTGCACGGTCCAGAATAATAGAGGCATTTGCACTGAGTCCCGCCCGGATAAAGACATCCTCCTGCTTGCTCAGCGTCCCATTTATCTCGAACTGGATGGCGCCGTTTTCCTCCTTCCCCTTGGGTGCGATGTAATCCAGCACCGCTGGAAAGATCTTGTCCTCCAGGGCCCCCACGGTGATCTCGAGAGGAAGGTCCTCGTGGATTTTCCCGACCTCGGATTCATCTACCTTTCCTTCGAAGATCATCTTGTCCACATCGGCGATGGCTGCAATGGTGGTCCCCTCATTAAATGTATTACTCTCAATGACCTGGTTTCCAACCTCCACGGGCACTTCCAGGACCATACCGCTTACCGTGGAACGAATCATGGTATTGGCGGCACTGCTAAGGCCGCTGGTGGTCCCGGTACGGACAATGTCATACCGCTTGTTGGCTGCCGAATAGCCCTGTTTTGCCTGGTCGTAGGAAACCTGGGCACGATCCAGGTCTGCCTGGGAGATCACCCCCCGGTCAAAGAGCTGTTTCTGCCTCCTGAAATTGCGCTGCTGGTCATTCAGGGTGATTTTGGAATCCTCGATAGCATTATTCTCGTCGTTCAGGGCGTTCATATTGGGATCCTCGATAGCATTCTTCGCGTCGTTCAGGGCGTTCAGATTGGGCACTACCTTTATTTTGGCCAGCAGGTCGCCTGTCTTCACATAATCGCCCCCTTCCACGTAGACTTCCTCGATCACCCCGGAAATATTCGGTTTTATCAGGACTTCCTCCAGTGGAAGAATACTGCCGGTAGCCACCGTCTTTTTCACGATGTCCTGGCGGGTGGGCGTCTCGGTTTCATATACAACAGGGTCTTCAGCATTTTTCTGGTACAGGTAATACATCGCTCCCGAAAAAGTGATCAGGATGGCCAGAAGGATGAAGATGGTTACAGATTTTTTCATCGCGGTTCGTATTTAGTATTTAAATGTTCTTATCAATTTTCTTACTCAGTTCTCAATGCATCGATGGGTTTGATCCGGATAGCACTCTGGGCGGGAATGAACCCCGCCAGCAAGCCGGAAACGATCAGGATGGTAAGCGCTGCCACCACCACGCCCAAACTCACACTGGGGCTCATAAACATATCCACGGGCCCGTTCATATCCAGCAGGGCATTGATTCCGTAGATAAACAGGGCTCCCAGACTGATTCCGGCCATGCCAGAAATCAGCGTGAGGAAGAGGGACTCCAGCAGGATTTGTTTCCGGATGCTCCAGGGCTGTTCCCCCAGGGCACGCCGGATTCCAATTTCCTTGGTTCGTTCCTTTACGACGATCAGCATGATGTTACTGACGCCAATAATACCTGAAAGCAATACCAGAATCCCCACAAAATAGGCGATGAAGCGCATGGCCCCGAAGAGGCTTTCCACCCTGTTGAACTGTTCAAACAGGTCAAAATACCCCACGGCGCGCTGGTCCTCCGGATGCACCCGGTGTTTTTCTTTCAGAAAGCCAACAATATCTTCTTTCAGGGAGGTAATGGAGGTGCCATCCTTGGCTGTGATGGCCATCCATCCGACATTATCCGCCCGGTTGAATGCCAGTGAGAAGGCGGTAAAAGGCACAAAAATCTGTTTCTGGCCTTCCTCCCCATCCCCATTGGAAGCGCTTTTCTTATAGGTGCCCACCACCTTGAAATTTACGCCCTGGATCTTGATGTAACTGCCGAGCACCTCTTCCCCGGCCTCGTAGAGCTCCCTGACCACCCCCAGCCCGATGACGGCCACTTTCCGGGTGTCGCTTATATCCTTGTGATTGATAAACCGGCCCCGGGTGATCTGCATGGGTTCCTGTTCGATAAATTCCGGATAGTCCCCGTAAATGTTGTAGGCCCCGGTGCGGAGGCCCCGCACTACATTATTGTTTCCCTGAAAGCCCCCAAGTTGGTTGCGGGGGGAGATAAACCTGAGCTGGGGAAAGTTCTGGCGGAGCAATGCAACGTCCTCCACTTTGAAATTAAAGTTCCGGTCCTTGGGGAGCCCTTTGTAGGCCTTGGTGGTACTGCGCGTCCAGAGGAACATGGTGTTGGTGGCGATGTTGTCAAAATCTGCACGGATCCCATTTTCAAGTCCCTTTCCGGCTGCCAGCAGGATAATCAGGATAAGGATCCCCCAGAACACCCCAAAGGCGGTAAGGACGGTACGAAACCAGTTCGTGGTCAGCACCTCGAGTATTTCTTTCCAGCGATCCCGGTTAAACATCCTGCCTGTTTTTATCCTTTGTTGATTTTGCCTCTTGCCTACTCATCCCTCAGGGCGTTGATTACCTGGATATTGGCGGCCCTCCATGCCGGGAAAAAGCCGGCCACAGTCCCTGCCAAAATCAGCACAAAAACAGTAGTGAGTGCCACATTGAGGTTCACCGAGGGGTTCATGATATAATCCACTTCTACATGGGGCCCGATCAGCTCGAGAAGCGACATGCTGAAAATCAATCCGAGAAACCCGGAAAACGCCGTGATGAATACGGCTTCGTGAAGGATCATTCCCACAATGGACCAGGGCTTGGCCCCCAATGCCTTCCGGATACCAATTTCACGGGTGCGCTCCTTTACGACGATCAGCATGATATTGCTCACCCCAACCACCCCGGCGATGATCGTACAAATCCCGACAAACCAGAAAAACAACTTGATGTTCCCCGTCAGGGAATAATACCGCTTGGCCTCCTCCAGGGCACTCCACACCTCGATAGCGCTATCGTCCTCAGGGTGAATCGTGTGTACCTGAGACAGGTACCGCCGCAGGTCGTCTTTAAAAGCAACAGCCTCGGCCACGGCCTGGTCAAAGGTACCGGCGGCGGGAAGGGTAAAGGCCATGTTGTTGATCCGGTCACCCCCGTTGAATACCTTTTGGGCCGTGGAAAGCGGAATATACATAGTCTCCTCTTCCCGCTCCCGCTGCTCCTTGAAAACGCCGACAATCTTAAAGGGGATCCCCGAAATGTCCACATATTCCCCTATGGGTGAATCCAGGTGGCCAAAGACATCCTTTCGGATCTTGTTGCCGATGACCAGAATCTTTGCATTGCTTTTTAGATCCGCGAAGTTGATAAAACGCCCTTCGACCATTTTGGTGTTCTCAATGAACTGAAAATCCTCGTGTACGCCGCGTACCCCGTAGACCAGGGCCTCATTCCCGTAGGTGACTGAAATGCCACGGACAAAGATCCGGGCAGAATTGTAGTCGATCCTGGGGGTATTTTGAGCGGACCAGTTGCTGAAGTTTTCATTCCGTAGCTGGATCCGCCTCCCGGGGTTCAGGCCTTTGTACTCCTTTGTGGTCAGGCCGGGCCAGACCCATACCGAGGTGGCGGCGTCCTGTTCGAACTCATTGGCGATCCCGTTACGCATGCCCTGCCCGAAGCCCAGCAGGATCACCAGGATAAAGATCCCGGAAGCCACTGAAAGACCCTGTGGTCTATACAGTAGACTGTAAAACAGGTGATTTGTTACACCTCACCCCCGGCAAAAAGTGTTAATTTTTATTAAGATTTTACCTTTCGGTACACCACGAAGATCAGGACTCCGACCAGGACATAGGGAATGGCCATCAGGTAGACAATCCCATTATTGATGCCTTCAGCCACCGAATTGTCCCCGTTGCTTTCCAGCACGGCACGACACATGGCACACTGAGCCGCTGCCTGTTGGGTCGAAAACAAAAAAGCCAACAGGAAAACAAATGCAAAAAGGAATTTCTTTGGCGTCATCAGTAGGGATAATACGGTGAAATCATGAGATAAACAACCACTCCGGTTATTGCCACATACAACCAGACCGGAAATGTGATCCGGGCCATTTTCCGGTGGGCCTTGAAATCCCCGAGATAGGCCTTGGCATAGGTACGCAAAACCAGCGGGATGACCACTATGGAAAAAAAGATATGACTGATCAGCACGATGAAGTAGAGGGTTCGCATCCACCCTTCCCCTCCGTACGGGGTGGAGTCCGAGGTCATGTGGTAGGCGACATACATGATCAGGAACATCAGGGATAACACGATGCACGTGGACATAAGTTTCTGATGGAGGCGCTGCCGGCCCTGTTTAATGGCCCAAAGGGCTGTCAGCAGCAACACGGCTGTGAGCCCGTTGATACTGGCGTAAATGGGAGGCAGAAATCCAAGCGGATCTACATTGGGGATCCGTACCCCGAAGAGGATTACCACTACCAGAGGTATGGCAATGGATACAATCGCAATCCAGCGGTTTAGCCGCCGTTCATTCGGCTGTTGGTCTCCTTTCATTTCCTTCTTCCAAAAGTTTGCGGATATCTTCTTTCAAAATACTGATCTGCTCGGTCTC
The DNA here is from genome assembly GCA_037382325.1 of Robiginitalea sp. Taxonomy (GTDB): domain Bacteria; phylum Bacteroidota; class Bacteroidia; order Flavobacteriales; family Flavobacteriaceae; genus Robiginitalea. The sequence continues at coordinate 19,153 of JARRQA010000052.1, forward strand.
CCCCTGCTCATTGGCACCCTCTGATTCGGGAATCATGCCCCGGTAGTAGATAATCGGGTTCCCGTAATCGTCCTTGCGGGAGCGGATATACCCTTCCCTATCGATAAGGGCGAACAGGCCGGAATGTTCAAATCCGCCGGGGACTCCCGGCATTTCCTGGGCAAAGATGTTGAAGCCCGCATTGGCCAGGTCATAGATTTGTTCCGCATCTCCCGTAAGCAGGTGCCAGTCCATATCGGTGATCCCATAGGTCTCCGCATACTCCTTGAGCACCCTGGGCGTATCGTACTGGGGATTGATCGTAAAGGAGGCGACCCCGAAATCCTCAAATTCGCGAAATTCTTCCTGCAAT
>JARRQA010000053.1:0-14081 GCA_037382325.1 Robiginitalea sp.
TTCATTCCATTTCCGTGTTCTCTTCGAAGTAACGGCATTCCGGCGAACCTACAAAGAAGCAGGGGGCCAAGTGCTTCAAAACATCGATAAAGCACTGTCTGTACGGGGATTACCCCAAAGCAATCCCCGCTGGATTTCGCCTGCTATTCCTTAAAATATAACGGGCCAATCCCGACTTCGTATAATTCCCGGTTCAGGCCTTCGATATCTTCTTTAATCAAATTCTCAGCATGGGCCTTAAGAGTACCCCAGCGCGCATTCAGGGCAGCGATTTTATCCCGGGTCCCCTGATTGATCCTGGGGATTCCGCTGTCTCCGTGATTAAGAGCGGTAAGGTATTCCGCCGTAAAGCCGTTTACGTAATTCTCTACATCATCGTATGCCTTTGAAAGCCGTTGCACCATAGTCTTGTCCCATGCGTCCATTTTCTGAAGTACCTCCCTGGCTTCAGAGGCTATTTCCACATGAGGCCCATTTTCAAGGTGGGCAATCAGTTCTTTAAGCCTTCCCTGAAGATCGTACAGGCGGTTTGTCATATGGGTCATCTCTTTATAGTTCGCTTCGGCCCTGCTCATGAAATCGTGATAGTCCCGGAAAGCTTCCGGTGTAGTCGGGATCAAAGGATTTGGCAAAATGGCCGCTTTGGTTTCTTGCCTGACACCTGCGTAACTCAGCCGGAACGTATAGGTGCCGGGGATCGCTTTGTGGCCCCGGAAACTCCCTTCAATGTATACTTTCGGAGCCCCTGGAAGCAGTGGATACCTCAAATCCCAGACAAAGCGGTTGAGTCCTTTTTCTTTAGGAAGGACCGCCGCCTTCGGAGGGGCTCCTTCATAAGAAATGTAATGTGGATCGGGCACAGAACTGTACTTTCGCACCAATTGCCCGTTTGAATCCAGTATTTCAAGGCCGAGTTCTACGGAATCCGGCAAATCAGGAAGTTCGTAGTACAGGACCATTCCGCTGGGCGGGTTAACCCCTTCAAACGGATCGGTTCCAGATGGGTTTGCGCGGTCCATACTACTGTACCAGTTCGGATATATTGCATCTTCCGGCCTGTAAAGCATTGCTTCCCCCTTAGCACCCTGATATTGCCTGAGCAAAGGAAGATCGTCAAAAATCCAGAATGAACGCCCCTGGGTGGCTACCTGAATGTCGTTATGCTGCAATTGAAGGTCCGTAACAGGTACGATCGGAAGGTTCGACTTTAACTGATCCCAATTTTTCCCGCCATTGAAAGAAATATAAAGCCCCGTCTCCGTTCCGGCCACCAGGAGGTCCTTTCGAACAGGGTCCTCCCTTACCACGCGGGTATAGGCCCCTTCCGGGATACCCGAAGTGATATTTTCCCAGGTTCTGCCGTAATTGGTACTCTTGTAAAGGGCCGGGGTAAAGTCATTAAACTTGTAACGGGTGGTTGCGATGTAAACGGTCGCAGGATCGTGAGGGGATACCTCAATGGCGTTCACAAGGGTCTCCGGCAATCCCTTGGGGGTGATATTTTCCCAGGTGGCTCCGTTGTCCCGGGTAAGGTGTACCAGCCCATCATCACTCCCGGTATAGAGTACCCCGGATTCATGGGGGGATTCAGCTACATAGCTGATCGTGCCGTAATTCTCAGCGCCCACGGCCTCATTGGTGTAGGGGCCACCCCCATTGCCCTGTTTGTCGTCCTGGTTCCCGGTAAGATCCGGGGAGACAACTTCCCAGCTGTTCCCCTCATCCCGGGTCCTCAGAAGGTACTGGGCCGCATGGTAATAGGTGTTGGGTTCATGCATGGACTTAATAATGGGGGCATTCCAATTGAAAAGGTATTTCATCTCCCGGGCCGGGAGGCCCAGGTAAAGGTTCGGTTCAATCATGACCCGGGTACCTGTTTGTGCCTTCACATCCAACAATTCCACGGTCCCGAGGTAACTCCCCCCCATGACCTTGACAGGGTTATCCGGATCAAAGGCCAGAAAGGCGCTCTCCCCTCCGGCAGAAGCCTCCCAGTGCTCCCTTCCGATCCCGGAGGTACCCATCCCGATACTCGCTATCTTCACAGAGGTGTTGTCCTGCTGGCCGCCATAGAGATGGTAGGGAAAGAGGTTATCCACAGCTACACGGTAGAACTGAGCTGTGGGCATATTGTCCTGTCCGGACCAGGTTTCGCCTCCGTCAAAGGTGATCTCTGCCCCTCCATCATCTGAAATCACCATGTTTTTGGAGTTCGCCGGATTGATCCAAAGGTCGTGGTAATCCCCGTGATGGGTGTCTATTTCTTCCCAGGTTTTGCCACCATCTATAGAGCGATACGTAGCTGCACTGAGCACGTATACGGTATGCTCGTCGTTCGGGTCCGCAGTGACCTCAATGTAATACCAGGCCCGCTGGATCAACCTGTGATCCCCACTAACCCTTGTCCAGGAATCCCCGGCATCCTTCGAGACAAACAGCCCTCCCTTTTCTTTCTGACTGTCACTCTCCACCACAGCGTAGAGGCGATTGGGGTTTGCCCGGGAAACGGCAACTGCCATCTTCCCTTTTTCTTCGGGCAGGCCCTCCTCAATCTTAAACCAGGTTTCTCCCCCGTCCGTAGATTTATACATTCCGCTTCCAGGCCCTCCGCTGATGACTTTCCAGGGTTTCCGGATATGCTCCCACATGGCTGCATACAATACTTTAGGGTTATGCACATCGATAGAAAGGTCACTGCAGCCTGTCAGGTCGTTCACGAAAAGCCCCTTTTTCCAGGTAGCTCCTCCATCGGTGGATTTTAAGATTCCGCGTTCCTGAGTGGGGCCGTGCAGGGCCCCCTGGGCCGCTACCCATACCAGGTCCGGGTTGTCCGGGTGCACCACGATACGCGCGATGTGACGGGTCCCTGCCAGGCCCATCGGTTGCCATGTCTTCCCTGCATCCGTGGATTTATAAACCCCGTCCCCGTAAGAGGTCATCACCCCCCTCGGGGCGTGTTCCCCCATCCCTACGTAAACCACATTGGGATGGCTCTCGGAGACGGTGACTGCGCCCACAGAACCCGTTTGGAAATACCCGTCCGAAATATTCGTCCAGTTCTGGCCGGCATTAGTAGTCTTCCACAAACCGCCGCCTGTGGTGGTCATATAATACGTAAGCGGGTCTCCCACCACCCCGGAGGAACCGGTGGAACGGCCCCCTCGGAACGGTCCGATGTTCCGGAATTTGGCAGGTTGCATATAGGTGTTCAAATCCTGGGCCGGCCCGCTAAAGACAAAGCAGAACAACAGCCCCAACAGGGTGATTTTTCGCATGAGGTTGGTTTTTTTGAAATGGATCTCTAAAGATAATGGATTCGGGCCGTATAGAAAATACGGTAAGCGCTTCGGAAGCGAATTTTTCCGTACCTTTTTCAAAACCAACCAGGTCATGAACTCTCAGCGATTCATTTTAATCCTTTTCTTTTTTATCGCATCCCTGCCCTGCCGGGCACAATCTTCTGCAGAAGATTTGGATGCCATGATACGACAGGGTATTGAGGACTGGCATATCCCCGGCCTGGCCGCCGTGGTGGTCACCGATGGGGAAATTGCTTTCAGCCGTGTTTACGGGGTCAGGGATGTGGATTCAGGGACCCCTGTGGACCGGCAGACCCTTTTCAACATGGGCTCCACCACAAAAGCGGTAGTCTGTATGGCACTGGGCATCCTGGTGGACCAGGGAAAACTGGCCTGGGATGACAAGGTGAGGGACCACTTGCCGGAATTCCGGCTTTCAGACCCCTATATTACGGAAGAGGCCCGTGTAAAGGACCTGTTAACCCATAACCTGGGGATCGCCCAGGCTGATCTCCTCTGGGTTTTGGACAGTGTTTCCACCCGGGAGACCCTCAGGAGGTTTTCGCTGGCCAAAAAGGCCTACCCGGTCCGTGGCGGGTACCAGTACAACAACCTGATGTATGCCGTTGCCGGGGAGGTAATACAGGCTGTATCCGGGAAACACTGGACTGAATTCGTCCGTGAGGAAATTTTCAGGCCCCTTGAAATGACACATACAGTGGCCAGGGCAGCCGATATTTTTAGCACGGGTAATTACGTCACTCCTTATTTCTACGAGGAAGAAAAGGGATTTATCGAAGTTCCCTACAACCTGTCTGACCAAATCGGGGCAGCCGGCATGATTTGGACCTGTGCAGCCGATATGGAAAATTACCTCCGGTTCCTGGTCGGAGGGGGTGTCTACAAGGAAGAGGTGGTCCTTAAACCTGAAACTTTTTCCTACCTCTTCAAACCCCATACGCTGTTACCGGAATCCGGGTTTTACCCCACCCGTCAACTTACGAGTCCGCACTGGCTTAGTTATGGTCTGGGCTGGTTCCAGCATGATTACAGAGGCCAGAAACTGGATTTCCATACCGGAAGCATCGGTGGGCTGGTAGCCATAGCCGGGATTATACACGATAAAAATACTGCCGTCTATGTCTTAGCCAACCGGGACCATGCGGAACTCAGGCATGCCATCCTTTACAAGGCGCTTGACCTTTGGGCTTTTAAGGACGCCTCCCGGGACTGGCATGGGGAAATCTTCGACTTGTATGGGGACCTGGCGGAAAAGGGAAGGGAACAGGAACAGGAACTTCTTGGGAACCGGGAGGCGAACACCCAAACCAGCCTGCCCGCGGAAGCCTATTCAGGCAGGTATCACCATCCTATGCTGGGCGAGGTAATCGTATCCGTGGTCCCTGAAGGAATGGAGATGCGCTTCAACGACTTTGTGAGTTTTAAAGCCGAACACTGGCATTACGATACCTACCGGATTGTACCTGATAACAGGTACCGGTTTGAGGGATTTTTCAACTTCCATCTCGGGACCAACGGGTCCGTGGTGGAAATGGAGGCTTTTGGAGAACGGTTCACCAAACGGTGATATCCTCCAAGCCGATTAGTTTTCAGGGGTGGCAATCGTAATATTCCTGTATTCTACAGGCCCGTGGTCTCCCTGCAGATACAAAGGCCCCGGTTCAGATTCCCTGCTGTCCAGGGCTCCACCTGTGATCCCGGGGATGATCTGGTTGTGAATAATGGTTTTCCCATTGGCCACTACCGTAACCCGCCGGCCCACCAGGGTAATATCATACGACTGCCATTCCCCGGCTTTTTTTGCAGCGTTTTCATTGGGCATCAGGAAGCCGTATACCCCTCCCAGGTAATGGGAGTTCGGCTCTTTTCCATAACTGTCTTCCACCTGCACCTCGTAACGACCCCTGAGATACACCCCAGAGTTGGAGCCTTCGGGGTACCGGAATTCAATATGGAGTTTGAAATCCATGAATTTCTCCTCAGTCATCAGGTTTACCCCGGAGGCAGGGCTGGTAAGCACCCCGTCCTCCACAAACCACTGATTTTCCCTGTTTCCTGTCTGAGGGACCCAACCTGAAAGGCTGTTTTCCTGCAGCAGTGGCCTCGGGTCCGCCCACTTTTCAGGGGCAGGGTATAGCAATTCAGGAGCCCTTACCCCCCGAAAAGCCCGGGCATTGCCCATATGATCAAGGATATTCCCTTCCAGGGAGTCCCCCTTTACCATTCCGGTGAGATGCATATACTGAGACCCACTCCACTGGGGAGGGATGCTGAAACTGATCAGGCCGTTTTTATCATGCACTTCGGCAATGGGCCTGGCACTCCCGCCCGGGCCCACAAAATGACCTACAAGGGCTTTGTTGCCGGATAATTCGACCCCAAGCCAGGAAGGCACCCACTGATTGCCGTATTGCACTTCCAGATCCCAGCGACCTATGGCTTGGGAATCCCCGGGTTCCTGGGCCGAAATCCCCATATGGATCAGCAAAGACACCCCAAAAACCAGAAATAACCTGACTGTATTCGAAACCGTATTCATTAGCTTTAGTTTTTAAGATAGCACCATAAATGTAGCGAATTTATATCTTGTCCAAAACAGGGTTTCCATTTTCAGATTTACAGGTTTTGTACCTTATAAGTTTACAGATCAGAAATGACTTCATCTGTCCAGTTCAGGAAGGCTGACAACACTTCGGATTTTATTCAAATCGCCGGATTGGCCGATGTCATCTGGAGGGAACACTACACTCCCATCATAGGAAAGGCACAGGTGGATTATATGCTGGCGCATTTTCAGTCCACGGAAGCCATCGCCCAGCAGGTGTCCGAAAAGATGATCTACTTTCTGATACAGGAAGGCGAAACGCCCGTCGGATATCTCGCAATCCAGAAAAGAGGACAGGAACTCTTCCTGAGCAAAATCTACCTGCTCAAAGAATATCGCGGCCTTGGAATGGGAAAAAAAGCCATGAATTTCATAGCGGAAAAAGCACGGGAGTTCTTTTGCGATCGCATTGCGCTAACGGTCAACAAACACAATGACCGGTCCATAAAGGCCTATTCGAAAATGGGATTTGAAAACAAGGGGCCTTTGGTCACTGATATCGGGGGTGGCTTCCTCATGGATGACTACCTGATGGTCCGTAACCTCCGGTAAACAAAGCCTAACGGTGTAATTTGAACTTTTCGAGCTTAATGTCATCCACGCCGATATTATCAAATGGATACTCCATATGATCCTGAATATTGTAGAGGGAAATCAGGATGAATTCGGTAACCACCACGATAAAATACACCACTGAGTCATTGTGCTCGGCACCTATGTTGTAGATGATGGTAGGGGCATAGATGAGTGGAAAAATATAGATAAAGATCAGACAATACGCCTTCAGGGCCCTGGGAGTCCGGTGAATGTTGATCGCGAAGACGTTTTCGAACCCTTCCTGCATGTCATTCATGTACCGGAAAACCCGGTCCTTGACTTTCCTTGGGATGAATTCCTCGAGTTCGGTAATTTTGTCATGAAAGTCCCGGATAGCCTCATCCACAGCACTCACATTCTCCTCATTGTTCATAAGATGGCTGACCGTTTCCTCGCTGATTTGTATCAAAATATCATCGATTTTTTTCTTGTCCGCCTCGCTGAGATCCGTGGAAGTCTGCAGGTAATAATTGATGGTCACCAGGGCGGAACGGTACTGGCTCAGATGCTGCAGGGCCTTTTCCCGGCGCCTGAAAGCTCCCCGAATATTGAAGACCAACGGAAAAATTATGGCAATACTGAGAAGGGTCAGATCCAGATTGTACCCCAGATTAAAATGAATGGAGACATAGGTGACAATCACGGAGATCGCCATTGTTATGTATGTCTTAGTGTTAATTATGGAAGTGTAGGTGTTAATACGAAAAATTTTTTAGTATCTTAATACTCAACCTAAACTCTAATATAGTGAAAAAACCATTTTTACCATTCATTGTCCTTTTATTTTTTGTTGCGGGGGCAAAAATGTGGGCTCAGGTGCCCTATGCCAACCTTGAGTTCAAAGAGCCAAACAAGCTTTTTCAAAGCGAAACCCCCATATCCATAAAATGGAAATACTCCGATAAGGATATGCGGAAAGAAACCAATGACAGTACCTTCCTGGACTGCGTGTTGTCTTACCAGGAGGAAGATGGAACCTGGGATTCCCTTGAGGTTCAGGTACGTGCCCGGGGGAACTGGCGGCAGGAGAACTGTTTCCTCACCCCTGTTAAACTGCGAATTAAGAAGGAACAGCGCAAAGGCACCCTCTTTGAAGGAAATAAAGAACTTAAAATGGTGTTGCCCTGTCGGAATAATGACGCCGGACAGGATTATGTGCTTCGGGAGTACATGGCCTACCAATTGTATGAACCTGTTTCCCCCTTTCATTTCAAAACCCGCCGGGTAGCCCTTGACTTTACGGATGACCGTGGCAGAAAGGAACGGGAATACCAGCTCGAGGCCTTCTTCATAGAAGATACCAAGGATATGAGGGAACGATGCAATGCCAAGAGGCTCAGGAGGAATGTGCATCCGCAGCAGCAGGATGATTTCTGTTGTACCCAGAATGACTTCTTCCAGTTCATGATCGGAAACACCGACTACTCAGTAGCCTATCAACACAATGAAAAGCTCCTCTTTGTAGAAGGCCTGAAAGCCATACCGGTACCGTATGATTTCGACATGTGTGGCCTGGTGAATGCCAATTATGCCGTGGTATCCCAGGTAGGCGGGGAAACCCTGCCAATTACAGATGTCACTCAACGGTTCTGGAGAGGCTTTGTACGTCCTCCGGGAATATACGAGCAGGTACGCGACCTTTACGTAGCTGAGAAAGAGGCCATTCTCGCCAAAGCAGAGACTCTTAAACCTGAATTCAGGGATCCCAAGCAGTATGAGGAAGCCAGGGATTACATCCTGGAGTTTTTTGAGATCATCGAAAGCCCGGCAAATTTCAAACGACAAATTCTCGACAAGGCCCGGACGAAATAATTCCCGGCGATACAGCGATTTGAAGCAACCGCCTGCTTAATCCAGTAATTCCCTCAATGGGTTTCCTGAGGTGCCTGAGGGCATCTGCAGATTCAGCATGATGGAAAGGGTGGGTGCAATATCCACAGGATGTACTTTTCTGGAGGAATCACCACGTTTTACGCCCTTACCAAACCACAGCAAAGGCACCTGGGTATCATAAGAATAACCCGACCCGTGGCTCGTGCCCCGGACTTGTGATACCGGAGTGCGGAAATCTGAGGTAGGCATGAAGCCCGGCTCATAGACCAGAAGCACATCCCCGGAACGGTCCGGATGGAAACCACGCTGCAATTTGGCCAGCTGCCCTTCCGTATACGTATTGGTCTGAAGATCCTGGGCGGTGACGGCATAACGCACTCCTGGCTGGGTTTCCATAAAATCTGCCACGGCCTGTTGCATCTCTGAGAGGGAGAACTTCTTTTCAGCTACCAGTTTACGGTCAAGGTATATTTGCTCACTCCCGAAGTAGGTAATCCAGTCAAAGGCCCCGAATCGTTGCCCCAGTTTAAAGGAAAGGTCCTGTTTGTACTTGGGAAGCACTGCCAGGCCTGCCTGCATTTTATTGGCATGCAGCCAGGAAACCACAGGTTGGGCCCCGTGATCCGAGGTCAGAAACAACAGGTAATTTCCGGCCCCCACTTCCCGGTCCAGGGTGCTGAGCAAATCGGCAATATCCCGATCGAGTCTCAGGTAGGTATCCTGAACCTCCACAGACTGCGGGCCAAAGGTATGGCCAACCACATCAGGGGCAGAAAAACTGACGCACAGCATGTCCGGATACGCATCCTTCCCGAGTCCTTCATTGCGAAGGGCCTCCAGGGCAAAATCCTTGGTAAGGGTATTTCCGAACGGGCTGCCCCAAAGGACCTGATAAAAATTGGTAGCCCCCTCGTACAACTTACGCATCTCCTCGAAATCATAAGGAAAGGTGGGGGCGTCTTTCCCCCGGAGGATGGTTTCGTGCGGGTTGTCATCCGGGGCACTTTCATCGTATTCCGACATGGACAAAAGTGGTTCCCAGGACTGGCTCAGATATTTATCAGCCCGTTCCTCGGCATTGAATTTCTGAACCCAGGAAGGCAGTTCCTCCATATAATAGGTACTGCTGACAAAATGCCCGGGGCTGCTCTCCCAGTCATACCAGTAGGCGGCATTGGCGGTCCGCCCTCCGGGCAGGATGGCGCCCCGGTCTTTGAGAGAAACGCTGATAACCTTTGACTTCATATTGGTCCCCAGCCGCAACTGGTCGGAGATGGTGCTGGACAGCAGCTTGTTGGGAGAGTACCCATTTGGGTTTTCTACCACAGACCCCGTGATCTTTACAGAGGCATCCCCTACATTGCTCACCACATTTCCAGACTCCCTTTCAAACCAACTGTTCCCCACTACACCATGAACTTCAGGGGTCGTCCCCCCACTACACCATGAACTTCAGGGGTCGTCCCCGTATAGATGGAGGCATGCCCGGGAGCCGTGTAGGTAGGAATGTAATTATAGTGGGTATTCTTGAAGTTAAACCCTTCCCGCATAAGTCGCTTAAAGCCATCATTTCCATAATGGTCCTGGTATTTATACAGATAGTCAAAACGCATCTGGTCCACCACGACCCCCACAATCAGCCTGGGCGCGCCAGGGCCGGTCTGCTGGGAATGCAAAGGAGCCATAAAAAGAAACAAAAGGAACAAAAGGGATAGTCTGAATTTCATATCTACAGGATTTATCATAAGGGTCCGCCTGCACACGCAGGCTCTTCAAAGGGGATTAAAATACAAATTAATTGAAGGTTCAGAATCCATCTTGGCGGAAATTTAGCATTTTCTTATCTGATATTTATCATAGGCCCCCTACTTCCAAGTACATACCTTGGATAAATACTAAATACAATTGACATGTCCGAAAAATCCCGTGAAAAAAGCGACTGGGCCATTGGCGGGTGCACGCTGATCGGCCTGGGGGTGGGTATGATTTACCTAAAAACCTCCGTGCTCTGGTTTTTCGCCTCCCTTCTCATCGGTATTGGCGTAGGACTGGTATTGTCTGCGCTGATCTACGCCATACAGAAAAGGTAGGAAAAACGACAACGACCTCGTCATGCTCTCGATGCTTCGCAGAATACGAAGGAACCTGCTTTCCGGCGGCAAGCTAAACCGGTATTTGCTGTATGCCCTCGGCGAAATCGTGCTGGTGGTCATCGGAATCCTGATCGCCCTGCAGGTAGACAGCTGGAATGACCGGAGGCTGGAGCGGCAGGAAGCACAGTCAGTATACCATTCGGTACAACAGCAGATAACAGAGGACCGGGGGAAACTCCAGGAAGTAACGGCCTACAACCTGGAACGCTCAAGGGCGTATGAACGTGCCAACCAGATCATCACCGAACTGGAAACTTCCAAAACGGACTCCCTGGCCCTCTTTGCCATGCTGCTCGGGCAGTATTCCGATTTCCACCGGGATGCCTCCATCTATGAGAGCCTGGCGGTAAGCGGTCAGTTGAAGCTCATCAAAAACCCTGAAATCACCAGTGCGCTCCAGAACCTGGATATGACCTACAACTTTATCAACAACCTGGAATCAATGCACTGGGACATTATCATGCAGGAACTCTCCTCGGAGTTGCGCTCTGTGGTCAACTACAATACCATGAAGGCGGTACTCCCGGACAGGCTCTATGCTGTGGAAATACAGAATATCTTTGTGGAAAGCATTTACCTGACCAAGTACAAGGATGCCCTCTACGGGAAAGCCATAGGGCAAATAGATTCCCTGAACCTGCTTCTGGATGGGGAACTGAAAAACAAATAGTTTAACTCCTTACAGCGAGGGCAAACGAGGGATTTGAGTTGGCAGTAAGCAGTCGCGGTTGGCAGTGGCAGTAGGCAGTAGAGGGGCCGTTCAAGGTTCACTTCATGTTTTCTGCCTACTGCGACTGCTGACTGCCAACTAAACTATTCCTCCCTCACCGTAGGATACTCCACCCCCAACTGCTCCAGATAGGTATCGTATTTGGTTTCATCGAAATAGAACTTTCTCATTTCCGGGCGGAAGCGCTCCATGATGGCCGTATTGAGCTCGACAGGAGGCGGGTCATTCTCGGTAATCATGGGTTTGTATTCCGTTTCCTTCTTCTGGACGTTTTCAAAATAATCTTTGGCCTGCTCCATCAGTTCTGGCTGGGTCAGAAAATCGATCAGGGTCATGGCGACCACTTTTGCTCCTGCGGTAACTCCTTTGTGGGCAATGGGGGTGGCCATGGCAATGGCATTGGACCAGTGATGCCCCTGCAGGCCCGGGATGTTGGAAGGGAACCTCAGGGTTACGGTGGGCACCGTCCAGGAAACGTCCCCAATATCATCAGATCCACCACTTACCGGACGTTCCGCCGGCTTGCGCAATTCGGAAAGTTCCGTGGCCAGGCCATCCGCATTCTCGGAGTTCACTTCCTTTTGTACGGCCTTGGCCAGTTCCTGATCTGCCTCCGACCATTCCGGGAGTCCTACCTGCTGAATGTTCTCGTACATAGTCTCTGCAATCACCTTGTTGAAGTGGCGTGGCCAGGCAGCTCCCAGCACACGGGAAGTTACCTTAGTATCCGTCATCTGGGCAGCCCCTTCGGCAATGTTGTTGGCATCCTCGTACATATCCATGATCCCTTCGTAGGTTACGTCCCGGAGGTAAAACCAGATGGAGGCACGGGATGGGACCACATTGGGCTGGTCCCCGGCGTCCGTGAAGATGGAATGGGACCGCTTCAGCGGATGCAGGTGCTCCCGCTTGTAATTCCACCCGATGTTCATAAGTTCGGCTGCATCCAGGGCAGAACGACCTCTCCAGGGGGCACCTGCCGAATGGGCCGACTCCCCTTCAAAGGTGTATTCAAGGGAGATCAGACCGGTTCCGCGGGCCTGCCCCCAGGAAACTGCGAGATTGCTGCTCACATGGGTAAAGATGCACATATCTACCCCGTCAAAAACGCCATCCCTTACAAACCAGGCTTTGGAGCCCAATTGTTCCTCGGCGATACCCGGCCATAACATCAGGGTGCCGCCAAGGTCATTCTCTTTCATCAGCTCCTGTACGGAGAGGGCTGCAGTAATAATAAGGGGAATGCCCGAATTATGTCCTTCTCCATGTCCAGGGGCTCCCTCTATGATAGGCTTGTGATAGGCGACCCCCGGGTACTGAGAAGCCTTTGGTATGTCGTCCACATCGCTGCCCAGGGCGATCACCGGGCCGTCTCCGTTGGACCACCGCGCCACCCAGGCAGTGGGGATCCCTGAAATGCCGCGTGTAACCTCAAAACCTGCCTCCTCCAGGATGCCGGTCAGGTAATTGGAGGATTCCACCTCGTGGAAACCGAGTTCGGCAAAACTGAAGACTTTGTCCACCATTACCTGGGACATTTTATGGCGTTGCTGAACCTTCTCAGCCGCGGCTTCCTTTTGTTTCCGGATAAAGGATTTGGAATATTTCTTCTGGGCACTCAGGCCGGAGCTCATGGCCAGGACAAGTACCGCAATCATCAGTCGATGGGAAAGGAATGATCTCATTTTGTGTTGGTTTTTCAATTGTGGATGAATTTAAGAAATTATCCCATAGAACCTGAACCCTTCTGCCCCTGACAAAGGTCATACTTATGACAGGTGGCAACCACTACCTTTACAGGGCGAATGAACGAATGCACAACGCCCCAGTTTTGCAGATAATTTGTACATTTAAATCGATGATTCGGTTGACATCCATCCTGCTTTCCTCCCTGATGCTCCTGCAAAGTCTGCACTTCGGGGTGTCCGATTTGCTCCAACTGGATGAGTTGCTGGAGCATGCAAGTTACCATGAGCGGCAGTTTGGGGATTCCTTCCTAACCTTTCTCTCAAAACATTACGGGGACCAGAAGAAAGACCACCAACAAGATCATCAGGAAGAACAACCCGACCACGAACAACTCCCTTTCCAGCAAATCCCGCAACAGATTTCGGGCCATTCACATTTTTATGTTCCCGGACGACTCCTCTGGGACAGCTTTCCCGAAAACCGGGAATCCCAGTCCCATAATTTCCACTACCAGTCCGGGTCCCCCGGGGTGTATGCCGACGGGATCTTCCAGCCGCCCCGCATGGCCTGAAGCAATCCCTTCCGCAACTTTTTTTAAAGGGTAACACCCTTATACCATTTATTTCATCAAGTATTCAATATGTTGTCTTCTCTGATAGGCCTTAGCCTGCGCAACAAGTTCATCGTGATGTTGCTGACCCTGCTGATCATTGCCGGCGGGCTTTTCTCCCTGACCCATATTCCCATTGGTGCCGTTCCCGATGTCACCAACAACCAGGTGCAGGTCATCACTACTTCCCGAAACCTTTCCACTCAGGACATGGAGCGGTTTATCACCTATCCGGTAGAGCTGGAAATGGCCAATTTACCAGGGGTGCAGGAAATCCGTTCCGTTTCCAAGTTCGGACTCTCCGTGGTAACCATCGTCTTTGACGATGACTTGGGCACTTACCTCCCGCGACAGCTGATCGCAGAAAAAATACAGGCCGCCTCCGAAAAAATTCCGGATGGCTTTGGCACCCCCCAGATGGGTCCCATCAGTACAGGCCTGGGGGAAATCTACCAGTACGTACTCGATGTGGAGCCTGCCTATAAGGACCGCTATAACGCCATGGACCTCCGGACTATTCAGGACTGGATTGTCAAACGGCAGC
>JARRQA010000054.1:0-13456 GCA_037382325.1 Robiginitalea sp.
AAACTCTGGAACAACCGGTCAAGCCGGTTTCTGATTATCGCGTACTTCGCGCTGCTGACGTCCATCGCCCTGATAGCTGCCATAAAGTTCGATATCGGGCCCATACAGTTCCACCTGGCAGAACAGGGGATCTTCAACTTCCCGTACATCTGGCATTTCAACACTTACGTGGCCGCAATTTTCAAACTCTTCCTGGCCATTGTGATCGTTTCGATGATGTCCAACGAATACAGCAACAAAACGATCAAACAAAACCTGATCGACGGGCTATCCAAGAAGGAATTCATCGCTTCCAAGTTCATTACGGTCCTGGTTTTCGCAGGGATCTCCACCTTGTTTGTTTTCGTGGTCTCCCTGATTCTCGGGGGTATTTATTCCGATTACAACGAGCTTTCCATCGTGTTTTCAGATCTCGAATTCCTGCTGGCCTTCTTCGTGAAGTTGATTGGCTTCTTTAGTTTCTGTCTTTTTTTGGGCATCCTGGTAAAACGCTCTGCCTTTGCCCTCGGCTTCCTTATTATCTGGGCCATTCTGGAACAGGTGATTTTCGGGATCCTCGGCTGGAAATTTGTGACCTGGGATACTGCCAAAACCATTAAGAGTTTCCTGCCCCTTGAAAGTATGGCCAACCTGATCAAGGAACCTGTTACCCGCCTGAACGCCGTACAGTCCGTGGCCGACCAGATCGGTGAAAAAATCGAGTTGAATTATGCCGTGCACTGGTATGAGATCCTGCTCGTACTGGTATGGACCGCCCTTTTCGTATACTGGTCCTATGCTCTGCTGAAAAAGAGGGATCTGTAGCCAATTTTCGTATTCTGTCTTCCATACGGGGTCCTTCATCCGTTTTGGGACGCTGATTGAAGGTAAATTTGTATTTTACCCTTCCTGCCGTTATGGAAACGCTAAAAAAATTGCTTTGCCTGAGTACCCTGTTTTTGGGACTAACCGGATGGGCACAGGAATGCCCGGACTTAATTTTCCCCACATCGGGGCAAACAGATGTCCCACTCGATGCTGTTCTCCAATGGGTTAAAGTAGATAGCGTGCCCGGTTACAACATTGAACTGGGAAGATCCCCGGGAGGCAATGATATTTTGAATACTACCGTGGGGGGCGCCACTACCCTGCCTATAACGGAACTTATTCCGGGGCTTCCCGAAAACACCCTGATTTATTTAACCATCACCCTTATTTTCCCCAACCAAACGGACAAACCTGATATTGTTTGTGATTCCTACTTCTTTCGAACTGTGGCAGTGACAGAACCTCCGCCCTGTACCCAACTGACAAGTCCTCTGAACGGTGCTGTAGATGTTCCCGTTGGCTCGGCGATTCGCTGGGATTACGCCCTGTCGGCTACAAGCTATTCCCTTTCCCTTGGAACGACCCCTGGCGGAACGGACCTCCTGAATGATTTCGATGTCGGGAACAGGCTGTCCTATCTCATCCCAGGAGGGCTGCCTGAACTGCAACAAATTTATGTACGGATCACACCTGTTAATGATATAGGCCGGGCAGCCTGTCCTGAAGAATTCAGTTTCACCACAGGGCCACTAACGGTCCTGCCCGACTGTTCCCCCATCATCTATCCGGGGGATCTTGCCTTTGACGTACCGCTCTCACCCCAAATAAGTTGGACTCCGGTCGAAGGGGCTGAGGGGTATCGCGTTGCTATTGGCACCTCCCCTTTTGAGAATGATATTGTGCCGAATTCCGATTTTGGAGATCGAACAGAAACCGGGGTCATTGAATTTGAGCCCAACCGGCAATACTTCATCACGATTACCCCGTATAACGAGGCCGGGGCTGCACAGGGTTGCCAAACGACCAGTTTTTTCACCCTCCTGGGTTGCGGACCCTATTTCGATCAGGAGGGCAACGTGGTGGAATTTTCCCCTGAACTCAATTTTCCGGAAGTAGTGGGGGTATGTGCCAGTGGAAATATTACCCCCATTACCGCCATGGACCCGGCAGACGGATATCGCTGGTACGAAATCGAAAATGAGAACCGGGAAGTATTGCTGGAACAGGGCCCTGAATTCACCCCTCCGGGACCCGGGGAATACCGATTGGAAATTTACAATGAAATTCCGGACCCTTCCGGGATTACCATAGAGTGTCCTTCCTCCCAGGTTTTTACCGTCACCCAGTCCGAACCTGCGATTATTGAAGGGACGGATGTGGATCTCGGGGCGGGCGAGCTGTCCATAGAGGTTACCGTAAGCGGGATTGGGGACTATGAATTTGCCCTCGATGACCCGGACGGGCCCTATCAGGAAAGCAATCGTTTTACGGGCCTGCCCCTTGACAACTATCGTATTTTCGTCCGGGACCGAAACGGCTGCGGGATCACTGAGGTTGCGGTGGAACCGGACCTTACCCTGGAGGGTTTTCCAAAATTCTTTACCCCCAATGGGGACGGGGTCAATGACTTCTGGCAGTTTATCCTCCCTCCCTCCGGCATTAATCCCATACGGCAACTTTTTATTTTCGACCGTTACGGCAATTTGCTCGCGCAGGTGGATCCGCGCTCCGCCGGCTGGGATGGTACCTCTAATGGAAGACCCATGCCGGCCTCAGATTATTGGTTTCGGGCCGTAAATAACGAAAATCAGGAGTTCCGGGGCCACTTCAGCCTGAAGCGTTAGGAATTTCAAGTATCCCCTTCCCTTTGGGATCCCGGTTTCGTACTTTTGCACCATGAAATTCAAGGTTGTTTCCGACTTTACCCCCACAGGGGACCAACCCCAGGCAATCGGCCAGCTGAGCCGGGGGATCCTGGAAGGGGACCGGTATCAGACCCTGCTGGGGGTTACGGGTTCCGGAAAAACCTTTACTGTGGCCAATGTGGTAGAGGAGGTACAGCGCCCCACCCTGGTGCTGGCGCACAACAAGACCCTGGCGGCTCAATTGTATTCAGAATTTAAGATGTTCTTCCCGGAGAATGCCGTGGAGTATTTCGTCTCGTATTATGACTACTACCAGCCAGAAGCCTACATCCCGACCACGGGCCTCTATATTGAGAAGGACCTTTCCATCAACGAGGACATCGAGAAACTGCGGCTCAGCGCCACCTCCTCCCTCCTTTCCGGCCGCCGGGATGTGCTGGTGGTAGCCTCCGTGTCCTGTCTCTACGGAATCGGGAACCCGGTGGAGTTCAAAAAGAATGTCATCCGCTTGCAGAGGGATCAGGTTCTGCCGCGCACCAAATTGCTCCACCTGCTGGTTCAAAGCCTCTACTCGCGTACCACAGCCGATTTCAGAAACGGTAATTTTCGGGTAAAGGGAGACGTGGTGGATATTTTTCCTAGTTATGCGGACCACGCCTACCGAATCCATTTCTTCGGGGATGACATCGAGGAAATAGAATCCTTTGACCCCTACAACAATACCGTCCTGGAGGAATACGAAACCCTGACCATCTATCCGGCCAACATGTTTGTCACCTCCCCGGATGTGCTGCAGAATGCGATCCATCAGATTCAGGACGACCTGGTCAAACAGGTGGCGTATTTCAAGGAGATCGGAAAACCCCTGGAGGCAAAAAGGCTGGAGGAACGGACGAATTTTGACCTGGAGATGATCCGGGAGCTCGGCTACTGTTCGGGTATCGAAAATTACTCCAGGTACCTGGATGGAAGAGAACCCGGCACCCGGCCGTTCTGCCTTCTGGATTATTTCCCCGATGACTACCAGATGGTCGTGGATGAAAGCCACGTGACGATTCCACAGGTGCATGCCATGTACGGGGGAGACCGTTCCCGGAAGGACGGCCGATTACGAAATGGAAAAAAGTGGCGGAGTCTATGTCGAACAGGTCATCCGGCCCACGGGGCTTCTGGACCCTGAAATAGAAGTGCGCCCCAGCAAGAACCAGATAGATGACCTTGTGGAAGAAATCCAGCAACGGGTCCAGCGGGATGAGCGCACCCTGGTCACTACCCTGACCAAGCGAATGGCAGAAGAACTGACCAAATACCTCACACGTATCAATGTCCGGTGCCGGTATATCCACAGCGATGTGGATACCCTGGAACGGGTGGAGATCATGCAGGACCTCCGCAAAGGCTTGTTTGATGTGCTGGTGGGGGTCAACTTGTTACGGGAGGGACTGGACCTGCCGGAAGTTTCCCTGGTAGCCATCATCGATGCAGATAAAGAGGGGTTCCTGAGGAGCAACCGTTCGCTGACCCAGACGGTCGGGCGGGCAGCCCGTCACCTGAAAGGCAAAGCTATCATGTATGCTGATACGATCACCGACAGCATGCAAAAGACTATCGATGAGACCAACTACAGGCGTGAAAAACAACTTGCCTACAACAAAAAGCACGGCATTACCCCAAAGGCCCTGAAAAAAAGCCTGGATAATGTCCTTGCCAAAAATTCGGTATCGACCTTCCACTTTGAGAAAAAGGAGCGGGCTGCAGAAGAACCGGACCCGGCCTACCTGAGCGAAGAACAAAAAGAAAAACTGATCCGGGAGAAACGAAAAGCCATGGAAAAAGCGGCAAAGGAGCTCGATTTTATGATGGCTGCACAGCTCAGGGACGAAATCAGGAGTTTACAGGAAAAACCAGCCTGAAAAAAAGCGCCCCGGAATTCCGGGGCGCTTCCCTAACTAACCAACTAAACAAACCAACCATTATGAAGCCCGTTAGTTGGGCCAACCATAATCTCCTTATTTGCCGATTTCAATCAGACGCTTTGGCTTGGGCAGTGCCTCTGCCTTCTTGGGCAGGGTAAAGCGCAGGATACCGTCCTTGTAATCGGCCCTGATATCATCCTGATCTACGGTTTCCGGCAGCGTAAAAGCACGCTTGAAGGAGGTGTACCGGAATTCCCTCCGGGTATATTCCCCTTCTTTTTCTGCTTTTTCATCTTCTTTTTCCATGGAAATCGTGAGGACGTCGTTATCGACCTCCACATTGAAATCTTCCCTTTTCTGACCGGGAACGGCGAGTTCCAGGGTAAAATCCTTCTCCCCTTCTGCGATATTCACAGCGGGCAGGTTTTGGTTGAATTGATCCACCCCACCAAACCAGTCAGGGGTGAGCACATCATTCCAGATACTTGGAAACAATCCGGTATTTCTTCTTATAAGACTCATCTTACTATTTTTTTATGGTTACACAAACATTTACAGTTGCACCTCAACAATTGCAAAGGATGTACCGAAGGGATATTGCTGTCGTTCTGTCTGCTTACAGGCTGGGTTTCCTGTCTTTTTGACAGTCAGAGTAGGTCTTCAGTCCCTTGGAAAAAATAGTATCTTAGTTGTAGTGGGCCTTGAAAATCCCGATAAGGGTTTGAGGGGGAATGATTTTGTCGGGATACTGGTGCATCAGCGCGAGCACCTGATCAATAG
This sequence comes from Robiginitalea sp., assembly GCA_037382325.1. Taxonomy (GTDB): domain Bacteria; phylum Bacteroidota; class Bacteroidia; order Flavobacteriales; family Flavobacteriaceae; genus Robiginitalea. The sequence continues at coordinate 5,369 of JARRQA010000054.1, forward strand.
CCGAAGGCGGCAATCCCATACGCAACCCGATATTGTGAAGTTTATCGATTTCCTTGAACGTTTGACCCCGGTCCACATTCATCAGCAACACCAGCCGGTGGAACTGCAGAATCCTTTCCAGAAGGGTCTTGGGGATGATATTCCGCACGGGGGAATCAAAGAGGGTTTCGAAATCCTCCCGTTCCACTCCGAGTTGTTCGGCTACACCCCACAGGAAATCGAACTCGGAGGCCTTCACCTCCTGATCGACCCGGGCAAGGGATATCATTTCGGACAGAATGCTTAATTTTTCCTCGTAACTGCTCATATCGGGCAATTCTTTCCTAATTACTTAACTCATTTTTCGGTCATTTCGTATAATGCGATCGATGGAAAGGCCCTTTTTTAAATAGGAGAAAATAAAAAACCCGATGTAAGGCACATCGGGTCTTCTAGTGAAAGTTCGTAAAGGTTATGCCCTCAGGCGGATAGGGACCGTATAGGTTTTTCCCTCCTTTAAATTCTGGTCCGCTACCTTTTCATAATTCAAACGGGCCTTGACAAAATTCTCCAGACGCTCATCCTCGGTATCCACGGAAAGTACGATGATTTCCTTTTCATCGTTCAGCATAAAGCGCACGACGGCTGATATCTCGTCGGTATCTCTCAGATTGTAACCGTTGTGTTCCTCCAGTAAGCTCTCGATTTGAAGACAAATTTTGGCTTTTGGGTCTTTGGCCGCTGGGGCTTCCTCGTTGGCGAATACATTTCCGGCTGAAAGCAACAATGCAGCTGCAAATACAATACTAAATTTTCTCATGATGTTGATTGTTTGATGATTGATGAATAAACTTCTTATCTCAATAGACGACTGATTTTAGAGGCTGTTACATTGTTTTTTGCTTTTAACAGTTTTTTAATGTCTTATATAAACATTCCTGACTTTTACATCCTTTTTATTTACAAACCCTTAATGTTTAGATGTTTTTAGTCGTCTTATTTAATAAATGTCAGGGATTCGGGGCATTTGAATGCGGAATGCTGAAGAAAACAAGTCAAAGGTTATCCGTGCTTTCCAAAGAGTCAACAGGTCCCCGGGATTTTTCAGGGAAAGACAATAGAAAAGGGAAATTGAAAGGGGTATAAAAAAAGGGTTATGCCGGCATGGCATAACCCTTAATTCTGTCTAATACAGGTCTCAGGCCAATACTTCCTTGACCTTGTCGGCGGCCTCCTGGAACTGAACGGCCGAATGTACCGCTAAACCGGAATTATCCAGGATCTCTTTGGCCAGCTCCGCATTGGTTCCTTGGAGCCGGACTATAATTGGAACTTTTATAGCGTCCCCCATGTTTTTATAAGCATCCACCACCCCCTGGGCGACGCGGTCACAACGCACAATTCCCCCGAAGATATTGATCAAAATCGCTTTTACATTTGGGTCTCTGAGGATGATCCGGAAGGCTTCCTCAACCCTTTTGGCATCTGCGGTTCCTCCCACGTCCAGGAAGTTCGCGGGTTCCCCCCCTGCCATTTTTATGAGGTCCATGGTGGCCATGGCAAGGCCTGCGCCGTTTACCATACATCCCACATTTCCATCAAGGTCCACATAGTTCAGGCCCAGCTCACGCGCCTCGACCTCTATGGGGTTTTCCTCCCGAAGGTCCCGCATTTCGGCGTATTGCTTCCTGCGGAACAAGGCGTTATCGTCAATGGTGACCTTCGCATCCACCGCCATGATTTTATCATCTGAGGTCTTTAGTACCGGGTTGATCTCAAAGAGGCTGGCGTCACTCTCACTGTAGGCTTTATAGAGGGCTGTCACGAATTTGGACATCTCCTTGAACGCGGTACCGGAAAGACCAAGGTTAAATGCGATTCGCCGCGCCTGGAAAGGTAGTAATCCCACTGCCGGGTCCACCTCTTCGGTAAAAATAAGGTGTGGTGTTTTATCTGCCACCTCCTCTATATCCATCCCGCCTTCAGGGGAATACATAATCATGGTCCGCGCCTTTGCCCGGTCGAGCAGGACAGACATGTAATATTCACTGGTCTCGCCGGGACCCGGGTAATACACATCCTCCGCAACCAGCACCTGGTGTACTTTTTTTCCTTCTGCCGAAGTCTGGGGGGTCACCAGGTTCATCCCGATGATCTGACCGGCCAGCTCTTCAACTTCTTTCAGGTTTTTTGCCAGTTTTACTCCCCCACCTTTTCCACGTCCGCCGGCGTGTACCTGGGCTTTGATCACATGCCAGCTCGTCCCCGTTTCCTGGGTTAATTCCTTAGCCGCCTGAACAGCCTCCGCTGCGTTGTGCGCTACAATACCCCGCTGTATGCGGACCCCGAAACTGGCAAGGATCTCCTTGCCCTGATATTCATGTAGATTCATGTCCTGTCAATGAATGGTTGAGTGCAAAAATAGGAAACGGGACCGACTTCCCCTAATGGAATTGGCAGCGGATTCACTCGAGTTTGTAGTCCTTAAAATCGAGCGGATCGAAGTTGCGGAAGTGCCCGTTCATTTCGATCAGTTCCCGGGTGTGATTGAGTTGGCTGAGCACCTTGGAAGTTTGGTTCAGGTGGTCCAAAAGGAACTGCAGGCGAACCTTTTCACTGACCAGTTGCAATAGCCGGTATTCCTGCTGAAATGACAATCCCATTTTATGTGCCAGGGTGAAACTGTTGAAGACCTCCTTTTTAATAGTGGGGAATGGCAGGTCCATCAGGCGATACAACTCCCTGGAGGCCTGCAGCACAGCCTCCTTCTGGGCGGGCTCGGCATCCTGGATAGGTTCCGGAAAAAGGACTTCGCCCCCTGGATAGGGCTTCCCCTGCATTGCGGGCTGAAAAGTAACCACCCGAAAGACCTGACGGGCAACACAAACGACATCCATGGAACCGTCCGCATAGGTATTGACCACTTCCTTTAGCTGTACTTCCGTACCAAATGAAATCTTGTTGTCTATGTAAACCGGGATGCCAAAAGTCATCGCCTCTTTCTGACAATCGCGGATCAGTTCCTTGTAGCGTTCTTCAAATATATGAAGGGGCACGGTCTCCCCCGGGAAAAAAACCGTCTGAAGGGGTAATAATGGTAACCTCATGAACTAAAACTACAAAGTAGTACTCTTTTTGGCAAGAAATACTATTTGTTGTATTTGAAACAATTTGTTTTATTTTCTAAATAAGCCGGTGCTTTTTTGGGGATACCCGGAAAGTAGGCTAGATTTGCCAAAATTCCCATTCGAATGGAAGCCAAAGTCTTACGACAAATCGCCCATGAGTTCGGCGCTCCCCTTTACATTTACGACTCGGCTAAAATACAGTCCCAGTTCGACCGACTCACCCGTGCCTTTGAAAACGTTCCAAAACTAAAGCTGAATTACGCTGTAAAAGCCCTGTCCAACCTTTCCATTCTCCGGTTTATGAAACACCTGGGTTGTGGCCTGGACACCGTTTCCATTCAGGAGGTAAAGCTCGGCCTGATGGCCGGCTTTTCCGCGGAAGACATCATTTACACCCCGAATGGGGTCTCCCTGGAAGAGATTGAGGAAGCCGCGTCCCTGGGGGTCCGAATCAACATCGACAACCTTTCCATCCTGGAACAATTCGGATCGAGGCACCCGGATATCCCGGTTTGCATCCGGATCAATCCGCATGTGATGGCAGGTGGAAATTCCAATATATCGGTGGGGCATATCGATTCGAAATTTGGGATCAGCATCCATCAGATCCCCCACCTGTTGCGGATCGTGGAACTCACAGGTATGTCTGTCAATGGGATACATATGCACACGGGGAGTGATATCCTGGATATCGGCGTCTTCCTTTACGCCTCAGAAATCCTCTTTGATACGGCCCGGAACTTCAAGGACCTGGAGTTCATAGATTTTGGAAGCGGCTTCAAGGTGCCCTACAAAGAAGGGGATATTCAGACCAATGTAGAGGAACTGGGGGAAAAACTGGGAGGTCGATTCAATGCGTTTTGCCGGGAATACGGGAAGGACCTGACCCTGGCTTTTGAACCCGGAAAATTCCTGGTCAGTGAAGCGGGAATGTTCTTGGCCCGTGTCAATGTGGTAAAACAAACTACTTCCACGGTATTTGCAGGGGTGGATTCCGGCTTTAACCACCTCATCCGCCCGATGCTTTACGGGGCATCCCATGAAATCGTCAACATTTCAAACCCGGATGGCAAAGAACGCTATTATTCCGTTGTGGGTTATATTTGCGAGACGGATACCTTTGGCAGCAACCGGCGTATCAGTGAAATCTCCGAAGGGGATTTGCTTTGCTTTAAGAACGCCGGGGCGTATTGTTTTACGATGGCCAGTAATTACAACTCCCGTTACAGACCTGCTGAAGTACTCTGGCACGAAGGCAAAGCCCACCTGATCCGGGAGCGGGAGACCTTTGAAGATCTGATACGAAATCAGGTGGATACAGGCCCTCTGTTTGAAGAGCCAAAAACCCGGGCATCCGTGAAATAATTAGCCGGTCGGGACGTTTATTTTTAAACAGGCTCACCAGCCAAAAAAGACAAAAAATGCTACGAAATCACTTTTACATCCTGATGCTTTTTTTGGTCCTCCCCCTTGGAGGTCTGCACGCTCAAAAGGTCTCCTGGATGCGTTGGGAGGAAGCCGTGCAACGGGCCAGTACGGAGGCCCAGCCCAAAAAAATGTTCATCGATGTCTACACAGACTGGTGCGGGTGGTGTAAAAAAATGGACAAGGATACCTTTCAGGATGCCGAAGTAGCTGCATACATGAGTGAAAACTTCTACATGGTCAAACTGGATGCGGAACAGAAGGAGCCCATAGAATTCGGAGGCAAAACTTATACTTTTGTCGCATCAGGGCGCAGGGGATACCACCAGCTGGCCGCTGCCTTGCTCCAGGGTCGTCTGAGTTATCCAACCGTGGTCTTTCTGGATGAAGACCTCAAAATGCTGTCTCCTGTACCCGGCTACCAAAAGCCCGATGCATTCCTGAAAATCGCACGCTACTTCGGAGAGAACATCTACCAGGATACAACCTGGGAGGCATACAGCGGAGAAAGCCGCTAGGCGCCTCCACTTTCAGAAGCGCAGTCCTTTTTCTAACGACTGTAATTAGGGGATTCTTTGGTGATCGTCACATTGTGCGGATGACTCTCGTGGATTCCGCTGGCGGTGATTTTCACAAACCGGCCCTTTTCCTTCAGGGAAGCGATGTCCCTGGCGCCGCAATACCCCATGCCCGCACGAAGACCCCCCACGAACTGGTGGATGCTCTCAAACAAGTCTCCCTTGTAGGGTACCCGCCCGACGATTCCCTCGGGGACCAGCTTTTTGATATCATCTTCCACGTCCTGGAAATAGCGGTCCTTGGAGCCGTGCTTCATAGCTTCCACAGACCCCATACCACGGTAGGATTTGAACTTTCTCCCCTCATAGATAATGGTTTCCCCCGGGGATTCCTTGGTGCCCGCCAGGAGGGATCCCAGCATGACGCAATCTGCCCCGGCAGCAATCGCCTTGGGGATATCACCCGTGTAGCGGATTCCCCCATCAGCTATAACGGGAACCCCGCTGCCTTTAAGCGCAGCTGCCACCTGTAATACGGCTGAGAATTGTGGGAAACCCACACCGGCCACGACCCTTGTGGTACAGATGGAGCCCGGGCCAATCCCGACCTTCACGGCATCCGCCCCGGCATCGACCAGATAACGAGCTGCTTCCGGGGTAGCGATATTCCCAACGATCACATCGAGGTCCGGGAACGCCTTCTTGACTTCCTGAAGGACGCTAACAACCCCTTTGGTATGTCCGTGGGCGGTATCGATCACCACAGCGTCCACCCCGGCCCCAACCAGGGCTTCGGCGCGCTCCAGCGCATCTCCGGTGACGCCCAGGGCCGCTGCGACCCGCAATCGTCCGTATTTGTCCTTGTTGGCAATGGGCTTCTGTGTCAATTTTGTAATATCCCGGAAGGTGATCAGCCCTACCAGTTTGTAATCCTTATCGACCACCGGAAGCTTTTCGATCTTGTTTTCCTGCAGGATGTCCTCCGCCGCTTCCAGGGAGGTCCCCTCCCCGACCGTAACAAGGTTTTCCGCGGTCATTACCTCCGAGATCGGACGGTCATTGTTCTTTTCAAACCTGAGGTCGCGGTTGGTGACAATCCCGATCAGTTTTCCAGCCTCATCCACAATGGGAATCCCCCCAATGCTGTGTTCTTTCATGCTCGCCTTGGCATCCCGGACCAGGGCATCAGCCGGCAGGGTTACCGGATCGAGTATCATGCCGCTTTCAGCCCTTTTTACCTTCCGGACTTTCATCGCCTGCCTTTCAATGCTCATGTTCTTATGGAGTACGCCTATTCCTCCTTCCCTGGCAATGGCAATAGCCATCCGGGATTCCGTCACCGTGTCCATAGCGGCGGAAACAATGGGAATATTGATTCGGATATTACGCGTAAACTGGGTGCGGATATCCACTTCCCGGGGCAAGACTTCAGAATAATTCGGAACCAGGAGTACGTCGTCGTAGGTGAGACCTTCTCCAAGGATTTTGGACTGGTGGGCTTCCATGCAATTAAAGATTAATTGCGTGCAAAGATACTACTTTTCAGGCTACACTGTTGGTTTCCTGTCAAATTCGAAAACCCGGTCCCCTTCATAGTTCTGTAATGTCTGTTTTTTATTTGTAATAATTCTAAATAAGCTTTGATTTCTTGGTTTTGGGAAATATATTTGCACTAACCAATTATTTATATTTAATCTAAATAAAGCAACCAATGCGATACCCAATTTGTTCCTTGCTTTTCCTGTTTACGGTCGCCGCATTCTCACAACAGCCAGACAGTACCCAGACAGGGACACTCGTAAACCTCAATGAAGTCGTACTGCAGGCCAAGGTTATTTTTGGCAGCAAATTCGAAGCAAAAAACCGAACCGGATCCGCCTATTATATTTCCCCGGAGGAAATCGCCCGTTTCAACTACACGGACGTAAACAGAACCCTCAGGTCTGTCCCGGGTGTCAATGTAGTGGAGGAGGATGGTTTTGGCCTTCGGCCGAACATCAGCCTCCGGGGGACTTCCCCTGAACGCAGCTCAAAAATTACCCTGATGGAAGATGGAGTCCTCATCGCACCAGCCCCTTACAGCGCCCCGGCTGCCTATTACTTCCCGACCATTGCCAGGATGCAGGCCGTGGAAATCCTGAAAGGCAGCAGCCAGGTCCAATACGGGCCCTTTACTACAGGCGGAGCCATCAATATGCTGAGCACAGAGGTTCCGGATTCCTTTGGTGCCTTCCTCAATACGAGTTACGGGAGTTTCCAAAGCGGCCGCCTGCATGCCCAACTGGGAGACAGCCGCAAAAACTTTGGGTATGCCGTGGAATACCTGAATTATAATTCCAACGGATTCAAAAACCTGGATGGTGGCGGTGATACAGGGTTTGACAAGAATGACCTGGTCGCCAAATTCCGGGTTAACACCAATCCGGAAGGAAAGCTTCCCCAGGCCCTGGAATTCAAATTCCAGTATTCGGATGAATCCTCAGATGAGACCTATCTGGGGCTTACCCAGGAAGATTTTCAGGAGGCCCCCTTCCGTCGCTATGCAGGTTCACAAAACGACCTCATGACCACGGAACACACCCAGTTCATGCTGACGCATACCCTGAATTTCAGCAAAGACATGCGCCTAACCACGGTAGCCTACCGCAATAATTTTAAGCGAAACTGGTATAAGTTGAATGATCTCACCCTTGGTGGGGAGCGGGTAGGTATTGCCGATATACTCGAGGACCCGGCTACATTTAGCCCTTATTACGAAGTGGTGAGCGGCACGGCGGACAGCCCGGCCGATGCCCTGGCACTGAAGAACAACAACCGGGAATACCTCTCCACCGGGATTCAGACCAAGTTTGACCTTCACTGGACCGGGGAAAACACCTTTCACGACATCGAAATCGGACTCCGGTACCACTATGACGATGAGGACCGCTTCCAGTGGGTGGATGACTATGCAATGCAAAACGGAGGCCTCGTGCTGACCACGGCGGGAATACCCGGAACGGACGCCAACCGGATCAGTGATGCCCGGGCCTTTGCAG
>JARRQA010000055.1:0-22352 GCA_037382325.1 Robiginitalea sp.
AATTCCGATTCAGCGGTTTTGATATTGAGGGTACGGCCCAGGTTTTTCCTGTATTGCCTGGGCAATTCCAGGGGCGCGGTCGCACCTGCCGAACTTACTTCGAGGGAAAAATCGAATTCTTCCCGGTCGAGCTGGTGTTCCACTGCCCGGCTGATGTCTATGCAATCCCGGAGGTTGACACCGGCATCACCATCCAGAATAATTCTGATGGACTGGTCGGTACCGACTTTGAGGGAGATTGGAAACAGGTCCGGTCGTTTCTCCAGCGCCTCGCTCAGGAGCGCTTCCACCCGATTCTGTAGCCGATTGCCTGACATAAGGTCCAACACTGAAAGAATAGATGGGTATTCATGAGGGGACAAAAAGTCCCCTCTTTTATTGCCACTATTTCAAAGAGTTGGTCCCTATGTCAGGCAATCGGCTACAAAATCGGGTAGAAGCGCTCCTTAAAGAAGCGCTTGAAAAGCGTCCGGATTTGTTCCCAATTTCCCTGAATGTTGCGGCCGACCAGTCCATCAAAATCGTATTGGATGGCGATGACGGAGTGAACCTCCGGGATTGTATTGATATCAGCCGGGCCGTGGAACACCAGCTCGACCGCGAAGAGTTCAATTTTTCGCTAGAGGTGAGTTCCGCAGGGGCCACAGCGCCACTGGAAATGCCGCGGCAATACAGAAAGAACCTGGGCCGTACGCTCAGGGTCAAAACCGTCGAATCGGAATTGAAGGGGACCTTGGAACAGGTGGGGGATGCTGAAATCACCCTGACCTGGAAGGCCCGGGAACCCAAGCCTGTAGGCAAGGGAAAACATACGGTACGGAAAGAGGCAAAAATTCCTTTTTCCGACATAGAGCAGGCGAATGTTGTTTTAAAATTCTAACCGCAAAGTAAGACATGGAAAATCTTGCATTGATCGAATCTTTCTCCGAGTTCAAGGACGATAAGTTCATTGACCGGGTAACGCTAATGGCCATCCTGGAAGAAGTATTCCGGGGGGCGCTCAAGCGAAAGTTTGGCTCAGATGATAATTTCGATATTATCATAAACCCCGATAAAGGGGATTTGGAAATCTGGAGGAACCGCACAGTGGTTCCGGACGGGGAGGTAGAGGAACCCAATGAGGAAATCTCACTTTCGGAGGCGCGGAAGATCGAACCCGATTTTGAAATAGGGGAGGATGTATCTGAAGAGGTTAAACTCAAGGATTTGGGCCGACGGTCCATCCTGGCACTGCGCCAGAACCTGATCGCCAAGATCCATGAACACGACAACACGACGATCTATAAACAGTTCAAAGACCTCGAAGGGGAAATATACACCGCTGAGGTTCACCATATCCGCCACAGGGCAATTATCCTTTTAGACGACGAGGGGAATGAAATTATAATGCCCAAGGAAAAACAGATTCCGTCGGATTTCTTTCGCAAAGGCGACAACGTCCGCGGAATCATTGAAAGTGTGGAGCTGAAGGGTAACAAACCCCTTATTATAATGTCACGTACATCCCCTGTTTTCCTGGAGCAACTTTTCCATCAGGAGATACCAGAAGTCTTCGACGGGCTTATTACCGTGAAGAAGGTCGTCCGGATCCCCGGGGAGAAAGCCAAGGTGGCCGTGGATTCTTACGACGACCGGATTGATCCGGTTGGGGCCTGTGTGGGTATGAAGGGATCCCGGATCCACGGCATCGTCCGGGAACTGGGTAATGAAAACATCGATGTTATAAACTGGACCAATACCCCCCAGCTGATGGTTACAAGGGCCCTGAGCCCGGCCAGGGTTTCCCTTGTGAAACTCAACGACGAGGATATGACTGCCCAGGTGTACCTGAAACCGGAAGAGGTCTCAAAGGCCATCGGAAGGGGTGGGCACAACATCCGTTTGGCGGGGAAACTCACCGGGTATGAAATAGATGTCTTCCGCGAAGGTGTGGAGGAAGACGTGGAACTTACGGAATTCTCAGATGAGATCGAGGAATGGGTCATCGGTGAATTCCGGAAAATTGGCCTGGATACCGCCAGAAGCGTCCTGGAACAGGAGGTGGAGGACCTGGTTAAACGCACCGACCTCGAGGAGGAAACCATTTTGGATGTCGTCCGTATCCTCAAGGAAGAATTTGAAGATTAAGCTATATATTAGCACCTTAATAGAGTAACAGAGAGCGCATATTTTATGGCAGAAAACGCAACCATAAGGCTTAACAAAGTCCTGAGAGAACTCAACATTTCATTGGACCGGGCGGTGGATTACCTTACTGCCCAGGGTCATGAGGTGGATGCCCGCCCCACGACCAAGATTTCCAATGAAATATACCAGGTCCTGCTGGAGGAGTTCCAAACGGATAAGAGCAAAAAGGTTGCCTCCAAGGAAGTAGGGGAGGAGAAGCGGAAGGAGAAAGAAGCCATCCGGTTACAACAGGAACAGGAACTGGAAGAAAAACGCATTGCGCGTGAAAAACGGGCCCAGCCGGAAGTGGTGAAGGCCAAGGTAGAGCTAGCGGGTCCCAAAACGGTCGGTAAGATCGACCTGGATGCCCCCAAGAAAACGGAGGAGCCCAAGCCTGAGCCAGAGGCGGAACCAGCCAAAAAGGAGGAAGCACCTGCAGCCGAAAAGGCCAAAGAAGAAGCGTCTGCCAAAACGGAGACCAAAGAACCGGAAAAAGTCGAGACGGAATACCAGAAACTTTCCGGTCCCAAGATCAAGGACAAAATAGACCTGTCCAAGTTTCAGAAGCCCAAAAAGAAGAAGGAAGACAAGAAGGAGGATAAAGGAGACCGTAAACGCCGCCGCCGTCGTATTGTCAGCAAGGCTGATTCCGGACGAGGCCGGGGTGGAGGAAGGAAGGGCCAGCGTGGCGCTTCCATGAAAGTGGAGCCAACGGAGGAGGAAGTACAAAAGCAGGTACGGGAAACCCTCGAGAAACTCCAGGGCAAATCCAAGAAAGGCAAGGGGGCGAAGTACCGCCGCGACAAGCGGGATCAGCACCGCCAGCAATCCGAAATGGACCTGCAGCAGCAGGAACGGGAGAGTAAAATCCTGAAGGTAACGGAATTTGTGACGGTTCAGGAACTGGCTACGATGATGAACGTCACCACTACCGATATTATTTCAGCCTGTATGGCATTGGGAATCATGGTTACCATGAACCAGCGCCTCGATGCTGAGACCCTCGCTATTGTGGCTGACGAATTCGGTTTCGAAGTCGAATTTGTAACTGCCGACATCGATGAGGCGATAGAGGAAGAGGAAGATGCTCCGGAGGATTTGAAACCGAGAGCTCCGATCGTAACGGTTATGGGGCACGTGGATCACGGGAAAACCTCCCTTTTGGACTACATCAGGAAAGAAAATGTCATTGCCGGTGAAAGTGGTGGCATTACACAGCACATCGGTGCCTATGGGGTGACCCTGGACAATGACGAAAAGATCACCTTCCTGGATACTCCGGGTCACGAGGCTTTTACGGCCATGCGGGCAAGGGGAGCCCAGGTAACGGATATCGCTATTATCGTTATAGCAGCTGATGACGACATCATGCCCCAGACCAAGGAGGCCATCAGCCACGCCCAGGCAGCCGGAGTCCCTATTGTCTTTGCCATCAACAAGATTGATAAGCCGACCGCCAATCCGGACAAAATCAAGGAAGGGTTGGCCAATATGAACCTTTTGGTCGAAGACTGGGGCGGGAAAATACAATCTCAGGATATCTCCGCCAAGACGGGGCAGGGGGTCAAGGAACTCCTTGAAAAAGTATTGCTCGAAGCAGAATTACTTGAATTAAAAGCCAATCCGGACAAGCATGCCTCTGGTACGGTTGTAGAGGCCTACCTGGACAAGGGCCGGGGCTATGTTTCCACGATCCTCGTTCAATCCGGAACGCTGAGAATCGGGGATTTTGTCCTCGCGGGAACCTGTAGTGGAAAGGTAAAAGCCATGCAGGATGAACGTGGAAAGGATATAAAGGTGGCCGGTCCGGCCACGCCAATATCCATCCTTGGGCTGGACGGTGCTCCCCAGGCGGGCGACAAGTTCAACGTGCTCGAAGATGAAAGGGAGGCCAAACAGATTGCCGCAAAGCGGAGCCAGCTGTTGCGGGAACAATCCGTGCGTACCCAGCGGCATATCACCCTGGATGAGATTGGAAGGCGGATCGCGCTGGGCGACTTCAAGGAACTCAATATTATCCTCAAAGGGGATGTGGATGGGTCGGTGGAGGCCCTTTCGGATTCCTTCCAAAAACTCTCCACGGACGAGATACAGGTAAATATTATTCATAAAGGTGTGGGTGCGATCACCGAATCCGATGTCCTGCTCGCTTCCGCCTCAGATGCGATCATCATCGGGTTTAATGTGCGTCCTATGGGCAATGCCCGGGATATCGCAGATAAAGAGGAAATCGATATCAGGACCTATTCCATTATCTATGATGCGATAAACGACCTGAAGGATGCCATGGAGGGAATGCTTTCCCCGGAGATCAAGGAAGAGGTTACCGGTACAGCCGAAATCCGGGAGACTTTCAAGATCTCCAAAGTGGGTACTATTGCCGGGTGTATGGTTACCAATGGAAAAATCTTCCGCAACTCCAATATCCGCCTGATTCGCGATGGAGTGGTGATCTTCACAGGCGAGCTGGCTTCTCTGAAGCGCTTCAAGGACGATGTGAAGGAAGTTTCCAAAGGATATGACTGCGGCCTGCAGATCAAGAACTACAATGATATTAAGGAAGGGGACATTGTGGAAGCCTTCCAGGAAGTGGCAGTCAAAAAGACCCTTTAGACCTTAAAGATTAAACCAAAAATCCCGATCGCTATCGGGGAAATGAATCCCAAATTCCACAGGAGTTTGGGATTTTTAGTTTCCGGGTAGGCGGTGCCTGATAGCTGATAAACGAATGGCATTTCGATTCGCGAACTTCAGGAAAGTGCGGTAAGGGTATCCATGCAGCCGATTTATGGCTGGAAATTTGGGATTGTCCCGCCGTATTAGCGTTCCAGATTCCCGGACTTCAGAAGGAGGGCTCCGGGGAACTTCCGACGCACTTCGAGAAACTTTTTTTCAGCATCCAGCCTGTTGGAAAACCGCCCCACGTGTACGCGGTAGGTTGGGGAGTCAAAAACGATCTTCGGTTCGTATTCGGGGAATTCAACAGAGACTTCATCCCGCAGTTCTTCGGCAAAATCATAGTTGCCGAAGCCCACCTGAATGGTGTAGTAATCCGCATTCGCTTTGGCCTCCTTGTAAATGTCCAGAAGTTGGCCTATTTCAGGATCCTGGTCAATGGATACCTGACCCCTCTGAGCGTGAAGCGCGAGTCCGCTTAAAAGCACAAAAAAGCAAGCGATACAGAACCGGTTCATGATAGATTTATTTTGTAGTGATCTCAGCCTCAAAGGTAGGATTTTTGGGGTTTTATGACCGTAAAAAACACTTTATTTAGAATAATTATAAATTATAAATTCTGAAACCTTTAAGATTTCGTGAATAAAGTCAATGTCGTATTTTTGTCGACAATTTGGACGTAAGAAAATCCCGGTGTGCCGGATGCAAAAAGCTGGGAATTTCTTCCTTTCGAATAAATCAAAATGCCTGAAAAGACAGCAGCTAAGGCCAACCAAGCACATCTTGTGCCAGGCTCCGTTCACCGCTGTCATACATTGGGAAAAATATTGAACAGCGACTCATGAAAAAGGTTTTCAACCGCCATCAGTTAACCACACTTTTTGGTTTTTGTTTAGTAGTTTCTTTCCTTTTTTCACCTTCACTTTTAGCCCAGGATGCTGCTGCCGAGGAGGCAAGCGCAGCAGAGGCTGCCGTTGCTGGTGAGGAAGGACCCTGTGGTCCGGGGGATCCGGCTAATGGGAAACAGTTGTTTAACCAGAACTGTGCGGCCTGCCACGCGTTGAACCGCAAAATGACAGGGCCCGCCCTAGCCAATGTCGCTACCCGCCTTATCGAGGAAGAAGGGCTGGACTGCGAGTGGATCTACTCCTGGATCAAAAACAGCCCCGGAAAAATTGCCTCCGGCGATGCCTATGCCAACCGGATCTACGAGGAATACAACCAGGCGGCAATGACCGCCTTCCCGACATTATCTGATCAGGATATCAACGATATTCTCGCTTATACGGCGGCGCCGCCTCCTGCCCCCGCTGCGGCTACTACCGCTGCGGCGGGAGAAACTGCCGAAACCGGTGGCGGTGGCGTTTCAAACGAGCTTATCCTCGGAGCCCTGGGGCTTGTCTTCGCCCTGCTGGTGATGATGCTCATCCTGGTGAACAGGACACTGAGGCGTATCGCCGAGGCGAATGGAGTCATCCTGGAGCGTGAAAAAGCGAAGAAGGGACTTCCCCTGTGGAAGGCCTTTGCGCAGAATCAGTTCCTGGTGCTTGTGACCGTTATCGTGCTGATGCTCGGGGCGGCCTATTTCGCCTATGGTTGGTTGATGCAGGTGGGGGTAGACCAGGGATATGCCCCGGTTCAACCCATCCATTATTCCCATAAAATTCACGCAGGGGACAACAAAATCGAGTGTAAGTATTGCCATTCATCTGCCCGTGTCTCTAAGCATTCGGGAATTCCTTCCCTGAATGTTTGTATGAATTGTCACAAATCTATTTACGAGTATAAAGGGAATCCCGAAGGACCTTCCGCAGCGGATTTGGCAAAGGGGTATACCAATGAATTCTATACCAACGAGATCAAAAAACTTTACAAAGCAGTAGGCTGGGATGAAGAGAACCAGCAGTATACAGGGGAAACCCAACCGGTGGAGTGGGTCCGCGTCCACAACCTCCCGGACTTCGCCTACTTTAATCACTCCCAGCACGTTTCGGTGGGCAACATAGAGTGTCAGACCTGCCACGGACCCGTCGAGGAGATGGAGATCATGTATCAGCATGCCCCTCTTACCATGGGCTGGTGTATCAACTGCCACAGGGAGACGAACGTGCAGATGGAAGGAAACGAATATTACGAAAAAATTCATGCCGAGCTTGCCAAGAAATACGGAGTAGAGGAAGTTACAGCCGCCCAGATGGGAGGCCTCGAATGCGGCAAGTGTCACTACTAATAACTTAGGAGCTAATTACAACCAATCGTATGGCATCAAACAAGAAATACTGGAAGAGTGAGGCAGAATTAACGCCTGACAACTCCATTGTTGAGACGCTAAAACAAAACGAATTCCCGGAAGAGCTTCCGGTGGATTCCTTCCTGGGGGATAAGGAGCAACTCGCTTCCTCTCAGACCTCCCGCAGGGATTTCCTCAAGTATGTTGGGTTCAGTACGGCTGCTGCGTCACTGGCTGCCTGTGAAGGTCCGGTGCATAAATCCATCCCCTATGTATTTCAGCCGGAACGGATCATCCCCGGGGTAGCGAATTATTACGCCACGACCATCGCTGATGGATATGATTTTGCCAGCATCCTGGTAAAAACCCGGGAGGCGCGTCCCATCAAAATTGAAGCCAACAAGGAGGCTCCTGCTTTGGGAGGTACCAATGCAAGGGTTCAGGCCTCTGTCCTTTCCCTTTATGACAGCACAAGACTACAGGGACCTGCGGCCAAAGGGAGCCATGTGGAATGGGAAGCCCTGGATGCAGGGGTAACTTCAAGGCTTGAGTCCCTCAAGAATTCCGGGAAGCAGATCGCCCTGCTGACCCAAACCTACGCAAGTCCCTCTGTGGAACGCCTTATCGGGCAATTCCGGGAAGCCTTTGGAAATGTCAATCACGTCACCTATGATGCGGTATCCTGTGACGCGGCCCTGAATGCCTATGAGGCGCGTTACGGCCAGAGAGCACTTCCTGATTACGACCTTTCTTCCGCGGACCTGATCGTATCCTTCGGAGCCGATTTCCTGGGAGACTGGCAGGGGGGAGGCTTTGATACCGGTTACAGCAAAGGGCGCGTTCCCCAAAACGGGAAGATGTCCCACCACGTGCAGTTTGAGTCCAACATGTCCCTTACCGGGGCCAATGCGGACCAGCGGATTCCCCTGACTCCCGCCCAGCAAAAGGTAGCTTTAGCCCACTTGTATGCCAAGCTCAATGGCAGCAGTACCTCCGGCGATTTGCCAGAGCGGGCGGCCCGGGCCCTGGACCAACTGGTTGAAAAAATTGCCAAAAACCGGAACGGGGCAGTGGTCCTTACCGGCCTGGACGATGCCGATGCCCAGGCTGTAGTGCTTGCAATCAATGAAATGCTCGGAAGCCTGGCATTCCTGCCGGAGGCGCCGCGCTATATCCGCCAGGGCAATTCCAGTGCGGTAAACCAACTTGTTGCCGATATGCAGGCAGGAAAGGTGGGAGCCCTCATCATGGATGGGGTTAATCCGGCCTTTACCCTGCCCAATGCAGCGGCATTTATCGATGGCCTGAGCAAGGTAGACCTTTCGGTCACTTTTACGACCAACGAGACGGAAACGGCCAACCTGACGACTTTCGCTGCCGCTTCCAATCACTTCCTCGAATCCTGGGGAGATCACCACTTTAAAAAGGACCATTACAGCCTGATGCAGCCTGTAATCCGCGAATTGTTCGATACGCGCCAGTTCCAGCAATGCCTGCTCAACTGGATGGGTTCTGAGCAGACCTATTACGAGTTTATTCAAGATACCTGGAAGGAAGGGGTGCTCGCTGGGGCTGATTGGAATCAGGCCCTGCATGACGGAGTGTATGTAGCTGAATCCCCCGGGCAATACAGAGACCCGGAGTCCGGAATGACTGGTTCCGATAAGGAAACTGAAGGCGATGACCTGCCCCAGATGCCTTCCCTTGCAGCCGCTGTCCGGCGCCTTGCCGGCGCTAAAGATGAAGGCATGAGCCTGGTCCTCTATACCAAAGTGGGCATGGGGGATGGCCGTCAGGCCGGAAACCCCTGGCTTCAGGAATTTCCGGATCCCATCACCCGGGTTTCCTGGGATAACTATGTGACGGTTTCCAAAAAGGACGCCCAGGCCATGGGACTGGTAAACGAAAATGTCGCAAATGGCGGGCTGGATGGCAGTGTGGTGAACCTGAACGTCAACGGAGTAACGCTTGCGGGAGTCCCTGTGATCATTCAACCCGGACAGGCCGAAGGTACTGTTGGACTTTCCCTTGGTTACGGCAGGGTTTCAGGAATGAAAAAAGAAATGCAAACGGGCCTCAATGCCTTTCCACTGTACCAGGATTTCAAATCGGTGCAGTCCGTTACGATGGAGAAGGGTTCGGGCATGCATGAATTTGCCTGTGTACAGCTCCACAAGACCCTTATGGGCCGGGGTGATATCATCAAGGAAACTACCCTGGAGGATTTCAATACCAAGGATGCCTCCGAGTGGAACCATGTACCAGAGGTATCCCTGGACCACCAGGAAGTGCCGGCCACTACAGTTGATCTCTGGGATGGGTTCGACCGCTCTATCGGTCACCACTTCAATATGTCTATTGATCTGAACGCCTGTACGGGCTGCGGGGCATGTGTGATTGCCTGCCATGCCGAGAACAATGTGCCGGTGGTCGGAAAGGAGGAAATTCGCCGTTCCCGGGATATGCACTGGTTGCGAATCGACCGGTATTACTCCTCTGAGGATACCTTCGAGGACCCAGCGACCAATCCACAGGTTGCCTTCCAGCCGGTAATGTGCCAGCACTGTAACCACGCGCCCTGTGAAACCGTCTGCCCGGTGGCAGCCACGGCCCACAGCCGCCAGGGACACAACCACATGGCTTACAACCGATGTGTGGGAACCCGGTACTGTGCGAACAACTGCCCGTATAAGGTCCGGCGGTTCAACTGGTTCCTCTACAACAACAACGACGAGTTCGATTACCATATGAACAACGATTTGGGTAAAATGGTACTCAATCCGGATGTAAACGTGCGTTCGCGCGGGGTAATGGAAAAGTGCTCCTGGTGTATACAGATGAGCCAGAAAGCCATTCTGGATGCCAAGCGAGAAGGAAGGGAAGTGAAGGACGAGGAATTCCAGACAGCCTGTTCCAATGCCTGTAGCAACGGGGCTATCGTATTCGGGGATATCAATAATCCTGAAAGCGAGGTTTCCAAACTGAAGGAGAGCGATCGGATGTACCACCTGCTGGAACATGTTGGAACCAAGCCCAATGTGTTCTACCATGTAAAAGTCCGCAACACAAACGAAGCATAACAACCTTAAGAAACGAATACGAGATATGGCGTCGCATTACGAAGCACCAATACGCAAACCCCTTGTACTGGGCGACAAAGGCTACCACGATGTTTCGGTGGATATTGCCGCTCCGGTGGAGGGACGCGCCAACAAGCAGTGGTGGATTGTATTTTCCATAGCGCTGGCCGCTTTCCTTTGGGGGGTGGGGTGTATTATCTATACCATTTCCACGGGTATTGGTACCTGGGGTCTCAACCGGACCGTTAACTGGGCCTGGGACATCACCAACTTTGTATGGTGGGTGGGTATCGGCCACGCAGGGACTCTGATCTCAGCGGTTTTATTGCTGTTCCGTCAGAAATGGCGTATGGCGATCAACCGATCTGCGGAAGCGATGACCATATTTTCAGTAATACAGGCGGGACTGTTCCCGATCATCCACATGGGGCGTCCATGGCTGGCCTACTGGGTGCTCCCGATCCCGAACCAGTTCGGGTCGCTTTGGGTGAACTTCAATTCACCCCTGCTCTGGGACGTTTTTGCATTTTCAAAATACCTTTCCGTTTCGCTTGTTTTCTGGTGGACCGGTCTGTTGCCGGACTGTGCCTTGATCCGTGACCGGGCGGTAAAACCATTTCTTAATAAAATCTACACCCTGGTACTTTCTGTACACACCATTGTATCCTTTGACTTTGCCACCTCCGTTATCCCTGGATGGCACACTACCATTTTCCCTCCCTATTTTGTGGCCGGGGCCATTTTCTCAGGCTTTGCCATGGTGCAGACCCTGCTGATCATCATGCGGAAAGTAAGCAGTCTGGAAGCCTACATTACCGTACAGCACATAGAGCTGATGAACATCATTATCATGATTACGGGGTCCATTGTGGGCTGCGCCTATATCACCGAGTTGTTCATCGCCTGGTATTCAGGGGTTGAATACGAACAGTATGCCTTTTTGAACAGGGCTACAGGTCCTTACTGGTGGGCGTATACCCTGATGATGACCTGTAACGTGGTATCCCCTCAGGTGATGTGGTTCAAAAAGATCCGGACCAGCATCATTTGGTCTTTCATCATTTCCATTGTCGTGAACGTGGGGATGTGGTTTGAGCGTTTCGTGATCATCGTGACCTCCCTGCACCGGGATTACCTGCCTTCCTCCTGGACCATGTTCTCCCCGACCTTTGTGGACATCGGGATCTTTATCGGTACTGTCGGTTTCTTCTTTGTGCTCTTCCTGCTGTATGCGAGGACCTTCCCGGTAATCGCCCAGGCCGAGGTAAAATCTATCCTGAAATCCTCAGGAGAACGCTACAAGAAATTGCGGGAAGCCGGTAAACCGCTCTACCAGTTTTCCAAGAGCGCTCATCTGATGGGCCAGACCAGCGGTACGAAGGAAGCGCAAACCGATAAGCGCAGTGCCCTTTTAGATACGATCGGTGTTTTTGACGCCAAAACGGAAACCCCGGATGATTTGAAGCAGATCAAAGGGGTGGGCCCGCAGATGGAGAAAACCCTGAATGAAATCGGGATTTTCACCTTTGCCCAGGTCAGCCGGATGACGGCAAGGGAATACGAACTCCTGGACGAAATAACCGGATCGTTCCCGGGCAGGGCCCAAAGGGACGACTGGGCAGGTCAGGCAAAACGATTAAACGAAAAGAACTCATAAGGATATGGCATCTAAAGTGATTCACGCATATTACGACGACGATGACGTGCTGATGCAGGCGGTCAAGAAAGTAAAGGCTGCCCGGCACCATATCGAAGAGGTGTATTGCCCATTTCCGGTCCACGGCCTCGATAAGGCCCTTGGACTGGCTCCGACCCGGATTGCCATTACTTCCTTTCTCTATGGATGTCTGGGCCTGGCGGTGGCTATCGTCATGATGAACTACATCATGATTCAGGACTGGCCTCAGGATATTGGTGGCAAGCCGAGTTTCAGCTATATCGAAAACATGCCGGCCTTTGTGCCTATCATGTTTGAGATGACCGTTTTCTTTGCAGCCCACCTGATGGTCATCACCTTTTACCTGAGAAGCCGCCTGTGGCCTTTCAAAAAGGCTGAAAATCCGGACGTGAGCAGTACAGATGACCATTTTATCATGGAACTGGAAGTACATGGAGATGAATCCGGCCTGAAGGAGCTTTTAAGGGCGACAGGAGCCGTAGAAATCAATAGTGTAGAAAAGTAATATCGAACGATGAAGAATACGCTTATTTCAGCCGGGGTTCTGAGGCACTGACACCTGTGGAGAATACCATTTCGAGAGGGCAGGTGCCTTATGGGTTCGAGAACACACCAGAGGCTAAAGAGCTAGCCCGGATGGCGGAAAGCCCTCTGGATTCGTTGCAGAGTGAAGAAAACCTGGCTGTCGGAAAAGAGCTTTACGATATATACTGCGCCATTTGTCACGGAACGAAGGGAGACGGAAAAGGAACCCTGGTGCAACGGGAAAAGATCCTCGGTGTACCTACCTATGCGGATCCTGCGCGGAACATCACCGAGGGTAGTACCTATCACGTCATCTATTACGGACTGAACTCTATGGGGTCCTACGCCAACCAGCTGAATCATAAGGAACGCTGGCAGGTGGCGGAGTACGTGATGAAGTTAAAAGAAGACCTAACAAAATAAGATACCGATTGCAGATGTATACCTTCTCAAACAGACTTAAAATAGGATCGCTGATACTGATGGCCCTGGGCCTTTTCGGAATGGCGATTGGATTTGTTACAGTGCCTTCCACGGTCGAGGATGCCAAGGCAATGGTAGCTTCTCATGACGATGGCCATGGAGGAGGGCATAGCGAAACTGCTCACGAAGCTGATGCAGCTGCAGCCCATGGAGATCAAGCACACGAGGCGGATCACGATGAACACCTGCTCCACCAGCTTCAGAACAGGCCCTGGGCGGCTATGTACGTGGCTGTATTTTTCTTCTTTATGATCGCCCTCGGGGTCCTTGCCTTTTACGGGGTGCAACGGGCATCTCAGGCAGGTTGGTCACCCCTGCTTTTCAGGGTTATGGAGGGAATTACCGCATGGCTCGTACCCGGAGGAATCATCTTGTTTGTCATTCTGGTACTCTCCGTATTGCATATGAACCACCTTTTTGTCTGGATGGATGCGGATACCGTTGCCCACGATGAACTGCTTCAGGGCAAGTCCGGGTACCTGAATCCGACCTTTTTCCTGATCAGGGCAGCAATTTTCCTCGGCGGATGGATTGCCTACCGGGAGATTTCACGTCGCCTTTCCCTGGCACAGGATGCGGCCGCAGACAATTCAAACTTTAAAAGGAATTTCCGCTGGTCTGCCGGTTTCCTGGTATTTTATCTCGTAAGTGAATCCATGATGTCCTGGGACTGGATCATGAGCCTGGACCCACACTGGTTCAGTACACTTTTTGGATGGTATGTCTTTGCCAGTATGTTCGTATCGGGAATCACCGTGATCGCTATGGTGACTATTTATCTGAAGTCCCGCGGCTACCTGCCGGATGTAAATGACAGTCATATTCATGACCTCGCCAAATTCATGTTCGGGATCAGTATCTTCTGGACCTATCTCTGGTTCGGACAGTTCATGCTGATCTGGTATGCCAATATCCCTGAAGAAGTGACGTATTTTGTCACCCGGATCGAAAATTATTCCCTGCCTTTCTGGGGCATGCTGGTGATGAATTTCGTATTCCCGCTGCTCGTGCTTATGAACAGCGATTACAAACGACTCAACTGGTTTGTGATCATGACAGGCATCGTTGTACTTTTGGGCCATTATCTGGACGTGTTCAACATGGTCATGCCTGCAACAGTGGGAGACCAGTGGTATATTGGGTTGCCTGAGATCGGGGCCGTCCTCTTTTTCGGAGGAGCCTTTATCTTCTGGATTTTCCGGGCCTTGACAAAAGCGCCCCTGCAACCAGTGCGGAACCCTTATATCGAGGAGAGCCGCCAATTTCATTATTAAAAGAGAATCTTTAGAGAATCATATCCGTTCACACAATGACAGCATTATTGACGATTGCGGTTTTAGTTTTAGTAGCCATCGCTATCTGGCAGATGACCAAGATCTTTGAATTGTCTCAGCCCAAAGCTAAAACTGGGAGTTCGGAAGTAGCCACGGATGAAGACAATAAGTACAATGGGTATCTGATGTTTGCCTTCCTCGTGTTTATTTACGGGATAACCATATTCAGTATCGTTAAGTACGGAAAGTACATTCTGCCCGCCGCATCCTCGGAACACGGCTCCGAATACGACTCTTTGCTATGGGCTTCGATGATTATTATATTTGTGGTGCAGACGATCACCCAGGCGCTGCTCCACTTTTTCGCCTACAAGTACCGTGGTGAGAAAGGAAAGAAAGCCCTTTTTTATGCGGATAACGACCGTTTGGAGTTCATCTGGACGATAATTCCCGTCATTGTCCTGGCAGGTCTGATCCTTTGGGGACTGTATACCTGGACGAACATTATGGATATCAATGAAGACGATGATCCTTTAGTAGTGGAACTCTACGCCCAGCAATTTAACTGGACGGCCAGGTACGGCGGCGCAGACAACGTGCTGGGGGAAGCCAACGTAAGGCTCATCGATATCAACCGGGCCAATGTGCTCGGGCTGGATGAATCCGACCCGAACGCGGCAGATGATGTCATCGTCAAGGAACTGCACCTGCCTGTGGGAAGAAAGGTCAATTTCAAATTCCGCTCGCAGGATGTACTCCACTCGGCGTACATGCCGCATTTTCGGGCTCAGATGAACTGTGTACCCGGAATGATCACGGAATTTTCCTTTAAACCAACCGTGACCACGGCCGAGATGAGGCTGCGTCCGGAGGTCATTGAAAAAGTGCAGCGGACCAACGCCCTCAGGGCAGAGCGTGCCGCCAACGGAGAACCGAATTCGGATCCCTGGGAATTCGATTACATCTTGCTCTGCAACAAGATATGTGGGAAGTCTCACTATAACATGCAGATGAAAATCATCGTGGAAAGCGAAGAGGAATATCAGGCATGGCTGGAAAGCCAACAGACCTTCAGCCATGGGTACGATTGGTATTGCCATGTCCCTGCTGTTCCGGATGCAACTCGCCTGGCCGGGGGAATCCTTCCCGATTTTTGAAGCGCTGCTGGGCAAATGGGCCCCGGAAGGAGTGATGGACGCTGACATTTACCTGGCCCTGGTTACGATCCACGGGACCATTATGGTCTTTTTCGTGCTGACGGCCGGTTTGAGCGGTACTTTCAGTAACCTTCTGATCCCACTGCAAATTGGAGCCCGGGATATGGCTTCCGGCTTCCTTAACATGTTGTCTTACTGGATGTTCTTTACCTCCAGTGTGATTATGGTGATATCCCTTTTTGTCGAGGCGGGCCCTGCCGCGGCAGGATGGACTATTTATCCGCCTTTAAGTGCCCTTCCGATGGCACAGCCGGGGTCAGGCATGGGAATGACGCTCTGGCTTGTTTCCATGGCCATATTTATCGCCTCTTCCCTTCTGGGGTCTCTTAACTATATCGTTACGGTGATCAACCTGCGAACCAAGGGGATGTCCATGACACGTCTTCCCCTGACGATATGGGCGTTTTTTGTAACCGCCATTATCGGTGTGATTTCCTTCCCGGTATTGCTTTCAGCAGCCCTCCTGCTCCTGATGGACCGCAGTTTTGGCACCTCCTTTTTCCTGTCGGATATTTTTATTCAGGGAGAGGTACTGCATTACCAGGGCGGTTCCCCGGTGCTTTATGAACACCTTTTTTGGTTCCTGGGCCACCCGGAAGTATATATTGTAATCCTGCCGGCGATGGGGATCGTTTCCGAGGTTATGTCCGTGAATGCCCGTAAACCCATCTTCGGATACCGGGCCATGATCGCTTCCATCCTGGCAATTGCCTTTTTGTCCACCATCGTATGGGGACACCACATGTTTGTCTCAGGGATGAACCCATTTTTGGGGTCGGTCTTTACCTTTACGACCCTGCTGATTGCCATCCCTTCTGCGGTAAAAGCCTTTAACTGGATCACCACCCTCTGGAAGGGGAACTTGCAGCTCAATCCGGGCATGTTGTTCTCCATCGGAATGGTATCCACCTTCATTACGGGGGGACTTACCGGGATCATCCTGGGAGACAGTACCCTGGATATCAATGTGCACGATACCTATTTCGTGGTGGCACACTTCCACCTGGTAATGGGTATTTCTGCCCTTTATGGACTATTTGCCGGGGTATACCACTGGTTCCCTAAAATGTTCCAGGGCCGGATGATGAGCAAGAACCTCGGATACATCCATTTCTGGATCACGGCTGTGGGGTCTTACGGGGTATTCTTCCCCATGCACTTCGTCGGTATGGCCGGGGTACCGAGGCGCTACTATGAAAACACGGCCTTCCCCATGTTTGACGAATTGGTGGATGTTCAGGTGTTAATGACTGTTTTCGCGATCATAACTGCTGGGGCCCAGCTCATTTTCCTCTATAACTTTATCCGCAGTATGTTCTATGGAGAACGAGGCCCCCAAAACCCATGGAATGCCACTACCCTGGAATGGACCGCGCCTCAGGAGCATATCCACGGGAACTGGCCCGGTGCCATCCCGGAGGTACACCGCTGGTGTTATGACTATAGCAAGACCTATGACAACGGGGAGTACATACTACCCGGACAGGACTTTGTACCGCAACACATCCCGTTGCAGGAAGGGGAGGAAGAGTTGCAGCACTAATAAGGCAGTTATCCCTTACATACAAGCCCGTGATTCCGCGGGCTTTTTTTATTCCCGGGAAGCACGGCCATGAGGTTCTCGGGATTTGCATATCTTTAATCGTGAAGAAGCGCTAGATCATGAAAAACCTTTTATCTACAGGAGCCTTATTGCTCGCCCTGATGGTGGCTTTCTCGGGGTTTTCCCAGCGAAAACCCCGGATCAAAGGGAACCGCAATGTGGTATCCGAAGTAAAGGAACTGCCATCCTTTTCGCACCTGATCCTCTCAGAGGATTTCGAACTCCAGCTGCAGCAGAGCGGCGAAACTGCCGTCCGTATCGAGGCGGACGACAACCTGATAGATATCCTTCGATTCGAGGTAGAAGGGGATACGCTCAGGGTGGGTTCCTTTTACCGCATCACCTCCAGTAAACAACTAGGTCTGACCCTGGAGTACAACCAGATCGAAACCATAAGGGTGGAGGCAGGCCGCCTGTCAGGCGACGAA
Source organism: Robiginitalea sp. (assembly GCA_037382325.1). GTDB lineage: Bacteria > Bacteroidota > Bacteroidia > Flavobacteriales > Flavobacteriaceae > Robiginitalea. Next base: position 17,361 of record JARRQA010000055.1, read on the forward strand.
CCCCTGGTAGCCGATCGACTGGATCTGAAACTCCTCGGAGTGGCCAGGGCGCATCTGAATATTCGAGCCCCTTTGGTGGCCCTGCATATGGAGCAAAACAGCTCGGCCGATCTGAGGGTGGAGGCAGATTCGCTCCAGGCAAACCTGCAGGGGTATACGGACACCCACATTTACGCAAGTGGAGGGGGGATAAACCTTTCCATGTCTGGGCAGGCCTCTCTGGATCTGGAAGGGGTAAGTTCGACACTGACGGCTTCGCTCACGGACAATACCCGCCTGAAGGCACCAGGTCTCAGGGCTGATTCGGTAACGGCCCTCCTGAATACTTCCGCCAACGCGAGACTTTTTGCCACCTCGAATCTCGCCTATGAGGGCAGGGGAAGTGCACGGCTTTTCGTGTACGGACAACCGGATATACGGATCCTTGGGCTTTTCGATAGTGCGGAATTACACAAGGTGCCTGATTAGTCTGACCCGCCCGTCAGGTTTGCTTTCATTGAGAAGTTGAGGGGCCTGCCGCAACAATTTCAGGATTTACAGCTGCTTCAAACTGCCTGAAGTTTTCTTTAAAAAGGGCTATCAGTTTGTCCCGGGTCGCCTCGTACCTCCTTTTGTCATCCCAGGTGTTCACAGGGGTCAGGATTGCCTCGGGAACCCCCGGGCAGGTATCGGGGATCATAAATCCGAAATTCGGGTCTTCCGTGAAGCTGGCCTCCTCAAAACCTCCCTGGTGTATGGCGTCTACCATGGCCCGGGTATACTTTAATTTGATTCGCGATCCCACGCCGTATGCCCCGCCTGTCCAGCCGGTATTGATCAGCCAGGCTTTCACCTTGTGCTTTTTCATCTTTTCTGCCAGAAGTTCCGCATATTTATTCGGGTGCCACATCATAAAGGCCGCCCCGAAACAGGCGCTGAAGGTCGCTTCTGGCTCGGTAACTCCCATTTCGGTCCCGGCCACCTTTGCCGTATAGCCGGAAATAAAGTGGTAACTCGCCTGTTCAGGGGTGAGTTTGCTCACCGGGGGGAGTACCCCGAAGGCATCGCAGGTCAGGAAAATAATGTTTTTCGGGTGCCCTGCCACACAGGGAATCTGTACGTTTTCGATATGGTGAATCGGATAGGAAGCCCGGGTATTCTGAGTGATCGAGGTGTCTGTGTAATCTACCTCACGGGTTTTCTTGTCATAGACGACGTTTTCAAGGACGGTCCCGAAACGAATGGCGTTGAAAATGTCCGGTTCGCTTTCAGCGGAAAGGTTAATGGCCTTGGCATAACAACCGCCTTCGATATTAAAGGAACCCTCATCCGTCCAGCAGTGTTCGTCATCCCCGATAAGTTTCCGCTTCGGGTCGGCACTCAGCGTTGTCTTTCCGGTCCCTGAAAGTCCGAAGAGATAGGTGACATCCCCCGCATCACCAACATTGGCGGAACAATGCATGGGAAGGACGCCTTCGAGGGGCATCAGGTAATTCATTACAGAGAAGATTCCCTTTTTCATTTCCCCCGCATACTGGGTGCCCAGGATCACGATTTCCTTCCGCTCGAGGTTCAGGTCCACCGAGGTCTTGGACGTCATCTGGGAGGTGTAGGAGTTGGCGGGAAATCCCCCGGCATTGAAGATTACGTAGTCGGGCGTGCCGAAGTCTGCCAGTTCTTCGGCTGTGGGCATGATCAGCATATTCTGCATAAAGAGGGCGTGATAGGCACGGGTACAGATGATCCGGACCCTGATCCGGTACTTGGGGTCCCAGCCGGCAAAAGCATCCACCACGAAGAGCCGCTCACAGATATTCAGGTAGTCGATAGCCCGCTCCCGGTTTACGAAATATGTTTGCTCGTCCAGGCTGATATTCACATCCCCCCAGTCAATATTGTTTTCGGAATCCGGATGCTTTACGATTCGCTTGTCTTTCGGGCTACGTCCGGTTTTTTCACCGGAATAAACCAGGAGGGCCCCTGCGTTTGAAATGGCGGTACCGGCTTCTTTTCGCAACCCGATTTCATACAGGGAAGGCACGCTGCTGTTTCGATAGATGTCTTTGACATCAATACCGTAATGGTTGAGATTGAATGTTGCCATAGGACAGGAGGCTTTAGGTGTTTTAAGGTGCGCGAATCCCTCCGGAAACCGCGCAGCGACTCCTTACAAAGAAGGGAAACTTTTCCCTTAGAAAATATGATAATTGTCAAAAATCACTAAAGAAATCCCGGGTTCTACCCCCCTTTATTGCGGGGCAGTTTTCCTATCTTTGCTTTAGATGAACGAACACCTCGATCCAACTTCAGAGCACCTGTCCCCGGAAGAACTCGATATTGAAAGGGCACTGCGGCCCATATCCTTCGATGATTTTACCGGGCAGGAAAAGGTGCTTGAGAACCTCAAAGTTTTTGTTGAGGCTGCCAATCTGCGTCAGGAGGCTCTTGACCATACGCTCCTTCACGGTCCCCCCGGGTTGGGGAAAACGACCCTGGCCCATATACTGGCCAATGAGCTCGGGGTGGGATTAAAAGTCTCCTCCGGCCCTGTCCTGGACAAGCCAGGAGATCTTGCCGGCCTGCTGACCAATCTGGAGGACCGCGACGTCCTTTTCATCGATGAGATACACCGGCTGAGCCCTGTGGTGGAGGAATACCTCTATTCGGCCATGGAGGATTTCAAAATCGATATCATGATCGAAACCGGGCCGAATGCCCGTTCCGTTCAGATCCACCTGAATCCGTTTACGCTGGTGGGCGCCACGACCCGTTCGGGTCTGCTGACTGCTCCCATGCGTGCCCGTTTCGGGATTGCCAGCCGGCTGGAATACTACAACACCGAACTCCTGTCGACTATTGTGGAGCGCTCAGCGGATATCTTAAAGGTCCCTATTACCCATGAGGCTGCCATTGAAATTGCAGGGCGAAGCCGGGGTACCCCGCGTATCTGCAATGCCCTGCTGCGTCGAATCCGGGATTTCGCCCAGATAAAGGGGAATGGGAAGATCGATCTGGAGATTTCCCGCTACGGCCTGAAAGCACTTAACGTAGACACCTATGGCCTGGATGAGATGGACAATAAGATCCTTGCCACCATTATCGACAAATTTAAAGGGGGGCCGGTGGGTATCAGTACACTGGCCACGGCTGTTTCCGAGAATGCCGAAACCATCGAGGAGGTATATGAACCCTTCCTGATTCAACAGGGATTTATCATGCGTACGCCCCGTGGTCGGGAGGTGACCGAATTGGCATACCGCCATCTGGGAAGGCTCAAAGGGGGCGCGCAACCCGGACTTTTCTCCGACTCCCAATAGGCCATGCCTGAAAACTCCAGACCTTCTGAATTTCAGGACGCCGGGGGCGGGCCTACAAATACGCACATTTATGAGGTTTCTCCCTGGACGGTGCTCAGGAATCGCCGGCGCATCCTGAAAAATCCCCTGCCTTTCCACCATGAAAAATTCGTGCAGTACGGGGATACTTTTAAAATTAAGATTACCCCCAAAACCCGGGTGGTTTTTACCCGGGACCCTATCATAGTCCGGCACGTATTGCAGAAAAACCACCGGAATTATGCCAAGTCTGAGTTACAAACCAGAGACCTCGCCAAATATATCGGTCAGGGTATCCTGACCAGTGAGGGGGAGTTTTGGCGTAAACACCGAAAAATGATACAACCCGCCTTTCACAGGGAAAGGCTGCAGGGACTCCTCGGGTTGATGTATCAGGCCATTGGTAACGAGTTGTCCCGCATTCCCGAAGGCGAGCGACTGGATATTTTTCCCCGGATGAGCGACCTGGCCTTCCAGGTGGTCGCCCAATCCCTCTTCAGTGCGGGTGATCTCAGAAAAGACATGAACCGGTTACAGGAGATTACCGAAACGAATCAGCAGATGCTTATCCGGGAAATGCGTCAGCCCTACCTCAAATGGTGGTTTCGGGCATCCGGGCAGATCCGCCATCATTTGGACCTCGCCGCTGAAGCCCGGGGACTGCTGGACCGCTTGATAGAGATCCGGGTCAGGTCGGGCAGGCGTGAAGGGGATTTGCTGGACATGTTGCTGGAGGCCCGTTACGAAGACGGCGGGGCCATGTCCCGGCAGCAACTTATAGACGAGGTGTTGATCCTGTTCACGGCCGGACACGAAACCACAGCCAACGCCCTGAGTTTTACTTTTTTTCTTCTCGCATGCCATCCTGAGATCCAGGAGAAGGCCTATCAATCGGTTCGGGACCTGGACTTTGAGGGAGGGGAGGTAGAGGCTTTGTTTCGCGGGCTCGGGTATATCCAACAGTGCGTGGAAGAAGCCATGCGTCTGTATCCCCCGGTTTATGTGATTGACCGGGTCTCCCTGTCGGAAGAACAGCTTCAGGGCCATACCTATCCGGCGGGTACTACCTGGTTGCTGAGCCTCTTTGAGCTCCACCGACACCCGGATCTTTGGGAATCACCGGATTCCTTTACTCCGGAACGTTTTCATCCGGACCGCAAAAAGCAGTATTCCCGCTTTTATTTTCCATTCGGGGCAGGCCCCCGTATGTGTATCGGGAACAATTTTGCGATGTATGAGATGTTGCTTGCAGTCGGCTGGCTGCTAAAGAAGTATAAAATCCATACCCAAATGGAGTCCCTTTCCCTAAACCCGCTCATTTCACTTAAGCCAGGAAAAGTGCTCCTTCGATTTACCAGCCGGAACTCTGGAGGTTCCTGATCTCAGGAATCCCTGCATTGGAAGCTGTTTATCAGAGGTTTCAGGTGGTTTTTGGAAACCTTCGGACAATTTTACCTATCAGAAAAAGAGAACTTTGGGAAACCCTTTATGCCCGGACGACTTCATGCCGTAATAAAAAGAGGCCCCGAATTCAGTAGCGTCTTTTGACTATCGAAGGAAGCAGGTTTGGCATGCTTGTGTGTTGTTTAGAATAGCCATAATGCCTTTTCTTTTCGTAAGCCAGTTAAATTAACAATAGTCTCGGAGTCTAAATTTCTCATATTCTGGGTTTTGAGTT
>JARRQA010000056.1:0-9551 GCA_037382325.1 Robiginitalea sp.
CAAAGGCATGTTTATTTTGGGAAAGAAGGAAAGGTTGCCTGGTTTGACGAACTGCTCGATACCTGGATGCAACTTTGCAGGGGGTCCGGAGTACTGGTAAAGGAAGGAGGGGAGTGGAAAATCGCACATTATGTGCTTTCCCTCACAATCCCGAACGAAACCGTGGACGGTGCCATCGAACTTAAAAAAGAACGGGATAGCGTATTGAGAAGTTCACTACTTTTAAGGCAACCAAACTAATTCACTATGACCTCATGAGAAAACGAGGCATCTTTTTTCTTTTGTTACTCGGTGCCCTTCTGGCAACCCAGTGCCGGACTTCCCCCGAGATAACCGTCACTGCAGAGACCTTCTATGAGACGGAACTTTTTAAGGATGTGCAACTCGCGCATTTGTTCGAGGACTCCAAGACTTTTGTTGACCTGACCAGAGACCTTCCCTTCCGGGAACTGGAAAGGTTATACCTGAAAGAACGGGAACGCATCGGGTTTGAACTTGAGGAATTCGTCGCGGACCATTTTTCAGACCCGGGCAGTGTGGCATCCGATTTCGAGACGGATATGAGCCGGGATATGTATTCTCATATCGGGGCTATGTGGAATGTGCTTATGCGGGGTCCGGATACCCTGAATCCGAATTCTTCGAGAATTCCCTTGCCTCAACCCTATGTTGTGCCCGGGGGGCGCTTCAAAGAAATTTATTACTGGGACAGCTATTTTACTATGATAGGGCTGGTTTCAGACAACCGTATGGGAATAGCCCGGGATATGCTTGGGAATTTTGCCCATCTTATCGACTCGCTTGGCTTTATTCCCAATGGCACGAGGGATTATTACCTGACGCGTTCCCAGCCTCCCTTTTTTGCCATGATGGTGGATATGCTGGAGGTCAGGGACAGCAGCCTTCAGGGGCGCTATTTTCCGCATGTTGCCAGGGAGTACGGGTACTGGATGGAAGGAGCCGAAGCCCTGGAGGAAGGACAGGCGGCCAACCGGGTCTTTAAGGCAGGCGAATCCAGCTTTCTGAATCGGTACTGGGACAGTGCGGACACGCCCAGGCCTGAGTCCTACAGGGAAGACGTGCAGTTGGCGGAGGACCTGCCAGCAGAAGAGAAAGTAAACCTGTATAGGCACTTGCGGGCCGCTGCTTCTTCAGGATGGGATTTCAGCAGCCGTTGGTATGCGCGTGAAGGTGAGTTTGCCTCCACTGAGACAGCCCATGTGTTGCCCGTGGACCTGAATTCACTTATGTATTTTATGGAAACGGAACTGGCCGAGGGATTCCGTCAGCGGGGTGATACCGAATCTGCTGACAAGTTGAAAGCCAGGGCTGAATCCCGGAAAGAGCTGATCAATTCCATGATGTGGGACCCTCAGGTCGGCTTCTACAAGGATTTCAACTTTATGAGCAACAGTCGTTGCGGGGAAATAACCCTGGCAGGGGTCTACCCGTTGTATTTTGGAATTGCCAGCAGAGCACAGGCCGAAAAGGTCAGGGACCACCTCATGGAGGACTTCCTCAAGCCTGGCGGCCTTGTTGCCACCCTCCGGATTACGGGTCAGCAATGGGACGCCCCAAATGGGTGGGCCCCCTTGCAATGGATGTCGGTACAGGGACTACTCAACTACGGGTACACCGCAGAGGCACGCGATATCATGGAGCGCTGGCTTTCCCTTAACAGGCGTGTCTACCGGGAAGAGGGGAAGATGATGGAAAAATACAATGTGGTGGATACTACCCTGTTATCAGGTGGTGGAGAATACCCCAACCAGGACGGTTTTGGATGGACCAACGGAGTTGCCCTGGGCTTTCGGGACCTGCTTCTCGAAATGGAAAACTAGTCTGCCCGAAATCCCGGTCATTCCTGTTTTTGATCCGTTTGCTGAGCCCCTTTCCTGGATTCGAGGGCCTGTTTGCTCAGACTGGCAAGGTTGAAATTGGGAGCCATTTTGAGGGCTTCGTCAAAACTTGCGATGGCCTGGTCGATGCTGTTTTTGTCGATGTTGTACTGGGCAAGCCCCTTCAGGTGGATAAAGGCCGCTTTTAAGGGAACTTCATAGGGCTGCTGCCTTTCGTAAAAGGCGTATTTCATGTCGTCTTCGGAATTTGCAATCCCGTATTCGATATCCGACAGGGCCCCGGGACTGTCCCCAATCTGAATTTTCAGGTCGGCAATCTCATAGGCTATATAGGGGTTAGGCGCCCTGTCATACATCAACTTGAATTGTTCCAGGGCTCGCCTGGGCTGGTTCAGCGACTTCAGGGAAACAGCCTTGACTTGCAGGGCAAGGTCGGAATCCTCCGGGTTGAGTTCAATACCCACCGTATTGAGGGCCTGCATGTGTTGGTTGTTGTTGGAATACACATAGGCCAGGGTGTCCCTTCGTTCCATGGAGGGCTGCAGCACATTCAGGTGGGTCAGGGCATTGATCACCCCCCGGACATCCCCCTGGGATCGCATTTGATTGTAATAGGCCTCATAGTGTTTCAGCAGGCTCTCCCCGGACTGACCCAGTGCGGGCAGGGAAAGGCCTGCAAGTATAATCAACATAATTTTCTTCATGGTTTCCAAACCTTTTAGGGCATCAAAACTACATTATTTTTTGAAGTATCAGGCTGATATGCTATGAAAACAGGCATTCCAAATAGTGATAAAGGTCCGTTTTACTGGGTCTTCCTGAAAACAGCCTCAGCCGTTTGAAAATATCGGGTGGGAAAACTGGAACCCCCCTTGCAGGAGCCTCTCAGGGCGCACCTTTTTTCCGGTAACCGGCCCTGCCGTATCCTTAAAAAAGGGAGGGGAAATTCCAAAGAACCGGGCCTCTGAGTTGTAGTATTCCCTCCTGCCGGGATATTCGGGGTAGACCCCGTGATAGACCCCGGATGCTTTTGGATCGGAGATCAGGTGTTGCAAAGCCCCCAGGGCATCCCCCAGGCGGATTAAGTTGACAGGTAAATTACCCCCTGAAGAAAATTCCCTTCCGCTAAGTGAAAAGACAGGGTGTCTGTCCGGACCCAGCAGCCCCCCGAGCCGGAGCACAACGGTCTGGCGGGAAGGGTTGGACAGGAGCAACTTCTCGGCTTTGAGTAGTTGCCTGCCGGATTCGGAATCTGGCTTCGGGATAGTTTCTTCGGTAACCAATCCCTGACCGGGACCGAATACGGAGATGCTGCTTACAAAAAATACTCTGGGGATGCCTGATTTATGGATGGTTTTTTCGAGGTGTCTGATCCTGCCGGTAAAATCGGTATCCGGCTGTTTCCGAAGTCCGGGCGGGATATCTATAACAAGGTAATCCAGTCCTTTAAGAAAGGAATCTACAGGTCCCTGTACCCCTGTTTGCGAAAGGAAAATTTGATACGCCTGAATTCCCAGTTCTTCCAGATGGAAGCGTTTTTCATCCCGGGTGGTAGTTCCCCGGATTTCATACCCCTTCTCAATCAGGGAGGTTGCCAGAGGGGTCCCCAGCCATCCGCATCCCAGGATACCGATCCGTTTATTCAAACCGAATACTTTTGATCTGCAGCACCGCATCGTTCAGCACGAAGGGCATGGGAAGGAGATTTTCCGGCCGGGGCGGGATACTGAAAAGGGGATTGCTCAGCAGGTCATTGGAGGCTTCATAGATGGTGAGCTCCAGGGGGCTTCCCTCAGCAAACCGGAGCAGCAGTTCGGTGGCGTCATTATCACTCACGTAATGAGTGATCAGCTTTCCATTACGCCGGTGTTCCAGATAATATTCGGACAGGGCAATATCGTTTACTGCTGCCTCCTTCAACCGGGTCCCCCCGGTGAACACCTCCAGACGGTTTATATTCCGACCAGATCCGATCCGAAGGGAAACAAGCCGGTCACCCTGAACCAGGGTATCCGACAGGATGGTAATTTCGGGTTCGGGAACTGGCTTGAGCGGTGCGGGACGGGTAAAGGAGAAGCCCGTGCTGTATTTGCTGCTGAGGGTTTTTAAAGACGGGGCTGGTGGTTGCAGGTCTTTCCCCAGATAGGCCATGGTCCATTCAGAAGGCACTTTTTCATACGTGGCCCAAAAGGCCTGGTCCCTGTCGAGGTTCTTAACATAGAGGAGGCTCGTAGGTTTTGGAGTCTTCGCCTTAAAGCTACTTCCCAGGTGTCCCCCCACAAACAGTGCTATAAACACGACCAGTCCGGCCAGGGCGAACCTGCCCTTATTCCGATAGGACCCCACCACAGGGAGCAACAGAAAGAAGACAAGGACGCAAAGCAGGCTGCTTGCCACCAGCATTTTCAACCCAAGTCCCACAGGCAGCATTTTAATAAACGGGGTGAAAATCCACAGGCCGGGAATGCAAAGCAATACAAGGAGATAGGGGTTGGGTCTTTCCTGTACAATGAGGATCATCCAGGAAAGGATCGCAGCAATTACCGGAAGCAGGAAAAAGCCCCCTCCGGGCAAATAGGCACAGAGAAGGCCGCAGACCAGGAGCCATAAGAGCAGGGGGGCCGTCATCAGATCCTGAATCGGGGTCTTGCTGAATCGGGAGTACACCCAGAAGCAGCCTGCGAAACACAGGCCGCTGAAAGCGCCTATATAGAGATAACCGTTGTAGGTAAACCCGTGCAACATGTCGCTGTAGGCGGGATAGAGCTGCTTTAGCAAAGGCCAGGCAAAATAGCCGGCCACACCGCCGATAAGCAGTGAGAGGATCACAGGAAGGGTCCCTGTGGCCATGCCACGTGGCTGCAGCCTCCCTTTTCGTATCCCGTAAATGAGGATAAAAAGGAACAGGATTACTGCCCCCGCCATCATGGGCCAGATCCATTCGAAGGGATACGATACCAGTTTGAAAAGCGGCACGTTGAAATAAACCCGTTCATCCAGGCTTTTCTGTTTGCTCAGGTCTGCCTGGCTGAAATAGGTGAGCAGGGGCATCAGATAAGCACCCTGGTGGGTCAGGCTTTCGGGATCCAGTCGGGAAGCGGTATCCAGGGCTGTATGGTAATCATAATGGTCGTCGATAAAGGCAAAATTAAAGCCTTCGATATCTGCATCCTCCCGGAAAACGGTCAGGTCTGTGTCATTAGGCAGCATCTTGTAAATACTGTACACAAGAGAGTTCGCGACGGGATACGCGGGGCCAGCCTCATTAAAAGTCTCAATCATCCGGGCATTGCCCCGGTTGGTTTCGACAAACATGTAGGAAGGTCCCCCGCTGCCGCGGGCTTCGAAATTCAGGACCAATCCGACGTCCCGGGCCCAGGGATGAGAATTCACGAAGAGGTCCGCCCCGTTTAAACCGAGTTCTTCCGCATCCGTAATCAGGACGATAATGTCGTTTTTCGGGGCCTGACCCCTGGAGAGAAAGGCTCGCAAACCCTCCAGAATTGCACCCACCCCGCTACCGGCATCGCTCGCCCCGTAGGAGGAATGCGGACTGCTGTCATAATGTGACAGCAGCATCAGGGCCCGGGTGTTTGCGGTCCCGGGAATTCTAACAAGAATGTTCTCTGCTTTGCTCAAATTACCCCAGTCGCCGGCAGTGTAACCAGCCTGTATTTCGGGTTTCAGGCCCATCCCTTCCAGGGTTCGGATCAGGTAGTCCTTTACCCTTTCATGTGCCGGAAATCCCACCGCATGGGGTGCCTCTGAGATATTCTGTACATGTTTCATCGCCCGGTCTGTCGAGAATTCGGATTCGGGTTTCCCTGAATCTTCACGATAGGCAGGGGTGCTCGCCCGAAAGGCCCAGTATGATGCCCCCAGAAGCAGGAGGAAGGTAATTATGGAAGTGGTCGGTTTCATCTGTGGTCTTTGGAGTTTAAATGTATGAAATTCCCGAGCGGATCGTCATTTTGTCGATTTAATAATAGGAAGTAAGCGGGAAATTGATATCTTTAATTGGAACCTAACGATTTAAACAGCAACGATATGGGTATTAAAAGCTTTATGGGCCGAAGGGCTAAAGAGTCATCCAAAAAGGAATACGATGCCCCCATTATGGTGACGGATTACATGACGCGGAAATTAGTAACCTTCCACCCGGAGCAGTCTATCCTGGAGGTCATGGAAGCCTTTGCAAAGCACCGGATTTCGGGAGGTCCGGTATTGGATGATAACGGGTTTCTGGTAGGGATCATATCGGAGGCTGACTGTATGAAACAAATTTCGGAAAGCCGGTATTTCAACCAGCCCATCCTAGATAAAAACGTGGAAAACTATATGAGCAAGGAGGTGGAAACCATTCCCCACGATATGTCCATTTTCGATGCCGCCGGGGTCTTCCATAAAAACAACCGACGCAGGCTTCCCGTAATGGAAAATGGATTGTTGATCGGGCAGATCAGCCGGAAGGATATCGTGATCGCAGCCCTTAAGCTCAGCGGGAATAACTGGAAATAGGGTTTCCCTGCACAAGTAAGACACAATAGAAAAACCCGGGAATTCTAAACCCCGGGTTTTTTAGTCTCCCTGGTCGCATCAGGGCTGTTATTCTTCTTTTAGGATAAGGGCGGGTAATTGCAATTCCCTGTAAAGCGCATTGAATTCTGCCATTCCTTCGCCCACGATGGCATCCCGTTCCGATGCCAGAGCATTCCATTCCCGCATCAGGTCTGCCAGCCGTTCCCTGGCCCCCTGGGTAAGAGCCGGTTCTGCCACGTCAATAAAGTCCCTGAGGTACATGAGCTCGGCATTCAACTGGTTGTTGAAATTGATCACATCCTGGAAGGTTTTCTGACGGGGCTGGATAAGGGATTCCTCCCAATCGGTGATCCGCTTTTTTAGTGCTTCCCCTTTTTCCAGGAGCGGTTGGGCTTTTTCATCCCCTTCCAGAAGAGCCTCGTAGGATTGCAGTTGGGCGGTGACTTTTCGAAGCTGTCCCACCGCTTTATGCATGTCCCGGATGGCAGCGTCAATCTTTTCAAGGGCTTCCTGTTGGGAACGGTAGGCTTCCGGTGAGGCCTCAATGCCCGGGTGAGGCAGGATCCGGAAGCTGCGGTCCGTTTGCTGACCGTCCACTGTGAGGCGTGCGGTATAGGTGCCCGGGGCAACTCTGGAGCCCCGGTAATCGCCAAAGACAAAAACTTTTTCCACCGCCGGCAGTGCATCCCGCCGGAAATCCCAGACAAAACGATTAAAACCGTGTTTGGCCGGTAATACCTCGGGTTTGGGAGGACCCCCGGGCCAGGTTTTGAAGTCCTTGGGCGGTTTGTTGGAATAGGAGCGTATTACCTGATTCCCTTCCAGAATGGCCAGGGAGATTTCTAATGAATCCGTGGGTTTTTCCAGAAAATAATCCAGGATAACCCCTGATTTTGGGTTCTGACCCACACCGGGAGTCGGGTTTTGGGAGTAGCCCCCTACATACAGGTAGGTATCTCTGGGCGGTACCAGGTAAGGAGCTTCCGTTTCCTGCCGCTGCTGTTGCAGGGGAGAAAGGTCGTCAAGGATCCAGAAGGCACGTCCGGCCGTTGCCGCTACAAGATCATTGTGGCGGAAGGTCAGATCGTTTATGGGTACCACGGGCAGATTCAGCTGGAAGGGCTGCCAGGTTCCGCCCCCGTTCAGGGAGATCTGCAGGCCGGTTTCTGTTCCGGCATAAAGGAGTCCAGGCCGTTTTGGGTCTTCGCGGACCACCCGTACAAAGCCGTGTGGATCATGCAGCCCCTGTACGATTAGGTTCCAGCTTTGGCCATAATCCGTGGTTTTGTAGATGTATGGCTTAAGATCCATGAACTTATAGCGCATCAATGTGATATAGGCGGTTGCGGGATCGTGGGGAGAAACCTCGATGCTGTTTACAATGCCTTCCGCCATGCCCTCCGGAGTCACATTTTGCCAGGAAGCCCCGCCATCACGTGTCAGATGAACTAATCCATCGTCACTTCCAGCCCATAACACACCCTTTTCATGAATAGAGGCTGTCAGGTACATGAGGGTGTTGTAGTTTTCTCCTCCGGCGGCCTCATTTGTAAAGGGAAGCCCGCCGGGACCCTGCTTTTCAGGGTCGTTCCGGGTCAGGTCCGGGGAGATTGCCTCCCAGCTCTGGCCGGCATCGGATGAGCGGAAGACCACATTGCCCGCGTGGTAGATCACGGAGGGATCATGGGGGTCCGCAATGATGGGTGCATTCCAGTTATACCGGTATTTGAAGTCTTCCGGGGCATTGCCAAGGGAGAGCTCCGGATATTCTTTTATGGGCTTCCCTTCCCGGATGGCTTTCACCCATTTTTCGATGATGCCCTGATAACATCCCCCAAAGACGATTTCCGGATTGTCGGGGTCGAAGGCGAGGTAGGCACTTTCACAACCGGCAACTGAATACCAGTCTTTCCAGTCAATCCCATTATCATTGGTCCGGCTGAGGATGGCGATGGCTGAGTTATCCTGCTGGCCCCCGTAAACGTGATAGGGGAAGAGATTGTCTGTAATAACCCTGTAAAACTGGGCTGTGGGCTGGTTTTGCTGGGTGCTCCAGCTGGCACCTTTGTTGTTGGAGATGTTGGCACCTCCGTCATTGGCATTGATCATTTTCCGGTTGTCCTTCGGGTTGATCCAGAGGTCGTGGTTATCCCCATGGGGGGTGGGTACAGGCTTGAACGTTTGTCCTCCGTCTATGGAGCGCGTCACCGGGGCATTCAGCACATAAACCGTTTCGGCCTCCTGGGGATCTGCGAAGATCTCCATATAGTACCAGGACCGGGTTACATTGATGCGGTCTTTACTGACCTGGCGCCACTTTTTTCCGCCGTCATCCGAGCGGTAGACCCCGGCTTTTTCCCCTTCCGCCTCAATGACCGCATAGACGAGGTCGGACCGGGCTCCCGAGGCAGAAATACCCGCCTTTCCAAATTCTGCGGGTAATCCATCCTGCAACTTTTTCCAGGTTGCTCCCCCATCGGAGGATTTGTAAAGGCCTGAGTTTGGTCCTCCCGATTTCATGGTCCATGGATACCGCTCGTGTTCCCACATGGCGGCATATAAAATCAATGGATTATTGGGGTCCATGCTCAGGGAGGAAGCCCCTGTGGTTTCGTTTACATACAGTACCTTTTCCCAGCTTTCTCCCCCGTCCGCAGAGCGATATATCCCACGCTCTTCTGACGGTCCGTACTGGGCTCCCTGCACGGCTGCGTAAAACAGGTTTTCGTTGGTGGGGTGGATTAGTACATCTGAAATATGCCGGCTTTGCTCCAGGCCAAGGTGTTTCCAGGTTTTCCCCTCATCCCTGGAGAGGTAAATCCCATCCCCCATGGAGGTCATTACTCCTCGGGCCGCATGTTCTCCCATCCCGACCAGTACGACATTCGGATTGCTTTCTGAGACGGCAATCGCACCGACGGTTCCGGTTTTGAAGAATCCGTCTGAAATATTTTTCCAATGAAGTCCGTCATCGGTAGTTTTCCACACCCCGCCTCCGGTGCTTCCCATATAATAGGTGCCCGGCTGGCTCGTCACGCCGCTTACAGCCACGGAGCGCCCTCCCCGGAAAGGCCCAATGTTCCGCCACTTTAACCCGGGATAGAGGGTGTCGCTAAGCACCGGTGTTTTTTCCTGTTTTTTTCGGCGTTGGCC
>JARRQA010000057.1:0-9501 GCA_037382325.1 Robiginitalea sp.
GGGTGAAGGATTTTCTTCAGGCACATTCGTATGCCAATGCCAAAGTGGATGATTTTCTGGGGGCGGTTGAATCGGCTTCAGGGAGATCTCTGGGAACATTCCGAAAGACGTGGCTGGAGGCGCCGGTTTTTCCCGCCGACACTGCAATGGCTTTTCTGAAACGGAAATCGCCGGCAGTAAAGGCCTACCTGACACTTGTGGAAGCGGAAAAAGACGGAACCCCGGTCGGAGAGCCTTTGATAGGTGAAGCCTGGCAACAATTTGCCAGTCCCGAATACAGGGCGCATTTGCTCAGGACCTTCCGGCCTGCGCTAACCCCTGATTTCCTGGAAAGGGTATGCCGCAAGGGCTCCCTCCAGGTCCGGAAGGCCTTTCTGGAAACCACGGAGACCCTTCAGGACTGGATGATTCCCATGGTAGAGGCGTGGCTTGATGCCCCCAGTTATGATCTCAGGGAAGCCGCCCTTTTCAGGTTGTGGGTAGCCGTCCCGGCGAGCAGGAAACGGTATCTTGACCAGGTATCCCGCAACGGAAGCCTGAAAAACATGAGGTTGCAGCAGTTCTGGTGGTTACTGGCTGTATTGACAGAAGGTTATGGAGGGCAGGCGTTAAAACGGGATTATTTGAATCATCTGGGGGAAACCACCTCTTCGGCCTATGACTGGGAAATCCGGCAGAATGCATTTTCCATGCTACAGGAGGTTGGGGCCCTTCAACTCGAGAACCTGCGGGATCTGATGCAGGCGACGGCACATCATAGCTGGCAGTTCAGGAAATTCGCAAGGCGGCTACTGGAAACCTTGTTGGAGGAGAAGGCGGACCCGGTCTTTTGGAAAAACCTGGCCGCAGGCCTTCCCCGGGAACGTTATGGTTACCTGTACCAAAAAATAGAATCGCTATGAGAGCATTGGTTATATCAGGAGGTGGGAGTAAGGGTGCATTTGCAGGTGGGGTGGCCCAGTACCTGATGCAGGAGAAAAGCCTTAACTATGACATGTTTCTGGGAACCTCCACAGGCAGCCTGCTGATCTCCCACCTGGCCCTTCAAAAGATTGAAAAAATCCACGAGGTCTATACGACGGTCACCCAGAACCGCATCTTCAGCAACTGCCCTTTTACGATACACCGGAAGTACGGGGCAGCCACCATCGGGATCAACCACTGGAATGTTCTGAAAAACTTATTAAGGGGCAGCAAAACTTTCGGGGAAAGCCACCACCTGTTAAAACTGATCCGTAAGACGCTTACCAAAACGGAATTTGAAACGCTCCAAAAAGGCCCTAAAAATGTACTGGTGACGGTTTCCAACCTCTCCCTGAACCAGGTGGAATACAAATCCATCAATGATTTTGATTACGATGAATTTTGCGAATGGATCTGGATTTCCTGCAACTACATCCCGTTTATGAGTCTGGTCCGCAAAAATGGGTGTGAATATGCAGATGGCGGGTTGGGTTCCATGGTGCCTATCGCAGAGGCCATCCATCGGGGGGCAACGGTCGTCGATGCCATAATCCTTCACACGGAAGTTACCCATGTGAACCGGATGCCCTCAAAAAACCCCTTTTCCCTGCTTACCAACATGTTTGGATTTATGCTGGACCGTATCGAGGAGCAGAATGTGAAAATCGGAAAATTTACTGCGAATTACCAGGACGCCCTGATCAACTTTTACTACACCCCGACCATCCTCACCACCAATTCCCTGGTCTTTGACCGGGAGCAAATGAGCAAATGGTGGAAAAGCGGCTATCTGTATGCTGCCAGCCGTAGTGAGGGAAGCAGTGAATTAGAGCTCAGCTAGCGTTACCATAGCTCCCCGATTTCTTTTTTTACAAAGGAAAGGGCTGTGGAAGAAGGGGATGTCTTTTCCATAGTATCGCTCAGCAGGTCCTCCCTGAGCTTGTCGGCACTCTCAGCCTCGCTTACGGCTGATTTTCTGATGGCTTGAATGGTGGCATTCTTGGCTGCCTTAATCACATTCCAGCATTCATCTGTCATGTAAATCTGCTGGGAGAGGTTGTGCTCAAATTCATTTTCGATGGTCCGTATAAGGAGACTCTCATATTCTGCTTTATCTGCAGATTTAGGAGCCACACGCACCACCAGGCTGGTAATGGAAATACGTTCCAGGAAAAGGGCCATCCGTTCATAGGCCTGAAGACGGATCGGCAGGGTATTTTTCTGGCTGTCTTTGTGCAGGAGGAACCTTCGCCGTCCTTCTTCGTTCCTGGTGTGCAATCTGAAAAAATAAAAAGCCACCGCTCCCGTGACTACGGCGGGAAGCAGGTAGGCAAAAAGTTGCAGGATGTCATCTCCGTTCATCAGATACGTGTTTTAGGTGGTTTCTCGACAAAAAGAACGAAGGAAACCTTCAAAAAGTATATAGCCGCGCGAACCGTCCCGTCTTAATTCTTTAGCTCCT
The DNA here is from genome assembly GCA_037382325.1 of Robiginitalea sp. GTDB lineage: Bacteria > Bacteroidota > Bacteroidia > Flavobacteriales > Flavobacteriaceae > Robiginitalea. Next base: position 2,426 of record JARRQA010000057.1, read on the forward strand.
CCTTGACAAGCGAATAGAACTTCCGGTAATCCGGATGCAACAGAATATCCACCCCTTCACTAAAATTTCCATCCCGGGCGCGTGCCCGCATCCGGGATTCCGGCACCGAAAAATCCGATTGAAGCACGTTCATAACTGCGACCGCCTGGCGGGCTGCAAGGGTCATGTCACCGGTCATGGACAGGCCATCCACGGTTACCGAAAGGTCGGGATGTGCGGCGATCAGGGCAGCAATCCGCTCCAACTTTGTTTTCCCTTCTTCGGTTACTTCCTGACCTGTATCACTTCCGAAAAGTTCGGTAAGCCCACCGGATATAACCAGGCTCCCCGCGGCAACTTTCAACCGGGCATTTTCACCAAGGGTTCTCTTGGCATCATTTAACAAAACAATAATGGTGGAATCATTGCTTCCCAGGGTTTCCACGATCGCTTTGAGTTGTTGTTCCTTGGCATTCAGGGAAGCGAGGGCATTGGTCAGGGCATCCGATTTTTTATTGGAAACATCGGCGAAACTCCCGAGATTCTTAAGCAGGGTGGCATTGGCATTTTTCAGTTCAGTCACCTGCACCTCATAGGATTCAGCTTTGGCCAGGCTGGCTTTTTCCCTTGCCTGCGCCTCAGAAACGTCTGTCTGAAGCTGCCGGATCACCGTCTGCAGACTGTCGATGCGATCCAGCAATTCACTTTTGCGCTGCCCGAACAGTCCCTGTGGTAATATCAGAAGGCCAAACAAGATGCCTATATAGGAGATGTAATTCAAAGTTGCTTTCATAACGTCCGGAAAGATTTTGTGCAAAGATAGTCTGTTTGCGGAATTAAAAAGAGATTCCTCCAACAGGACATCACCCGTTGAAGGAATCTCTCCTGAACCCTTAACATCCCCGATTAACCCTGATTCAGGTAATCGATACTGAGTTCGGTGAGGGCTTTAACTCCCAACATGAGTCCATCCTCATCGATCTTGAAATCAGGGGTGTGGTGGGGAAAGGGTTCCTCGTTCCCGGGAGTCATCCCCCCGAGGAAAAAGAAAAATCCCGGAACCTCCCGCTGGAAATAAGAGAAATCCTCCGCCCCGGTAATCGCTTTCTGTGTCTGGACGTTTGCTTCCCCCGCCACCCGATTCAGGGTAGGGATCATTTCGCTTACCAGTTCCGGATTATTAAAGGTGATGTCCGTTGCAGCCTTGATTTCGATACTGGCCTCTCCTCCATAGGCCTTTGCGATGGCGGGCACCATTTCCATCATCCGTCTGTTGATCAGGTCCTTCATCCCGTAGTCCAGGGTACGTATGGTTCCCAGCATCTCCGCACTCTCGGGAATGATGTTGAAACGAACCCCGCTTTTGATCTTGCCTACCGTAATGACGGCAGCCTCATTGGTGAGGTTTGCCTCGCGGCTGATTATCGTCTGCAGCCCGTCAATGATCTTCGCGCTGATCAGTATCGGGTCCACGCCGGACCAGGGCTGGGAGCCGTGGCTTTGTTTTCCTTTCACATGGATGGTAAAGCTCTGTGCCGCTGCCATGGTCCCGCCGGATTTGTAGCGGATCACGCCAACCGGGGTCTGCGAATTGATGTGGAGTCCGAAAATGGCGTCCACATCCGGGTTTTTCAGGACTCCTTCCTTCACCATGAGCAAGGCGCCTCCTTCCTCTCCGGGGGGCGGTCCTTCCTCGGCCGGTTGGAAGATAAATTTTACCGTACCTTTTATTTTGTCTTTGTTTTGGGAAAGCACCTCCGCGACTCCCATAAGGATGGCGGTATGGGTATCGTGCCCGCAGGCGTGCATTACCCCGACTTTTTCCCCCAGGAATTCCGATGTAACCTCCGAGCGGAAAGGGAGGTCGTTGCGCTCTGTTACCGGCAACGCATCGATGTCTGCCCTCAGAGCCACTACCTTGCCGGGCTGGCTGCCCTTGAGGATCCCGACCACTCCGGTATGGGCCACTCCCGTCTGCACCTCCATGCCAAGGGCCTTGAGGTGGTTGGCAATTTTCTCGGCAGTCTTGAATTCCCGGTTAGACAATTCCGGATGCTGGTGGATGTCGCGCCTCCATTCAATCACCTTGGGTTCGACCTTCTCATAGGCCGCCTGCAGGGACTGATCCTGGGCCGAAACGGTGAGGCACAGCGGTAGTGCTAATAAGAGTATTCGTCTTTTCATAGGTTATGATTTAAAATTTTATCAAGTGATATCCCGATTCCTGTAATTGAATCAGTGCGGTGGTGGCAGAAAGGGACAGCTGTACCCCTTCCACCGTTTCCTCAATGGGGACCCCCCGGGCCATGGAGGACTGCCCGCAAAACAAGACCTGAACTCCGGCATCCATCAGCTCCCTCAGAAGGCCCTCATTGGGGTTGGGCACCCCGAACTGCTCCTCGTAATGGGCAGAATCCAACAGGTCTGTACTGGCTTTGTTGTGGACCACCAATGCCACTTCCAACTGTTCTGCCGGAACACCCGCCCTGGCATGCATGTTTAGGAAACGGGCGGCTGTCTCCATCCAGGGGTTGAGTTGACCCGGGTCTTCCGGGCTGTTCATCACATCAAAAACAGCTCTGAACATACCCGAGGTATTGGTTTTGTAGGTGGCACCGGGAATATCCCAAACTTCCCCATACCCTTCGATGACGGGACCTTTGACTTTTTCCTGAGCAGTACCCGGCAAGAGCCAAAACAACAGGAAAACAAAGGGCAGATTGCGCTTCATGAACAGGTGGAATTCAGATTGACGCTAAATATATTCAAAAAGGCTTAAAAGGAGCAGCGCTGTTCATAATTACCGCTAAGTTCCGTTTGAGGTTGCAGGGAATAATGGCTAACTTCAACCCCTGGAATAACTTTCACGGAAAATGTATCTGGAGGAACTCAATGAGGCGCAGCAAGCGCCCGTGCTGCATAAGGACGGCCCGCTGATCGTAATCGCGGGAGCCGGTTCCGGAAAGACCCGCGTGCTCACCTACCGGATCGCCCACCTGATGAAACAGGGGGTGGATCCTTTTAATATCCTCGCTCTGACTTTTACCAACAAGGCGGCCCGGGAAATGAAAAAGCGGATCGCCGATCTCGTGGGAGGGTCAGAGGCCAAGAACCTGTGGATGGGTACCTTTCACTCCATATTTGCGCGCCTGCTTCGGTACGACGGGGACAAACTCGGGTACCCCAGCAATTTTACCATCTACGACACCCAGGATTCCCAGCGGCTCATATCATCGATTATAAAGGAGATGGGCCTGGATAAGGATGTTTATAAGTACAAACAGATTCAGCAGCGGATCTCTTCCTATAAAAACAGCCTCATAACCGTAAAGGCCTACTTTCAGAACCCGGAATTGCAGGAGGCGGATGCCATGGCCAAGCGGCCGAGAATGGGTGAGATTTACAAAAATTATGTAGACCGCTGTTTCAAGGCGGGGGCCATGGATTTTGACGATCTCCTGCTGAGGACCAATGAACTGCTTACCCGCTTCCCCGAAGTGCTGATGAAGTACCAGGACCGTTTCAGGTATATCCTGGTGGATGAGTACCAGGATACCAATCATTCCCAGTACCTGATAGTAAGGGCCCTCGCAGATCGGTATCAGAATATTTGCGTGGTGGGCGATGACGCCCAGAGTATTTATTCCTTCCGGGGCGCCAATATCAGTAACATCCTCAATTTCCAGCGGGATTACGACGAAGTGGCTGTATACCGCCTGGAACAGAACTACCGGTCTACTAAAAACATTGTGAATGCCGCCAACAGCATCATCGCCAACAATAAAAATCAGTTGGAAAAGGTGGTCTGGACAGCCAATGAGGAGGGACACCGGATCAAACTCCACCGAAGTCCGACGGATGCAGATGAAGGGCGGTTTGTGGCTTCTTCCATCTTCGAGAACAAGATGCAGCTGCAATTGCCCAATGGATCCTTTGCCGTGTTATACCGGACAAATTCCCAGTCCCGGGCGATTGAAGATGCCCTGAGGAAGCGCGATATTCCGTACCGTATTTACGGCGGGCTGTCCTTCTACCAGCGAAAAGAAATCAAGGATGTCCTTGCCTACCTGAGGCTTATCATCAATCCCGGGGATGAAGAAGCCCTGAAACGGGTCATAAACTTTCCGGCCCGTGGTATCGGACAGGCCACTGTCGACAAACTGACCATCGCCGCTAACCAAAGCGGAAAGACCATTTTCGAGGTAATGGAGAACCTGCCCGCATTCAAGATATCCATTCACGGGGGGACGCGAAGACGGCTGGAGGATTTTGTAGCCATGATCCGTAGCTTTCAGATCCTCAATCAGGAAGCCGATGCCTTTACGGTGACCGAACATGTGGCCAAGAAATCCGGTCTCCTCCTCGAATTCAAAAAGGACGGGACCCCTGAAGGGATTGCCCGGATGGAAAACATTGAGGAATTGCTCAACGGGATCAAGGATTTTGTCGAAGGGCAAAGGGAACTGGCAGATGCGGAGGGGAACCTCACTGAATTCCTGGAAGATGTCGCCCTGGCCACTGACCTGGATATGGACAAAGGAGATGAAGACCGGGTGGCGCTTATGACCATCCACCTGGCAAAGGGCCTTGAATTCCCCTACGTGTATATCGTGGGCATGGAAGAAGACCTGTTTCCCTCTGCCATGAGTATGAATACGCGCAGTGAACTAGAGGAGGAGCGTCGACTATTCTATGTGGCCCTGACGCGGGCTGAACAACAGGCCTACCTTACCTATACCCAAAACCGGTACCGATGGGGAAAACTGATCGATGCCGAACCCAGCCGGTTTTTGCAAGAAATCGACGAGCGATTCATAGATAACCTGACTCCGGTGGATAACTATAAGTTCAGGCCCATGCTCAATGCGGATATTTTCGGGGATGTGGACAAAAGCAAGCTCAGGCATAAAAAACCCGTTGCAGGGCGTCCTCCCAAAGGAAACTTCCCTTCTGAAAAACAATTGAGGCGGTTGCGGAAAATCAAGCCACAGCTGTCACAACCCACCAATGAGAATGGAGCCGTCGGTGAGGATTTAAGGGAAGGAAGCCTTGTGGACCACTCCCGTTTCGGGAAAGGGAAGGTACTTAAAATCGAAGGGGCCGGCAACGATAAGAAAGCAGAAATTCAGTTTGAGCGGGGCGATGTCAAAAAACTACTGCTCCGGTTTGCCAAACTTAGGGTGCTTGAAAAATAGGCAACTTTTCTGAGGGCTAATGCCCAGGCCCTGTTATACAGAATCACTGAAAGAAAGCCATGGCGGAACTAATTCGTATTTATGAGGAAAATCCCAATCCCAGGGCTGTGGAACAGGTGGTAAGAGTCCTGCGGGACGGTGGACTGGTGATTTATCCCACCGATACGGTTTACGGTCTGGGATGTGATATCACCAATTCCAGGGCCCTGCAGCGCCTGGCCCGGATCAAAGGGGTTAAATTGAACAAAGCCAACTGGTCTTTTATCTGCGCGGACCTGAGCAATTTATCAGACTACGCCCGTCAGATCGATACGCCAACCTTTAAGATCCTTAAACGTGCCCTCCCTGGCCCTTATACCTTTATCCTTCAGGGAAACAACCAGTTGCCTAAGGATTTTAAAAAGAAAAAGACGGTGGGAATCCGGGTGCCCGACAACCGTATCGCTCAGGCACTCGTACGCGGCCTGGGACACCCCATCGTGTCCACTTCCATCCGCGATGAAGACGACGTGCTGGAATACACAACGGACCCGGAACTCATCTACGAGAAATGGGGTAACCTGGTCGATGTGGTGGTCGACGGGGGATACGGCGATAATGTGGCGTCCACCGTTATTGACCTCACCGGTCCGCAACCCGAAATAATCCGGGAAGGAAAAGGGGACCTAACCATCCTTTAACTAAAAAACCCCGTGAAATGTTCACGGGGTTTAATTCTCTATGAAAGAGGGCGCTTACCGGTTGATTTCCGGATCCTCCATACCTTCCTCGATCATGCTGTAAAACTGATCCAGTTTTGGCAGAACCACGATACGGGTCCGACGGTTTTTGGCCCTGTTTTCTGCTGTATCATTGCTCATCAGCGGAATGTAATAGCTTCGTCCAGCAGCGGTCATGCGTGCAGGGTCCACATCAAAATCATTCTGCAGAATCCGCACCACGGACGTAGCCCGTTTTACGCTAAGATCCCAGTTGTCCAGCAAGACACCGCTTCGACCACGATAAGGAACATTGTCGGTGTGTCCTTCCACCATGAATTCAAAATCCGGCTTGTTGTTCACCACCTGTGCAACTTTTCCAAGTACCTGTTTAGCGGCATTGGTTACAGTATAGCTACCGCTCCTGAAGAGCAGTTTGTCAGAGATGGAAATAAAAACAACTCCTTTTTCAACACTGATCTCGATATCCTCGTCGTCCAGGTTGCCGAGAACGCCTTTCAGGCTTTGAACCAGTGCGAGGTTTACGGAGTCCCGGCGCGTGACCGCATCCTGCAGCTTACGGATGGTCAGATCTTTCTCCCTTAGGCTTTCAAGGGATTTCTCGAGGTTGTCAGCTCCTTTGGCCGTCAACGTCGTCAGGTTCCCCATGTTATTGATCAATTCCTGGTTGTTGGCTTTGAGGAAAGCGTTCTCTTCCTGAAGCGTTTTGAGCTGGGCTTCTGCAGTAGCTTGTTCTTCAAGGCAGGTATTCAGTTTTACGGTAGCGGAATTAAGCAGGTCCTGGGTTTCCTTTTGTTTGGCTTCCAGCTCTGCATATTTCTTTTGAGATACACAGGAGGAAAGCGCAAGGGCAACTCCCAGAGCTCCTATCATCAGTTTTTTCATGATCACAAGTGAATTTAAGTGTTACTAGTTTGTTTATTTCTGGTCCTTAGGCAAAATTAACAAATGTCCCTGCCTCCCTGACAGGAATCCGTTAATCTTTTACTAAAATACCAAAAGTCTTTATCTTACGTACGTAATATGACCATACAATGGACGTTGCGGCGTAATATTTCTCTACAAAACGGAGCTTTTCCCGTTTCTTCAGCATAGATAAAAAACGACGATAATAACTCAGGTGAGCCCTTAGTATAGCCCAGGCGTGTTTCAGTTTGAGCTGGAAAACGAACCTGAGGGCTGC
>JARRQA010000058.1:0-11178 GCA_037382325.1 Robiginitalea sp.
TCCTGTTCGAACCAGGAAAGCCCTGAACCCAATGCTGTCTTTTTTATTACCAGGGACCTCTCTTTTCTCCTTGACGGATTACCTTCGGGGGGAGCCAAAAGCTGGCCCGCCAACGGCTGCAAGGAAATCGAGGTGAAATTGAAAATTCCCCTGTTGGGAGAGGTCAAGACGACCCTGCTGCATTGTTGCGTGGATTATGTTTGTAATTCTGTAGCCCTCACCGAGGTCCTGGACTTTTTCCTGGGGGACAAGGCATCTGATCTGCCGGACGGTATCGAGGTGATTTCTTCCGAAGTGTTTACCATCAATACGTACGACATCCGGATCCATCCGGGAACCTACCGGCTGGACTCGAAAACTGGACGTATTCTGGAACTGGAGTACGAGGTGCGGTTGAATCGTTGAAGTAAATAACGATGGCATGAGACGGGATAATATTAAGAGAATTGGCGCCTTCCTGATAGACATGTTGCTAATCGGTATTGCATATACGGTAGCTTCTAATGTGCTTCCCTGGAAGGAGTTGAGCCATGACTTGATCTGGGATGGCAGGTCCATTGGGTGGTCCGTTGATCTTTTCGGGCTCCTGAACGCGGCTTATTTTGTGGGAACGGGCCTGCTGAATAAGGGGGATTCCCCGGGGAAGGACATCCTGCATTTGAAAACCCTGCGTCTGGAGGACGGGACTGAGCTTGGCTATAAGCAGTCCCTGGCCCGTACCCTGTTAAAACTTATCAGCATTTGTATGCTGCCTGTTGCAGCCTTCCTGTATGTTTGGAAAGGCAGGGAATTTACCCTTCAGGACTTCCTGATTAAAACAACGGTCCGGCCTGTAAAAGCGGTGAAGTGAACCTGAATCATCCGATTTCGACAGTATAAATGGACCCGGAAAGGGTCCATTTTTTTGTCAGTAACTGTATTTCAGCCGCACCCTTTCTTTATGGGACAGGTCCTCCCGACCGGCCTGTGATGTCCAGCACCCCTTGCATTTTAAGGTGGGTGATCTCCGGTTTTTCGGCCATATGAACCAAGGTGATATGGTCGAAAGAATTGGGGTCTTCCGGGTTTTGAGAGCCTCCGGTGGTGCCCAGGATCAGGTAGTCCATGCTATTGCGTTTGCGGTGGGAATAGGTATGAAAGTGCCCGTTGATTACCGTATAGTTCCTGCCTTTCAGGGCTTCTTCCAGTGGAGCCAGATTTCCTGTTCCCTCACGCATCCAAAGGGGTTTGTGCATCAGGACAAAGGTCCACCGGACCTCCGGGTTTTCCTTCAGGACCTTTTGGAAATAGGCGATCTGTTCTTTGCCCAGGTTTCCAACCCGCCGCTCGGGCATGTGGTAATAGGTGGTTTCCTGATAATTCCCTTCCAGTTCCCCATCCAGGATACGAATGGCGGTGTCCCGGGCCTTGTAGATTTCCATCATCCGTTTTTCGGTGAAATCCTCAGAATCCATCATGAGAAACAGCACATCCTTATATTTAAAATGGTAGTAGCGCGGCCCGTACCGGTTTTTCCAGAAATCCCGCATGGCGATGTTCGTCAGGTCGTGATTGCCCCCGAGATAGAAAAAAGGCATATTGAGTTTCAGGGTCCTGGCATCGAAGGAATCCCATTCTTTTCTGAGTTGCAGGGTGTCCTCCGTACCCCCGTCGATCAGGTCCCCCACACTGAGCACGAAAGTGGGATCCAGGCGATTGAGCTGTGTTACCGCCTGACTGTAAATCCCGGGGCGTTCCCCTCCGTTGAGGTCTGAAATAATGGCAAAGGTGAAATCATCCTCCGTGGTCTCGAAAGCTTCGGAGGTCCAGGGCTTGGCACCGCTTTTGATTTCGTGCTCAAAGTCCGGGGGGAGTAGTTCCTGCCTGCACGACAGCAGGGTCCCGATCAGAAACAGGTATAGAAGCCATTTTTTCATGGAAATAAGGTACATGAAATTTATCAATTGACCCCAAGTGTTTTATTCCCCAATAGGTCCGAGTCCAGGAGTTTCCGAAGGGATCAACACCCCGTCACGGAGCTGGAAGAGGCCTGTGAAGGGGTCCCCTATCAGGTCCAGATGACCGTCCAGGTCTGCGTATTGGATATTGGGCCTGCTCAGGGCGAAGTGCAGGCCCGCAGCGATCCCCAGGGCACATTCATCAAGGCAGCCGATCATCACCTCTAATCCGCCGGCCTTTGCCACAGAATTGATATGGGCTGCCTCCTGTATGCCCCCTACCTTCTGCAATTTGATGTTCACCATGTCCATCATCCCTCTCCGGGTGAGATGGAAGGCATCTGCAAGGGATTTGATGCTTTCATCAGCCATGACGGGTTCCGGGATCTTGCGGCTAACGTGTCCGAGTCCCTCGGGATCTTCCGTATGAGTGGGCTGTTCCAGGATTTCAATGCCGGAGCGTCGGGTCTGTTCCATAAAGTAAATGGCCTGGGAAGGGGAATAGCCCTGGTTGGCATCAAAGCGGAGGGCAAACCGGGATCCATATGATTCCCGTAGCTTGAAGACTTTTTCAATATCTGCTTCCGGATCCAACCCCCCTTTTAGTTTCAGGACCTTAAATCCGGATTTTAGGAACCGGCCAGCCTGTTCGAGGGTTTCTTCAAGGGAACAGATCCCTATGGTAATGCTGGTAAGGATACGGGAACGGTACCCTCCCAGAAGCTGGTACAGGGGAAGACCTGATTTGCGTGCCAACAGGTCAAATAGGGCGATGTCCACCATTGCACGCGCGGAAGGTCCTACTTCCGTGGATTTTCGTAGCTCGGAGTGATAATAGCTGTGGCGAAAGGCTGCCCCGCCTTCGAGCAGGCTTTGGATCGGACCCCGGATTTGCCTCAGGACATCGTCAGGGGATTCCCCCGTGATTTCCCGGTCCGGGGCGGCACAACCATAACCCGTTAATCCCTGGTCCGTGATGACTTTCAGTATGAGGTTATGGCTTTTGGAAACCGTCTCGTAGGCAATCCGATAGGGCATTGTTAGCTCCAAATCCAACCGTTCGTATTCAAGGGCCGCTATTTTCATCTCAATACCGGTTTTGATGCAGTTCTTCCAGGGGGGTGTGCATGATGCTCTCCACAAACTCCACCATCTTGCGAATAGAAACTTCCCACATCTTACGCCCTTTTTCGGCATCCCCTTTGGTGGCATTCCCGATAATTCCCGATTTTGAAAGTCGCTGGGTATGTACATACCAGCTAACCCCACGGTCGGAAGTAAAATCGAGGTACTCGTTTTCCAGGTCCAGCGTCTCATCCACGGCCTTACTCATGTCCACCAGCTCAGGGCGCAGCGCCAGAGTGGTGCTGGTTTCGATTTCCCCGGCGTGGATGTCATTGTGGGTATCGATCATTTGGTAGAGGTCGATGTCACTGGTTTCCCCAGTTTCCACACAGACAAATATTTTGGCGTCCCGATTGATCATCTGGGCGGCGTAGGTAAGGGTGGGTTTATTGTCGCCATGTCCGTTCAGGATGATGATTTTCCGTATTCCGTTGTGGGCCAGGCTCATTCCCAAATCATAGATAAGGGCTGAGAGGGCGTTGTTGGTAACACTAAGGGTCCCTTTGAAAGCACTATGGTGGTAGGAAACCCCGTAAGGAATTGGGGGGAGAACAAAGGGCCTGGGCATCATACAGTCTTTGGCAATTTCCCTGGCCATATAGTAGGCATCAAAATAATCCACGTCTACCGGGAGGTGGGGTCCGTGTTGCTCAATGGCTCCGCACGGAAGAATTGCCGTGTCGGTTACTTTCAGTTTGGCCTCGATTTCGGGCCACTTCATTTCTTCCCAGAGGAATTTTTCCGAATGGTTAACTGACATAAGGTCTGTATTTGGTTTGTTCAAGCAAATCATCATGCAGGCAGAAAGGTTCCCACCTGCCGTGGGTTCGGTGCACACATCCGTCCGCAAAGAGTCGCAAAATATTGAAAAGGGGTTTGCGCACGGGAAGCGGGATGTCCTCCACCCGGCTGCGTTCTTTATCAAAGCGCAATTTCATGATTTCCGGATGGGGTCGTGCCAGTTTTTTTGTGTATTGGTTATCGGGAAGTACACCTGCCTCAGAAAGAAGGAAGTACAGGTGGGCAGCATCCGATCCAATCTGCTTGACCGGCCTTGAGCCCAGTTGCCGGAGGCCTTCCGAAACCTGAGCCACGGTGTAACCGCACCGGATTGGATCCGCTCCCAGGGCTACCATCATCCCTATGATGCGCCGGCATTTCTCACATCGCCCGCAAGGTTTCATGTGTCCATCTTCTTCATGTGCTGCGTGGCAGGAAATCTGGAAGACCTGAAGGTCCGGGTACCGCTGAGTCAGTACTTTCATGATAAGAAGTTCTGAAAGGCTCCTGAGCAGGGAATATTGCCAGAGATGCCACCCCTTCCTGCGATAATACCGGGTCAGGGCATTATCAAAGAATTTGCTTTGATCATAGAGGCCACTGTAATGGCTGATTCCCCGCGTGCGTCCCCGTACAGTGGTATCGTATTCATCTCCCACAAGGATATTCCCCAATCCGCGTTTCAGGGCTATCGGCAGAACTCCAAACAGAAAGGTGGCCACCGTCCACAAACGGATCGGATAGGCGTCAGCCCGTATCGAAGCGTAATCCTCGCGTATAAAAGGAAGTTGCCTTAGCATCCAGTTGAAAACCCGGTCACTATTGCACCACGGCTTGGCCGTATTCGGTTCGTTGGCCTTAAAATACCTGTAAGCATTGACAGCCGTGAACCAGTGCCGCCCTGCTTCGTTGATAAAGACAGGATGCGGGTCGCCAAATTCCGATACGAGGCCGTAGGTGAGCAGGCTGTCTTTCCCGCCACTGCTGAGAATAGCATATTTTGAATAATCCGGAACGGGAAACGTCGAAGGATAAGACCCCCTGGGAGCCACGCCGGGCCTGATGATCAGCTCAGCGCAGGTATATTTTTTCCTTTTACCCACTTCGAGGAGTTTATGGGAAGGCTTTATGAATTCATTGTCCGTTAGGAGCTTGTTCGTTAGTATTTCCCGACTTGTATTTTCAAGCATGGACTTTAGAAAACCCCGGTCGGTCGTATCAAAGTGCCCTTCAAGGACAATCTCCCGGCAGAACAATCCATAATTCAGGGCTGCCTGGGCAAGCATAAGGCTGGCGAGGTTCCGGTCTGCAGCGGACTCAGGATCAAAAACCGGGGATTCGTAGGAGTAGATAAGTTCGGTGGTGGCCTCAGTTTGGTCCGGTCGTACCACCGTGTAGTGGGCATGTACCCTTTTGGGCTCCACGCTGACCGAATGTACCCGGAGGGTTTGCAATACGCAAAAATCTTCCAGGCGAATCATGGCAGGTATTTTTTAACCAGTTCCGTCAGGCCCCGGGGCCCTTCTGTAAGTACGTCAATGGCGGGAAGACCGGTTTCTTTCCGGATGGCTTCACAGGCTGGCGCGATTTCTTCGGATTCCATGCCCTCATGATTTACGGTGATGGCTATAACCTTTTTTCCCGAGATGAGTTCTATGGCCTCTATCTGACGGGGAAGCGGATGAATGGGATACCCTGGAAAGCCATCGTATTCTTTTCTCTTCGGGGCGTGCTGGAGGATCACATAATCCGGCCGTCCGGCCGCCAGGATCTCAAACCCGCCGGGATATGCGGGATTCATCAGACTTCCTTGCCCTTCGATGACAATCAGGTCCGGATGTTCATTCACCCAGGCCTCATATACAGCATGTTCGATTTCCCCGGATACAAAATCGTTGATGCAGCTATCCATAATCATGCTGTATTTAGCCCCCTGCAGCCATGCCGTTTGTCCTGTGCCGACCATTTCCGCCTTTAAACCGGCATTGCGGAAACCATGAACCAGGAGCCATGCCGTTGTCCTCTTCCCCACGGCGGAATCCGTTCCCAGTATAGCGACTTTCAAACAACGCACCTGTTCGATTTTCCCGGTGAAAAAATGGAGTTCTTCCCGCTCCGGGGTCCGGCGGATGTCCCGTAACTGGCAGTGGTTTTCCAAAGCCAGCCCCGAAATTTCGGGATCCTTGTACAGGAAATCATGCAGCCCGCTGTCTACATTCAACCCAAATGTCAAGGCATCCCGAATAGTACGCCGGGCCTGGTCGGAAAGGCGGCCTCCGTCCGGGGCCAGGCCGACCACGAAATAAGTCACACGATCTGCGCCAATGGTATCTAGGGCTACGTTGAGGTTTTCAAAAACCGGGATGCCACAGGACTTCCCGTCCAGGACCTCGCCGGCATCCCGGCCGGCATACCTGCTATCCAGAACACCGAGTATTTTATATCGTTCCGTGAAGCGGACCAGCCCGTGTGCTGTTTTTCCATTCGGGGTATTGAAGGCCCCCTCTGCATAAACCAGGGCATTTCCGTCCGTAATCCGTTCCATATATTGAAGATCTTAATTTATTGTTTGCGCGCCGGTTCAGACGTTAGTTTCTCGCCGTCACAATGGTTACGAACCGGTCGTGTTCCATTGGCTGCAACTGGTGTTTTTGCAAAAGAGCTATCAATCCGGCCGTAGCCGCGGGCAGTACTTTGATCCCATCGTTTTTCAAAAGGTGGGAAGCCATACCCTTCATTTTCTGATCGCTGATGGGTACCGCAAAACCACCGGATTCCCTCAGCGCATATACGGCTTCGTCACCGTCAAAACTATGCCAGTTGATCAGTGGCTCATTGATTTCTGTTTCCCGGATTTTGGCCGGGTCCAGGTCTTCACAGTGTTTGAGGCCTTTGTTGAAGGAAGACACGATCGGGTTTTTATTGCTGGAAGAACCTGCAATAAAATGTGGGATACGGGAGGTTTTCCCCCGTTTATACAGATTGACGAACCCCCGGAACACCCCTGCCAGCAAGGTCCCATTTGAAACCGGACAAGCCACGAACTTTGGCGCATCACGGAGCTGGTCGTAAATCTCAAATGCGATTTCCGAATAAGCCTTCAGCTGAAGTGGCGTATTGCTCCCTCCCGGGTTCGCATCGTAATAATCCTCAACCCGGGCCTCCTGGCTGGAGGCCGTGACCACTTCTTCATAGGTGCCGGGCAGGCGGATGATTTGGGCGTGAAAGTTCTTCATTTCCTCAATCCGCTCGGTGTGGTAGGAAGCCGGGATGTAGACCCGGCAGGACAGTCCTGCGAGGGAGCAAGCAACGGCCATGGCAACACCATAGTTTCCGCAGGTTGCCAGGGCTACTGTATCATATCCCCGGCGTATGGCATCATAAACCTGGGCAAAGGCAATGCGGTCTTTCTGGGTGCCTGTGGGATTATCTCCCTCAAATTTTATGAAGAGTTGCCGGATCCCGTAATCCCTTTCCAGGTTACGGAGGCGCGTCAGGGCAGTATCCCCCACTTCCAGGTTGACAATGTCCTCCAGGGATTCCAACCGGTCCGTAATGGAAAGGGTGTTATCCCTTACCTCCCGGCTGAGGGACTCCACGTCCCGGGTAATGTTTATTGGCCTTGGGCGGACCCCGTCCAGCATAATCAGGGAGGCAGCCATAATACAGGTATAAATCAGGCTAAAACACCTTCCTTAAATTTACATAAATAAAAGGAGGTTTTCCCGCAGAGGCACCTTACTTTTTCACGTTCTTAATTTTGTCAAAAGACTGGACGGCTTCCATGATTTTTTCCGGTTGCTGGGTCCCGATCACAAACCGTCCTCCATCCTTCAGATAAACGGCAAGGCCTTTGTTGCCCCTTATGTTATAAACCGTACCGTGTTTAAAGCTGAACCGCAGGCCATATCCGACAAAGCCGTATTTAATGGTTTCGACTTTTTCAATTTGTTCCCAGGTAAAAATATTCCTGGAAATGGGGCGGAGCCTGACCCGAATACCACGGTCATCGATCTCGGTCCTGAGTTCGATGTACAGGAAAAAGGCAACGAATGCCAGGGATCCGAGTAAGAAGATCCAAAGCCCGGTATCGGACATGGGGTTGCTTCCCCAGGGTTTTCCGAGATACACTTGTTTGTAAATCCCGTAAACAGGCAACAGGACCAACCCGGTCAGAAAGGCCCAGAGCCACCATTGGGTGAATTTTTGGATTTCGGTGTAGGAATGTGGCGTAGTTTCCAAAATTTAAAGGGGATCCCAAAATAAGTCGGGCAGAATCTATAACTTACCCTTCTCATTACGAAATCAAAAGATACAGAATTCGATGAAGAATAAGGTATCCCTTTTATTAAAGGCACTGATCCCTGCCATAGTTCTGTTATTCAGCTGCAAGGATAAAAAGCTGATGGAGCAACCAACAGTCCCTGAAACTCCTGAGGATATGATGTATATTCCCGCCGGAAGTTTTTTGATGGGGGGGAAATCTGAATGGGCGGAACCGGATGAATACCCGCGTCGCCAGGTTGGAGTATCCGCTTTCTTTATGGATAAAACCGAGGTGACGAATGCCCAGTTCGAGGCATTTGTGGAGGCAACGGGTTATGTGACAACAGCCGAAAGGGAATTGGACTGGGAAGTAATGAAAAAAGAGTTGCCACCAAATACCCCAAAACCCCCGGATTCCGTTATGCAACCCGGTTCTCTGGTTTTTCGACCCACGGAGGGCCCGGTGGACCTCAGGGATCTGACGCAGTGGTGGGACTGGACTATTGGAGCAAACTGGAGACACCCTGAAGGCCCGGGAAGCTCCCTGGAAGGGCGGATGGAGCACCCGGTGGTACATGTTTCCCTGGAGGATGCCAGGGCCTATGCCAAATGGGCTGGAAAAAGATTGCCGACGGAAGCCGAATGGGAATGGGCGGCCATGGGTGGCCTGGAGGATCCGATCTATCCCTGGGGGAACACCCCTTCCGAACAAGCTTCCTCAAAAGCGAATTTCTGGCAGGGCGTTTTCCCATACCGGAATGACTCTTTGGACGGCTATGTCCGTACTGCCCCCGTGAAGAGCTTCCCCGCCAATGGTTACGGGCTCTATGATATGGCCGGAAATGTCTGGGAATGGTGCCAGGACAAGTACCGTTCGGATGCCTACTCAATCGAACTTTCACCGGAAGCGTCCTTTGACCCCAAGGGTCCTGCCGAATCATACGATCCCGGGGATCCTCTGGCAGAGAAGTTTGTTGTACGGGGAGGCTCCTACCTCTGCAGCGACAGTTACTGCAGCGGGTACCGGGTGGCCCGAAGGATGCGTACCACCCCGGATACGGGCATGGGGCACCTTGGGTTCCGATGTGTCCGGGATATAACGGAAAACGACCCATAGGAAGCCGTAGGACTTTCAGGAGGTTTCTTTTTAAAGGGTACTTCCTGGTATCCGGTAACTTCTTACACCTTCAAAACGCAACCGTTTAAGCAAATAAATCCAGTAAAAGCCCTACTGCCTTCGCAGGGCGAAAAGCCCCAGTGCTGGCCCCGCGGCAAGCAGGGAGTATATCCAGGGCGAGTCAGTTAGGCGCAACCCCCTCCCCAGGAACTCAATGCTCAAAATAGTGATAGCAAAGCCCATGGCAGGATCAGACAACAGGATCCGGACAACACCAAGGAAGTAGCAGCTACCTTTCGTGCCCCGAAGCTTCGGGAAAGATATCCCCCAAGGACACAGGCCGGGCCACCGATACCGATGATCAGGAAAGACCACAGAGGGGGAGATAGATGGCTCTCCTGATGCAGGTCTGAATAGGTCCCCAGCATTAGGGGTACGAAAGCCCAGAAGGCATACAATTCCCACATATGTCCAAAGTAGCCAAAGGCGGGTGCCCTGAATTCCCTGTTCCTGAAAACACTGAAAAATGCGGCCAGGTCCAGTTTTTGCATCCTGTTCCGGAAAGGCCCGTCGGGGAGAAACCACATGGAAAGGCCTCCAAGAAATGCCATGGCTGAAGTAATGCCCACCACCTGCTTCCAGGATATCGAAAGGAAACCGCTTCCCAGCAGGTGTGGAAAAGCGGTCCCGAGTACCAGGGCACCCACCAGGTACCCGAGGGAAGTGCCAAGTCCTTTGTCGTAATAATCAGAAGCAATTTTCATCCCTACCGGGTAAATACCGGCGAGAAAAAATCCGGTAGCAAAGCGCAGCAGCAGAAGGGTTGCGTAACTGTTTCCTTCCCATATCAATCCCAGGTTAGCCAGTGTTCCTAAAGCGGCCGACCAAAAGAACACCCGGGTGGGAGGGAAGCGGTCTGCCAGGGTTAACACGGCAAAAACCAAAGTACCGGTGATAAACCCGAATTGCACTGATGCGGTCAGGTCTCCCAGAGCAGTGGGCGGCAGGCCAAAGTGGGCGGTGAGCGGGCTCATGATCCCATTGGAAGCAAACCAGAGAGAGGTGCCGCAGAACTGCGAGAAGACAATCACCGGCAGGACATGCCATCCAATTCGGGGTGGCTGTGAAACTGCTCTGTCTTTTGGGTTGGGATTCACAGACTGCATAATACGGATTTTCCCGGGAATTCAACCCACAGGCGGTATAGAGTAACGAGTGGATAATCAGCAGCATAAACCGGATAATATAGCATCATCCGGCAGGAGAAAGTACCCGTAGATTTGATATAAAACAGAAGCTATGTCAAATATAAAAGGGATGTACTGGGTTCCCTGTCTGGGAGCAGCCTTTATGTGGAATGATCCTGAATGCTCACTGAACACAAGGGAGGAGCGAATTATGCTTTTGTACCATGTGATGGTACTCTGCCTGCTGATCGCCCTGGGCATCGGGTTGTTGATGCGACTGAGCCCGTATTGAGGGAACCAAGTGGTATCTTTGAAAAAAAGCCACTTTGGAAACACATTTTGACTTTCGGGCCCTTCAGGACATGGAAGGGCGAACCAGGGCTACTCTGATCAACAAGGTCACCGGTTATAAAACCGCCAATCTGATAGGGACCCGGTCCGGGGCAGGAGTCGAGAACCTGGCCTTATTTAACTCTGTGGTCCATATCGGTGCCAACCCGCCATATCTGGGCTTCATTCTGAGACCCACAACGGTGCCTCGGCATACCTATGAAAACCTCATGGAAACCGGTTCTTATACGATCAACCAGGTTACCGCCCGAATCCACAAAAAGGCACACTGTACCTCGGGCAAATTTTCAAAAGATACTTCCGAATTTCAGGCCTGTGGCCTGACGCCCCTTTATCTGAATGACTTCAAGGCACCCTATGTGGCCGAAAGCACCATCAAAATAGGACTATCCTTTAAGGAGGAACACCTCCTCTG